>DASXPG010000154.1:0-22529 GCA_036493755.1 Gemmatimonadales bacterium
CGATCATGAGACTCGCCAGACCACTGGCCGCGCTTGCCACCGTTACCATCCTCGTGGCCAGTTGCGAGCCCTCCCGCAGTACCAGCGCGATCGGCGCCCCGGAGTATCAGCTCGAGGGCCCGCTGCCGCGGCCCGGCTCGGGCGTCGCGACGCCGGAGAACTTCCAGGTCTGCAAGAGCGGCTCGTCGACGACCTTCACCTACGTCATCCAGGACCGGACGGTCAACCCGATCCAGGTTACCAATGGCTCGGTGAGCGAGAATGACGGCGACTGCGAGATCGTCGCCGCGGTGGGCAGCAAGGGCGGCATCGTCAATGTCACCGAGAACATTCCTCCCGGTTTCCAGCTCAAGGACATCATCAAGGTCGTCGTGACGGGAACCTCGTCGGGCGGCGTCATCACGTCGCTCCATTACGACACCACCATCGTTCCGGGTCCGTCGGTGATCGATTCGTTCGCCGGCTCCTCGGCACCGGGCGGCTTCCGCGGCGTGCTGGTGAAGTACGAGAACATCCCGCTCCCGCCGACGGGCGAGATCGGCGACTTCGTCTGGAGCGATCTCAACGGCAACGGGATCCAGGATGCGGGTGAGCCGGGCATCGGCGGCCAGACCGTAACGCTGACCGGTCCGGTGACGGCCTCGACCACGACCAACGGTTCGGGCCAGTACCTGTTCTCGGGGCTTCCCGCGGGCAACTACACCGTGACGGTGGGTACGCCCGCCGGGTTCACGGTGACGCCTTCGGTGCAGGGAACCGACACCACCATCGACAGCAACGGCAGCCCGGCGGGCGTGACACTGGCGACGTCGAGCAGCTCGAACCTGACCATCGACTTCGGCTTCGTGCCGATCCCGCCGGCGCAGCTCAGCGTCAACAAGACGCCGGATAACGGCAGCTTCGCGCAGAACGGCCAGGCCAGCTTCACCATCGTGGTGAGCAACACCGGCACCGGTCTCGCGGCGACCAACGTCGCGCTCACCGACGTGCTGCCGGGCAACGGCGGGCTCGTCTGGCAGACCGCCACGGCCTCGCAGGGCAGCTGCTCGCTCTCGAGCAACAACCTGTCGTGCTCGTTAGGCACGCTGGCGGCGGGCGCTTCGGCGACCGTCACGGTGAGCAGCACCACTACTACGCCGCTCGCGGCGTGCACCCTCCAGCCCAACCCGGCCGCGATCGCCACGGCCGACGGCCCGCTGACCGCACAGGATGCCGGCTCGCTGAGTTGCACCCCGGCGCCCGCGCAGCTCAAGGTCGTGAAGACTCCCGACAACGGAACCTTCACCCAGGGCAGCCAGGTCAGCTACAACATCATCGTGAGCAACCCCGGTACCGGCCTCGCGGCGAACAACGTCCAGCTCGGCGATGCGCTCCCCGGCAACGGCGGCCTGGTCTGGCAGACGGCCACCACTACGCAGGGCAGCTGCTCGATCACCAGCAACGCCTTGAGCTGCAGCCTTGGCTCGATCGCGGCCGGCGCCTCGGCGACGGTCACGGTCAGCAGCACCACCACCACGCCGAACGCCGCCTGCACGTCGCAGCCGAATCCGGCCGCGATCGCGACGGCCACCGGCGGTCTGACCGCGCAGGACGCCGGCTCGCTCAGCTGCACGCCGCCGCCCCCGACCGGACAGATCGGTGACTTCGTCTGGAAGGACACCGACGGCGATGGCATCCAGGACGCCGGTGAGCCGGGCATCGCGGGCCTGACGGTGACGCTCACTGGTCCCGTCTCGGCGACGACGACCACGAGTGCCAGCGGCAAGTACCTCTTCTCGAACCTCCCCGCCGGCACGTATACGGTGAGCGTCGGGACGCCGTCGGGCCTGACCCCGACCCTCACGGGCGCGGGTACGGCGGCGACGGACAACAACGGCAGCCCGGCGACGGTCACGTTGCCGACCAGCAGCTCGATCGATCTCACCATCGATTTCGGCTTCAAGGTCCTGGTCCTGCCGCCCACTACGGTGACGGTGTGCAAGATCGGCACGTCGGCGCAGTTCACGCTGGGTAGCAGCAGCAGCGGCGGCTCCGGCGGCGGTGGTAGTTACAACCCGTGGGGCAACGGTGGCTCCAGCGGCGGCGGTTACGGCGGTTCGAGCAACAACTCGTTCACGCTGCAGGACGGCGGCTGCAAGGTGGTCGATACGCACGTGATCGGTACCTCGGCCACTACGGTGACCGTGACCGAGAACGTCGCCTCCAACACCGTGCTCGACTCGATCGTGATCACGAACGCCAGCGGCACGCAGAAGGTGACGGGGAAGACCAGCGTCAACGTGTCGTCCAGCGACGCCGGCAACGCGAACGTGACCTTCTACAACCACCTCATCCCGCCGCATCACGGCGGACACGGCTGCACGTCGGGCTACTACCAGGATTCGAATCATCACGGCGCGTACACCGGTGGATACTCCCCGCATACGCAGTTCAGCAGCGTCTTCGGCGGTAATGCCTACCAGGGCAAGACGCTGGACGACGTGCTGCACTTCAGCAGCCGCTCTGGCCAGGACGCACTGGCGCGCGAAGCCGTCGCTGCGTTCCTCAACGCGCAGAACAACGATGTCGGCTACAACATGTCCACGGGGCAGGTCATCCGGACCTTCAACTCGGCCTGGGGCAGCCGCAACTACGACCAGGCCCGGCAGCAGTTCGAAAGCTGGAATACCGATAACGACGATCAGTAGCGCAGGGATTTCCGCTGAACTGACGGGGGTCTGATTCAGCGGGTTGTGCCGGCGGGGGCTCGGGAAACTGGGTCCCCCGTCGTGTTTTCCGGAGCTAGAGCTGCGATCTCACCAGGGCGGCGAGCGACTCCTGCCAGACCCGGCGGCGGGCGCGCCAGCGATGCAATACCACTTCGCGGCTCCGGGCCCGGTCGGCCTCGAAGAGCTGGTTCTGCCGCGCCGCGAAGTCGTCGTCGAGGACGTTGAGGTTGGCCTCGTCGTTCAGGCGGAACGAGCGATTGTCGATGTTGGTCGAGCCGACCGAGGCCCAGCAGTCGTCCACCACCAGCACCTTGCAGTGGAGCATGGTCGGCTGGAATTCATAGATCCGGATGCCGGCGCGCAGCATCGGTCCCCAGCGCGAGCGCGAGGCGATGCGCACCAGGGGGACGTCGATGAAGCGGCCGGGAACGATGATTTCCACCTCGACCCCGCGTTCCCGCGCCCGGACCAGCTCGCGGACGGTCTGATCGTCGGGAACGAAGTAGGAATTCTCGATGCGGATCGAGCGGCGCGCGGCGGCGAACGACATCAGGTACATCAGTCGCATGCTCTCGCTTCCCTGGCGCGCCGAGCTCTTGAAGACCTGCGCGCGGGCCTCGCCGACCGGTGTCAGCTGGGGAAAGTAGGCCTCGCCGTGCAATACCTCACCGGACGTCTGGATCCAGTTGTCGAGGAAGGCGGACTGCATTTGTGATACCGCCGGTCCCTCGAGGCGGTAGTGATTGTCACGCCAATGATGCCGATCCTGCGCGTGGCCGCTCCACTTGTCGGCGAAACCCACGCCTCCCGTAAAGCCGATCTTCCCGTCGATGATCAGCAGTTTTCGGTGGGTCCGGTTGTTGATCATGTGGAGCAGGAAGAGGCGCAGCGGGCGGTAATGCTGCACGTGGACTCCGGACTGCTTCAGCCTCCGCAGCAGCGAGCGATTGGCCCTGAACGCGCCGGCCCAGTCCAGCAACAGCCGGACGGCGACGCCGGCGCGGGCCCGCTCGGCCAGAGCCTGGGCGAACCGCTCACCGATCCCTCCCGACCAGTAGAGATAGGTCTCGAGGTTGATCGAGCGCTGGGCGCCATGAATGGCGTCGAGCATCGCCGGAAAGATCTCGTCGCCATTGGTAAACGTGTCGACGCGATTGGCGCCGGCGAACCCGGGACCGAGGAGGTTGCCCATGTCCCGGATGAATTGCGGTGAGCCAACGGTGGACGTGGTCGACATCTGGTATGTCGGCGCCGACCCGGCCGGCAGCAGATTCCGGAGCAGCGTCACCACCAGCAAGGTGGCGACGACGCTCAAGAGAATCGGAATCATACTACCCGCTGCTGCGCCGGTAGGACGAGCATTGCCGCTGCGGCGTCAGGCGCGCCGGATCAGGATCACGAGCAGCACCACGAGGACGGCGACCACCAGGATGTAGATCAGGTACGAGTGGTTGACGTAGGCGTTGTCCTGCGGGATCGGATCGGGAGTGTTGAACTTCGCCGCCACGCGCTCCATGTCGGGATGCACGCGCGGACCGGCCGGCTGGGCCGCGGCATCATTCGACGCCGGAGCGGCAGCTGGGGTGGCCTGGGGAGCGGGAGCGGACGGCGCGGACTGGGTGAATGCCGGCTGGGCCGGCGCCTGCTGGGCAACAAGCGGGGCCGCGGTCGCAGCGGCCGTCGCGATAATGGTCAGAAAGGCCGCGCGAGTTGCGAGGCCGGGCCAACGACACATACATCCTCCTCAAAGTGACATAAGACGCACCCTAACGGAGCGCCATTGTGTCATACCGCCGCTGGCAGGACCGGTTCCGCCGTCGGTATCTTTGGTCCTCGGCCCGAGTGGTGAAATGGCAGACACGCGGGACTCAAAATCCCGTGCCGGCGACGGCGTGAGAGTTCGAGTCTCTCCTCGGGCATTGTTTCATGGGGCATCGCTCCAGCCAGCGTGTTGGACCGCAGACGCGTAGTTCCTCCATGCATGCATCCCGTTGGCAGCTTCGGCTCCTGTGCGCATTCGGCTTGCTGGTAGCTGGCTGTTCGAGCAGCACCGAGCCAGTCCGTGGCGGTCTCAGCTTTTCGGTTCAACCGACCCCCGGTACAATGACCGCCACAATCAGTCCCGCGATCCAGGTGACGATCCATGACGCGCAGGGCAACGTGGAGACCGCCTCGACCGACAGCATCACGGTGCGGATGGGCACCAACCCTCGCGGCGCCACGCTTTCAGGGACCACAACCGCGGCTGCCGTGAGTGGAGTCGCGACTTTCTCCGACCTGAAGATCGACAAGGCAGGCATCGGCTACACGCTGACCGCCGCCGGGACAGGATTCTCCACGGCCACCAGCAATGCCTTCAATGTTTTCACCCCGTTGACCGCCATGAGCGCCGGACGGTACCACACCTGCGGCTTGATCGGCGGCGGGGCGACCTACTGTTGGGGCGACAACAGCGAGGGACAGGTTGGTGATTTCTCGACCAATGAAACCGAGCCGGTCGCCGTATTCGGGGTGCCCGCGCTTGTGAGTCTGTCGGCTGGAGCGGGTCACACCTGCGGTTTGACGAGTGCCGGTGCCGCATACTGCTGGGGATTGAATACGAACGGCGAACTCGGCGACAGCGGTGCGACCTCCGCAGTGATCGCGGTTCCGGGTGGCCATACGTTCACGAGCATTACCGCGGGGCTGTCGCACACGTGCGGCTTGACCAGTAACGGAGCGGCGTACTGCTGGGGCCAGAATGCCTACGGCCAGCTCGGCACCGGTGCCACGAGCGGGGACTCGGCCGCTCCCGCGACCGTGACCGGCGGACTCGCTTTCACGAGCGTAACGGCCGGCGGTCTGCACACCTGCGGTTTGACGGCCGCGGGAGTCGCCTACTGCTGGGGTTACAACGGGCAAGGCGCCCTGGGAAGCGGCTCGTTTGGCGGCACCGTCACCGCGCCGGCTGTTGTGGCGGGCGGGCTGGTCTTCGCGAAACTCGTGGCGTCGGCGCCGGTGAATCTGGATGACCGCACCTGCGGTCTGACCAGCGGCGGGAACGCCTATTGCTGGGGCTCCAACTCCGCCGGCGAGCTCGGCGACGGTTCCACCGCCAATCGATCCAGCCCGGTGGCGGTGCTGGGTGGGCTGACGTTCCAATCCATCGGGATGGGGACCGATCATGCCTGCGGGTTGACGTTGGGCGGGGCGGTCTACTGCTGGGGCTACAATGGCGATGGCCAGCTCGGCGACGGAACCACCATCAATCGCAGCGCGCCGGTGGCGGCGGCGAGCGGGTTCACTTTTGTTAGCCTGATCGTGGGCGGCTATCACACCTGTGGCTTGACACCTGACGGGTCGGCTTGGTGCTGGGGCTACGACGGCGATGGAGAGCTCGGCGACGGATCAAGCACCAATACCACGAGCCCGGTTCGCGTCCAGGGCCCCGTTTTCCAGGCTCCGGCAACCACCGTGCAGGCTACCATCAGCAATTCAGGCCGAGGCATGAGATAGATCAACCTCCGTAGCCTTCCGTTCCCAAGCGTGATAACGTAGTGGAGCGATGCATCAGGCCGCCGCATCTAAGTTGTGATGCGGCATTGCCTTTGCAGGTTGCTCAACATCAGGACGGATGATTCTCTGACGGCACTCGACAACACCCGATACGTCGCCACGCTGGCTCGCACGGTCGACCAGCTGCGCCGCTCGCCTGAACCGGGCGAGCCGCAGAAGGCGGCATTGGGTGCGCTGGTCGAAGCCGCCGCCGAGCGGTCGGCGATGATCCGCTGGTACCGTAGCGTCCTCACCGTCGAGTCGGTCGAAATCCCCACCGCCGATCCGCGACTCTCGGCATTCACCGAGCGTCTCGCGGCGCACGGCGTCGCCGAGCTGGCGATCGCCATTGGCGCCGAAGCACCCGAGCTTCTCGCGCTCTCACTCGCCCTCGCGGCGGAGCCGGGGCAGGGACGGCTCAAGGAACGGCTGCGCGACGCGGCGTCGATGCGCGTCATGGTCGTGGTTCACCAGGCGGTCGATCCGAGTTACCGGCCGGTGGGTGTGTCCGGCGCCTTTGCCAAGGTCAAGGCCGACCAGGCGACGCTGGCTGAGTGGAACAGCTTCCTCAATCACGGCGCGGCGCACAGCGTCGATCATCACGTCGACATTGGCCTCAAGGACCGCGCCACCGGCGAGATCCAGATCAACATCAACGCCCGCTCGGGTGAGCGCGCGGCGATCATGGGCAACCGCGCCGAGGAGATGGAGCAGGCCGCCCCGCCGACGCCTCCTGCCGCGCCGGCCGAGCCGGTGGCGCAGGCTCCGGCCGCTGCGCCCGCTGCGCCGGCACCTCCGCCGTCCGCGCCAGCGGCGCCGGCGCCGCCCGAGGCCCGGGCGCCCCGGACCACGCAGTCGCTGCAACAGCCGCCGACGCTCCATGCCGCCTCACCGTTAGGCATCGGTCTGGCGCACATCCTCCAGGATCCCTACGGCAAGGACCTTCTCAACCGGCTGACGCCGCTGGCGCGCTCGATCGAGGATTCGTTCTCGCGCGGGAACGTGGCCGAAGCGGTGGACGCGGTGAACGCGCTGATCGAGCTGGAGACGAAGGCGCCCGACCCCGGAGTGCGCGGCACCTATCACGTGATCATGAGCCGCACGCTGACCAGGGCGGCACTGGCCAAGGCCGCGCCCTATCTCCTCGAGCAACGGCGCCGCGCGCGGGCGGCGGTGGTGCTGCGCCGTGGCGGCGAGGCGGCAAGCGGACTGCTGGTGGATCTCATCGTGCAGGCCCACAACATCGGTGAGCGGCTGCTGTACTTCGAAGTTTTGAAGGAGATTCCGCAGGGGTCGGATAAACTGTTGTCGATGCTGTCATCGCGCGGCGATTGGCAGCTCACCCGCAACATCGCCGAGCTCGCGGGCGAGGCCAAGCTCGACGGCGCCGTTCCCTACCTGGCGCGCCTGGTCGAGCACGGTGACGACCGCGTCAAGCGCGCCGCGCTGGTGGCGATGGCCAAGATCGGCACCGTCGGTACCATCGAGCCGATCCGCGGCATCCTCAGCACCGGGCCGCGGGAAATGAAAGCCCTGGTGGTGACCAACATCGCCGGCTTTCAGGCCCGTGCCCTCACCGTGCCGCTGGCAACCTTCGCCGAAAGCGACGAGGACAACGACATCGCGCGCGAAATGGTCAAGGCCATCGGCCGCATCGGCACGCCGGAAGCCAAGCGGGTGCTCGAGAAAATGAGCGCCTCGAAGACGATCTTCTCCCGGCGTGGCAGGGTTCTGCGCGAGGCTGCCGAAGAGGCCCTCAAGACCATCCCGGCCGCGGCACCTCCGGCCTGATGTTCAACAACGAGATTTTTGCCGCCACGCTGGCGCGCGGCGTGGACCTCATGCGCAAGAGCGACGCCAAGGAGCAGCAGAAGGCGGCGCTGCGGGCGCTGGTCACCCTGGCCGCCGCCGGCTCCGCGACCGTTCGCAGCTACGACGGCATCCTCAGCGTCGACGACGTGCAGATCGACGCCGGCCTGCCGTTCGCCGGCGGTCTCTCGGCGCGCATGGCGGCCCACAACATCTCCGAGATCGCCATCGGCCGGAACGCCGAGCCCGCCGAGCTGCTGGCGCTCATCCGGGGCCTCGCCGAGGGACCGTATGGTGTGGCGCAGGTGAAGGAGCGGCTCCGCGACGCGAAATCGCAGAAGATCATGGTGCTCCTCTCCGATGAAAATCCGGCGAAGAAACGCAACAGCCTTTCCCTGTTGTTCGAAGACGTCCAGCAGGAAGCGCCGCGGGTCCCCGGAGCGGCGGCCAAGGCGCGCGGACCCAAGGACGACTCGGCCGAGGTCCTCGAGGCCTGGGACGCCCTGAACTCCTCGGGCAACAAGAATTCGATGATGCAGGAGATCGACCTCGGCTTCACCGCGGAGCCCGAGGCGCCGGCCGCCCCGCCGCCGCCCCCTCCGGTCAACGACGCGCCGGCCCCCGGAATCCCGATCCCCGCCGACACCCCGTTAGGCATGGCGCTGATCCGGGTCGCGCGCCGCCCGCACGACGGCGACATCCTCGAGCGGCTCACCCGCCTCGCCGAAGCGGCCCAGGTCGCGATCAACCAGGGTCAGGGCGGTGACGTCATGAGGATGCTCGCGATGGTGGTCGGGCTGTCCCAGGGTGCCGCCGAGGGGACGCCGCAGAACTCGTACCGCATCACCATGCGCCGGATCCTGAGCCGCGATGCGCTGCTCCAGCTCGCGCCCGTCATCAAGGATCCCGCCTACGCCGATGAGACCGCGCTGGTGCTGCCCCATGCCGGCGCCGAAGCGACCGATGTGTTTCTCACTCTGCTCATCGATGCGGACAACATCAAGGAACGCCGCGCCTACATGAATGCGCTGCGCGCCATGCCCCAGGGTCGTGAGCAGATCCCGCGGATGCTCACCCATCATCAGTGGTTCGTGGTGCGCAACATCGCCGAGCTGGTGGGAGAGATGAAGCTCGAGCTGGCCATCCCCGATCTCGGCAAGCTGCTCGACCACCAGGACCCGCGCGTGCGCCGCGCCGCCGCCATCGCGCTCGCGAAAATCGGCACGCCGCAGGCGATGGAACCGGTGCGCAACGCCTTGAAGGGCGCCGCTCCGGACCTGCGTGCGCTGGTCGCTTCGCTGGTCGGCAGTGCCCACGCGGCTACCTTCGGCGCCCCGTTGATGAGCCAGCTCGAGATCGAAGAAGATCCCGATGCGCTGAAGGAGATCTGCGGCGCGCTGGCCCGGATCAACACGCCAGAGACGATTCAGGCGCTGGAACGGACCACGAAACAGGGTGGGATGTTCAACCGCCGCGCCAAACTGGCTCGCGAAGCCGCCGAGGGCGCCCTGAAACGGACCTCGCGGGGCTGAGCATCGGGTTGTAGCTGAGTCGTGACCGTGATCACAATCAGTGGAAGTGGGAATCGCTAAACTATTTGACGCGCCCGACCCCCGGGGCGCATTTTACACACACAACTTTGACGAACACTTTTTTTCTGAAACGGACCGCGGGCCTCATCGCGGTTCTGGCGCTGGCCTCGTGCTTCGGGGACAGCACCGGGCCGGGACCCGTCCGGCAGGGCCGCTTCTCCATCGCCCCGGTGATGGATAAGCGCGCCGCGGCCATTGTCACCTTCGACAGCGTGCACGTGCACCTGGTCCGGCCCGCCGACTCCTCGGTGGCCCTCGACACCACGGTCTTCTTTCCCGCCAATCTCGATACGCTGACGCTCAACCTGGTCGTCACCGTCCAGGGGGTAAACGAGCAGTTCGCGCTGACGATGGACCTGATCAACGGATCCACGCATTCCATTGTCTTCCACTCCGGCCCCACGACGATCACCGCCTCGACGACCGGGCAGGGGACGACGGCGACGCCGGTCCTCACCTATGTCGGCACCGGGTCGCATGCCGCCGGCGTGCGGTTCCTGGGCCCCACACCGTCGACGGCTTTTTTCCAGGATACCATCACGTATGTCGCCGAGGCGTTCGACAGCCAGGGCGTGACCATACCGAATACGCCCATTTACTGGACGTCGTCGGACTCGACCAGGGTCCGGGTGCTGAACAAGGCCGCGGGAACGGTGATCGCCGGTATCCAGCGCGGCAATGTGACGATTACCGCGGCGTTGCTGACCCCGCCGCCGCCGGTGACGCGTCCATTGCTGGTGCAGCCCAAGCCGACTGCCCTGGTGATCCAAGGTGGCAATGGGCAGACTGCCGGCGTGGGTAGTCCACTGGCGCAACCGCTGGTGGCGCGGGTGAATGGCAGCGACGGACTTGGGGTGCAAGGAATCCCGGTGACTTTCGCTGTCACCTCGGGCGGCGGTTCGCTGTCGAAGCTGGTCGATACGACCGACGCCAACGGCGACGCACACACCGCCTGGACGATGGGAACCGGCGCCGGGGCGCAGGGTGCCAGCGCGACCGCGGCGAGTCTCGCGCCCGCGACCGTCGGCTTCACCGGCACCGCGACAGCGGGCGCCCTCGCGAAGCTCGGCTATGCTCAGCAGCCCACCAACGCGCAGGCTGCCGCGAGCATCGCGCCGGCGGTGAAGGTCAGCGGGCTGGATAATTTCGGAAACATCGTCACCACATTCACCGGCAACGTGGTCCTGGCGCTGGGCGCCAATCCCGGCGGCTCGACGCTGTCGGGAACGCTGACCGTCGCTGCCGTCAACGGCGTGGCGACGTTCGGCAATCTCTCGCTCAATAACCAGGGCATCGGCTACACCGTCATCGCGACCAGCGGCGCACTCGCGCCCGATACCAGCGCCCTGTTCAACATCGCGGGCGCCGGTCCGAAACAGCTCTTCATTACCCAGCAGCCGAGCAGCGCGAACCCGGGCCAGGTCATCACACCGGCCATCACCGTCGCGATCCAGGACACCTTCGGCAACCTGGTCAGCTCGGCCACCAACACGGTGACGGCGGCGATCCTGAACAACGCCGGCGGCGGCACGCTGAGCGGCACCCTGAGCGTCGCGGCCGTCAACGGCATCGCGACCTTCAGCAACCTGAGCATCAACAACGCGGGCACCGGCTACACGCTGAACTTCACCTCCAGCGGCCTGGTGGGGGCGACGTCGAGCGCCTTCAACATCGGCTCCGGCGCGGCCTCGACGCTCAAGTTCGGCACCCAGCCACCGGCCGCCGCCAATTTCCAGACGCCGTTCGGCTTCACGGTGGCCGCGACCGACGCGGTCGGCAGCGTCGTGACCGGGTTCAGCGGCAACATCACCGTGGCGCTGGGCAGCAATCCGGCGTCGGGGACGCTTTCCGGCACCGCCACCGCGACCGCGGTCAACGGCGTCGCGACGTTCAGCGGTATATCGATCGACAACATCGGCGCCGGCTACACCCTCAGCGCGTCGGCGAGCGGTCTCAGCAACGGCACCAGCGGCACGTTCAACGTGGTCGCGCCGGCGGGCGTGAACGCGTGGATCAATACGGCGGGCGGCAACTGGGGATTGGCGTCCAACTGGAGCAAGGGCGCAGTGCCGGTTGCGACCGACACCGTCGCCATTGCGCAGTCGGGCACGTACACCGTGACCATGGACGTCAACGCTTCGCCGGTGGCGCTGGGTGTCGGCGCGCCAATCGGGACCCAGACCCTCGTGGTCCCCGGGAATACGCTGACGCTGAGCACCAGCAACGTCTTCACCACGCACGGCAAGCTGTCGTTCTCCGGCGGCACCATCGTCGGCACCGGGGCGCTCACGCTGCTGGGCGGCTTCGATTGGACCGGTGGCGACCTGGCGATGACGGGTGCGATCACCATCCCGAGCGGCGCGACGACGATCAGCGGCAGCGGGACTCCCCAGGCCTGGGTCAGAACGGCGATCTCCGTCGGCGGCGCCGCGACCTGGACCGGCACCCCGACCTACAATTCCGGCATCGGCGCATCGCTCACGATCCTCTCGGGCGGCACGCTGGATGTTCGGGGCGATCCGGTGGTGAACGTCAACCAGGGCGGAACGACTTCCCTGAACATCCTCACCGGCGCCTCGATGACGCGCTCGACGAGCACGCTTCCGTTCAATTTCGGCGGCGTGGTGAACAATGCCGGGAGCATCAGCGTGACCAGCGGCATCCTGGCGCTGGCTGGCGGCGGCGGATCAACCGGCTCGTACAACGTGGCCGCGGGCACGCGGCTCGATTTCGGCGGCGGCACGCAGGCGCTCGCCGGACCGGTGAGCTCGGCCGGGCAGATCACGGTGTCCGCGGGTACGGTCAATGCCACCTCCAACTGGAGCGGGACGGGCTCCCTCGTGGTGCAGGGCGGCAACATGGCCGTCCTTGGCCCCGTCATGTCGATCGACACGCTACAGGAGACGAGCGGCAGCATCGGCGGGTCGGTGGGCGGCGTGATGGCGGTCAACAAGTCCTTCAGCTGGACCGGCGGCAATTTTGCCGGTTCCGGCGGCGGCTCCGGCGCGATTATTCAGGTGACGTCCGCGGCTTCCGGGACGATCAACCTGGCGGCGACCGCCGCGTTCACCAACATGACCCTCGACCTGAGCGGGCCAACGCAGTGGCTGGGCGCCGGCGCGGTCAACAGCGGGCTGGGTGCGACGATCATCGTGGAGGCGGCCGGCACGCTCAACCTCCAGAGCAACTTCAATCTGCAGAACAACCAGGGTGGCACCACCCTGATTCACAACCTCGGGACCATCACGCGCACCGTCGGCGTCGGCACGGCTGATCTCCAGGTGCAGGTCGACAACGATGCGCAGATCACGGCAAGCAGCGGCACGTTGCGCCTCGACGGCGGCTCCGCGGGAGCGAACACCGCGGATGGTGTCTACACCGCGACATCGCCAGGCACCATCGAGTTCTTCGGTGGCGTGCACAGCCTGGGCTCGGCGGGCACGATCAACGGCAATGGGTCGATCCTGATCGATGGCGGCGCGGTCAACGATGCCGGCGCGATGGCGCAGACCGGTACGACGACGATCAGCGGCGGCGGGTTCGACTATAACGGCTCGAATGCCACCATCCCCTCGCTGCTGCTGTCGGGCGGCACGCTGGGCGGGTCGGGCCTGATCACCGTGCTCAACGGTTTCACGTGGGCCAACGGCAACATCCAGGGCAGCGGCGGCACGCTGCACATGAACGCCAGTGCCACGGCCACGATCAACCCCGGCACCTCCGCGACATTCACCAACTTTGTCGTCGAGCTCGCTGGTCCAAGCTCCTGGTCGGGCACCCAGACGATCAATACCGGCCTGGGCGCGATTCTCCGGGTGCAGAACGGCGGCACGCTGGCGATCCAGGGCGACCCCCAGCTCCTTCAGAACCAGGGCGGCGCCGTCACCCAGCTCCAGGTCCAGACGGGCGGCCTGCTGACGCGCACCACGAGCGTCAATCCCGCGATCATCAACGTCCAGACCGACAACGACGGCCAGATCATCGTCACGTCGGGAACGCTGCGGCTCTCGAACGGCACGGGCGCCGGCCAGTCGGACGGTGCTTATACATCTACCGCGCCTGGCACGATCGACTTCAACAACGGCACCCACACTCTGAGCAACCTGGGCACGCTGACTGGTACCGGCACGATGCTGGTGAGCGGCGGCGTGGTGAATGCCAGTGGCACGTGGTCCGTGACCGGCGCCACTCAGGTCAGCGGCGGCTTCTATAACTACCAGGGCGCGGGCACCGGTACCTCGAGCAGCTTGTCGGTCTCCGGCGGTGCCTTCGGCGGTACTGGTCTCTTCACGGTCTCGGGCGCCACCACCTGGAGCGGCGGCGACATCTCCGGCGGCAGCGGCACGCTGCGATCGCTTTCCGGCGGCACACTCGCGATCACCACGGCGACGGCGCGCAACTTCGCCAGCCATACGCTCGAAATCGGCGGCACCGGAACCTGGACGGGCGGCTTCGTCCTGAGCTCGGGCCAGAGCGCGGTCATGCGGGTTCTGCCCACCGGAAGCCTGGCGCTCTCGGCTTCGGCCGACCTGTCGCTGAACCTGGGCGGCGTGTCCACGTTCGACAATCAGGGCACCTTCACCAGCAGCGCACCGACCGCGAACTGGACCGCCTTCTATCAGGACACGGTGGGAACGACGTCCATCACCAGCGGCAACTTCAACGTGAACGGTGGCGCGCGCCTGGGGACGGGGACCGGCAAGTCCATCGCTGCCGGCGCGACCTTCGGACAGACCCTCGGCAGTGTGACCTTCAAGCAGGGCACCACCTTCAGCGGCGCCGGCAAGTACGTCGTGGCCGGCGGCCAGATGAATCCCGACAGCAACACGGCGACCGGCGCGCTTACCTTGACCAATTTCGATCTCAACGGCGGCCAGCTCCTCAACGAGGGCCTGCTGACGATCAGCGGCACGATGAACTGGAATGGCGGCAACATCACGTCGAACAACAACGGCCTCGGCGGCACGACGCGCATCCTGGCGAGCGGAAATCTCAACATCCTGACCACCGCCGTCCGCACCTTGGCGGGTACGCACCTGCTGGAGATGGACGGCACCAACAACACCTGGTCGGGTGCCGCAGCACCGACCATCAATACCGGCCTGGGTGCCATCATCCGCGTCCAGAGCGGCGCGACGTTCAACGTGACCAACACCAATCCGACGATCTCGCTGAACCAGGGCGGCACCGCGACCTTCGACAATCTCGGCACGGTGAACCGGAGCACGGGTACGGCGGGCTTCGTCGTCAATGTCCCGGTGACCGGCAACGGCGCGTGGAACATCAGCGGCACCGGCAACCTGGACGTGCAGTGCGGCGGCGGCGCCAACACCTGCAACTTTACCGGAGCAACGACGGTCGGCACGGGCACGCAGCTGCTCCAGAACGGCGGCGTCATCACGTACACCGCTGCCTCGAGCATTACCGGCGCCGGTGCCATCCAGCTCAACAGCGGCACCTTCAACTCGCAGGGCCCGATGACCATCGGTTCGCTGACCATTACCGGAACCGGAAGCCTGGCGATGGGCGGCAATACCATCAGCGTGACCGGTAACTTTGCGACCCTGGCATCGGGAACGTTCTCGCAGACCTCGGCGACCAACAACGACTCGCTGAACGTCGCCGGCAACGTGAGCTTCGGCGGCGGTCTCGGAACGACGAACGCCGGTGTGATCCGCACCACCGGCAGCTTCTCCCAGACCGGAGCGGCCAACTTCAAGGGCACGGCACAATCGGCGACGGTTGCCCATCGCGTGCGGTTGGAAGGCAATTCCACCTCGGTCGGCTTTGCCGATCCGGTGAACAGCTTCTTCCGCCGGCTGCTGATCGCCCGGAACGCGGGTCAGACGCTGACACTGAATACCGATGTGAAAACCACCTTCTTCTCGATGCTGGGCGGCACCTACAGCATCCACGGCATCGCATCTCCGATGTCGCACCTGATCGCCGACACGGTCGCGGGCGCGTCCTCGGGCAGCGTCTCGATGCAGTCGCCGATGGTGCTGGTCGCCAACGTGGCCAACATCATCGATTCCAACGTGATCAACGTGGATACCGTCGTGTTCGCCGGAAGCGGCCAGACCATCATCGACTCCGCCCCCGGTGGAACCCAGCACTACATCTTCCAGAGCATCAGGGCGGCACAGTCCGCGGGCGCGGCATCGTTCGGCAAGGCCGTCACGCTAACCAAGGACCTCGAGGTTTCCAGCGGAACGCTGAATCTTGCCGGCTTCCACATCGCGGTTCCCGGAAACTTCCGTACCACCGGTACCGGCACGCTGACGATGCATAACGCCGCGGACAGCCTTGGAGTGGGTGGCAACGCGACGTTCGCCGGCAATTCGACGACCGGCCTTCTGACGGCCGGCCTCCTCGACCTGAAGGGCAATTTCTCGCAGGTCGGGTTCGCCTCGCCCGCGAGCTTCGCGCCGAGCACCGCGTACCGCACGCGCTTCGACCTGCCGGGCAGCGCGGTCATCCAGACCGTCAGTTTCGCGAGCCCGACGACGTCGTTCTTCGATTCGCTGATCACCGACCGCAGCGTCGGTACGCGGGGCACCGTCCAGTTCCTTACCGATGCCACGATCAACCGCGGCTGGTCGCTCCAGAACTCCACCGACATCACGGGCGCAACGGCCCACGTCACGGTGAACGCGCCCGGCGTCTTCCACGCGCTGGTGAGCACGACAAGTCCAACGCTCCAGCTCAGCTCGCTGGCTTTCGGCGCCCTGCCGTCGGTGGGTTTCCTGCCCGGCGTCGGCATCAATCCCGACACCACGGTCTACAACGTTGCCGGCCTGATCCAGCTGACCGGCTTCACCTTCAAGAGTTTCCGCGCGGCCAACGCGGTGGTGCTGGCAGCTAGCAGCACCCTCACCCTCGCCGCCGACCTCATCGCGGATGGCGCGGCGGGGCAGTTCTCGCCCCAGGGCTCGTCGGTCACCAACGTCGGCGGCCGTCTGGTGACCAGCAATGGCGGCAAACTCTCGATGGTCAACGCCAGCGACCTGGTGAAGGTCGCCGGCAACGCGACCTTCGCGGGCGGATCGTCGACGTTGAGCGGAGGCACCCTCAGACTCGCCGGCAACTTCACCGAGGGTGGCGGCAGTACATCCGCCTTCCAGGCCGCCGCCGCGTTCAACATCGAGTTCAACAACACCACCCGGCGCACGGTGAGCATGCCCGACTTCGGCACCGGCGCGACCAACTCGCGTTTCGGGCAGGTGCATCTGTTCGGGAGTCCCGGGCCGGTGTCGATCAACCTGCTGACCAGCATCCAGGCGGCGGAGATCGGGGACACGAGCCTGCTTATCGCCGACACCGTCAGCGGCAGCGCGGGTATCGCGGTCACCGCCGACAGCACGGGCTTCGTAAGCCTCTCCAACACCATCTTCAACGGCGCGACGCTCACGCTGTCCAGCGGCGCCGCGACCCAGTCGCTGAGCACCATCCAGTTCCGGAACATGGACCCGACGTCCACGTTCCTGACGATGTTCCGCAATGCGGCCGCTCAGGTGACGATCAACGGCATGAACTTCAATTCGGCCCACACCAGCGGGCACTACTTCTCCGCCAACACCGTCGGGGCGGGCGCCCCGGGCACATTCACATTCCCGGCTGGTTCGTTGCCGGCTTCCTTCACGGCCGGGGCCGCTGACTACACCCGGACCGGTGCGACGCTACCGACCGTCAACTGGAACGGCGTCACGAATCCGTAGCGCAATGCCACTGAAGCATCGCTGGCGGCTACTGGTTTTCGCCGCCGGCGGTGTGGTCTTCGCCTTCCTCTTGTGGCGGGTAGGCCTTGGCCGCCTCGTCCAGGACTTCCGGAAAGCCGGCTGGACCCTCCTCCCGATTCTGCTGCTCTGGATTCCAGTCCACGGCTGTTACGCCGGCGCCTGGCACGTGACGATGGCCGACGCGCCGACCCGGCCCCCCTTCTGGCGCACCTTCCTCATCAGCGTCTCCAGCTTCGCGGTGAACCTGGTCACACCGTTGGCGCAGGTCGGCGGCGAGGTCTACCGCACCACGTCGGTCGCACCCTGGCTGGGGGGGCCGCGGGCCACCAGCTCGATCGTCACCTACTACATGATCCACGCGCTGAGCAACATGCTGACCTGGCTGCTCGGCATCGTCGGCATGATCATCCTGGTGCGGCTGCCGGCGCCGGTCCTGGTGCCACTGCTGATGACCGGCGCGGTCATCGCGGCGCTGATCATCTTCATCTTCATGCGCCACCAGCAGGGGGTCGTGGCGCCGCTGCTCAAGCTGGTGCGCGGCATCCCGCTCCTGGGCCGGCTGGCCGCACCGCTGGAGAAGCAGCGCCTGCGCATCGAGGAGCTGGACGGGCTGATTACCGGCTTCTACCAGAGGGATCCGCGCCGGTTCTTCCTGGCGGCAGGCCTCGACACAGTCGGCCGCATTCTCTCGACCGGCGAATTCTGGATCATGGGGCGCGCCATCGGGCTCGACATCGGGCCGCTACAGGCATTCGTGATCGGGGCGTTCGGTCTGCTGGCGGTGAACATCGTTTTCTTCGTGCCGCTGGAAGCCGGCGTCAAGGAGGGGAGCTTCTTCCTGATTTTCCAGATGCTGGGCCTCGATCCGTCCCTCGGCGTCTTCGCCGCCATCGTGCAGCGGCTGCGGGAATTCGTCTGGATCGGCATCGGGCTGCTGTTCATCGGCGCGACCGGCACGGGCGTGCTGCGCGAGCGTCGCACCACCAGCCGGCCGGTAATCCCTGGGGAGGCGGACCATGGCGATTGATTTGACCTGCACCTGCGGACGGGTCTTCCAGTTCGAGGATCAGTACGCCGGCCAGACCATCACCTGTCCCGATTGCCGTAAGGAGATCGTGGTGCCGGCGGCTCCGGCGCGGCCGGGGCAGGCCGATGCCGCCTTCGAGCGCGATGTCTTCCTGGTGCGGCAGAAGATCCGGCTCGACGAGAAGTACGCCATCACCGACGAGGCGGGGAATGCGCTGCTCTTCGTGGTCCGGCCGCGGCACTTCCTGCGCAACCTCGGTAGTCTGTTCGTTGGGGCGCTCGCCGGCATCGCCTGGTTCGCGGCCTGCTTTGCGCTCGCCCCGCAACACGGCGTCGGCGCCGCGATCTTCGGCATGATCGGCGCCGTCGGTTGCCTGCCCATTACGGTCCTGGCGGCGCTACCTCTCTCGGCCCTGCGGCACACGTCCTTCTATCGCGACGAATCGCTCGGCGAACCGCTGCTCACCGTGCTGCAGGACAAGAAATTCCAGCCGATCATCGCCACCTTCACCGTGCGCGACGACAAGGGGAAGAAGCTGGCCAAGCTGGAGAAGAACTATCTCTACAACTTCATCCGGAAGCGCTGGATCATGACCGGCCCCGACGGCAAGGAGATCATGATGGCCATCGAGGACTCCCGGCTGAAGGCCTTCCTGCGCCGTTTCATCGGCCCCCTCTTCGGCCTGCTGCGCACCAACTTCGTGTTCATGACCGATGCCGACGACAAGATCGGCGAGTTCAACCGCAAGATGACCATCCTCGACCGCTACGTCCTCGATCTTTCCGACGATCCCAAGCGGACCTTCGACCGGCGGCTGGCCCTCGCGCTGGGAGTCATGCTCGACACCGGCGAACGGCGCTAGCCGGTATTAGTCTTGTAGTCCATGACAAACGTCTCGGGGCAGACGATCAGATGGGCGGCCGGCGAATACACCATGCCGGACAACCCCATCATCCCATTCATCGAAGGCGACGGCACCGGGCGCGACATCTGGCGCGCCAGCAAACGCGTCTTCGATGCCGCGGTGCACATGACGTCGGGCGGCAAGCGAAAGATCGAGTGGCTGGAAATCCTGGCCGGCGAAAAGGCCTTCAAGGAAACCGGCTCCTGGCTGCCCGACGACACCCTGAAAGCGATCCAGCAGTACCGGGTGGCGATCAAGGGGCCGCTCACTACGCCGGTGGGCACCGGTATACGCTCCCTGAACGTCGCGCTGCGCCAGCTCCTCGATCTCTACGCCTGCGTGCGGCCGGTGCGCTACTTCGAGGGCGTTCCGGCGCCGGTCAAACGGCCGCAGGACCTCGACGTGGTGATCTTCCGCGAGAACACCGAGGACGTCTACGCCGGCATCGAATACGCGGCAGGGTCGCCCGAAGCGAACAAGATCCGCGACATGCTGATGGGCGAGTTCAAGGCCAGGATCCGCGAGAACAGCGCGATCGGCATCAAGCCGATGAGCGAATTCGGCAGCAAGCGGCTGATCACCAAGGCCATCGAGGTCGCGCTCAATCGCGGCCGCTCGCCGGTGACGCTGGTCCACAAGGGCAACATCATGAAGTTCACCGAGGGCGCCTTCCGCGACTGGGGTTACCAGGTCGCGCGTGAGCGCTTCGCCGGGAAAACGATCCCGGAAAAAGATTTGCCTCCCGGTCCCGCGGTCCCCCGGTCTCCCGGTGCCCCGATCGTCATCAACGACCGCATCGCCGACAGCGCCTTCCAGCAGCTGCTGCTGCGGCCCAAGGAATACAGCATCCTGGCGACGCCGAACCTCAACGGCGACTACCTCAGCGATGCCTGCGCCGCGCAGGTCGGCGGGCTGGGAATCGCGCCGGGAGCCAACATCGGCGACGGCTTCGCCGTCTTCGAGGCCACCCACGGCACCGCCCCCAAGTACGCCGACCAGGACAAGATCAATCCGGGCGGCGTGATTCTTTCCGGCGTGATGATGTTCGAGCACCTCGACTGGGACGATGTGAGCCACGCGATCATGCGCGGATTCGAGGGAGCGATCAACTCGGGACACGTCACCTACGACCTCGCGCGCCAGACCGTCGGCGCGACCGAAGTACCCACGTCGGCCTTCGCCGACAAAATCATTGAGTGCATGTCCTGATGAACTACCACCTACTGCCAATCGATCTTTCTGCGCTCGCGGCCAAGTCACCCTGGCCGGTGCCGCTGCTCGCCATTGCCGTACCCAAGCAGTCCGAGAAGAAGTTACCGGCCGAGCTGGCGGTCTTCGATGCGGCGGCGAATGGCGCGCTGAAGCGGCTCTTCGAGTCCGGCGACTTCAATGGCGCGCGGGACGAAGGGTGGAACAGCTATCTCACCGGCGCCGGCCCGCAGCGCATGCTGCTCATCGGCGTGGGGAAGGCGGAGGACGTGGGCCGCACGCAGGTGCGGCGCGCCGCCGCCATCGCCGCCCGGCGCGCCCGCTCCTACGGCAGCGGGGCCATCGCCTTCGCGATGCCGAAGTCGCTGCGCGGGAAGCTCGCCTCGCGCGATCTCGCACAAGCCGCCGCCGAGGGGATGGGGCAGGGTGCGTGGTTCTTCGACGAGCTGAAGGTGCCGCCGGAAGAGAAGAAACTCCCCGTGACCTCGATCGCGCTGGTCGTGAATCCGGACGAGAAGACCGACGCCGAAGAGGGCTACCGCATCGGCCAGGCCATCGCCGACGGCCAGTCGCTGGCGCGCCGGCTCCAGTTCCTGCCGCCTAACCAGTGCACGCCGGTTTTCCTGGCGCAGACCGCCGAAGAGATCGGCAAGCGTCACGGCCTGACGGTGACGGTCCTGGACAAGGCGGCCATCGAAAAGGAGGGGATGGGCGCGCTGCTCGCCGTTGCCCAGGGCTCGGCGACCGAGCCCCGCTTCATGACCCTGGAATACAAGGGCAATGGCGATGCGGCTCCGGTGGTGCTGGTCGGGAAGGGGATCACCTTCGACACCGGCGGCATCTCCATAAAGCCCGCAGCCGGCATGGAAGACATGAAGTACGACATGTCGGGCGGGGCGGCGGTCCTCGGCGCGATGGAGGCCATCGGGAAGATCAAGCCGAAGGTCAATGTCATCGGCGTAGTGCCCTCGTGCGACAACATGCCCAGCGGTACGGCGATCCGGCCCGCCGACGTGATAAAGAGCCACTTCGGCAAGCACATCGAGATCGTGAATACCGATGCCGAGGGACGGCTCATTCTGGCCGATGCGCTGTCGTACGTCAGGCGCTTCAAGCCGGCGGCGGTGCTCGACGCGGCGACGCTCACCGGCGCGGCGATCTTCGTGACCGGGCACCAGGCGGCGCCGATCATGGGGAACGACGAAGCGCTGGTGGAAGAAGTCCGGCGCGCCGCCGACCGTTCCGGCGAGCGGGTGTGGCCGCTGCCGATGTACGACGAGTTCCGCGACCAGAACAAGTCCGATATCGCCGATGTGAAGAACAGCGGCGGCCGGCCCGCCGGGACGATCACCGCCGGCTGGTTCCTGCGCGAGTTCGTGGACGGCTATCCGTGGGTTCACCTGGATGTCGCCGGCACGGCCTACACCGACTCGGATTCGCCGCCGCTGCCGAAGGGACCGGCGGGGGTCCCGACGAGGCTGTTCGTGGAGTTCGCGTTGGGGCGGGCTGGCTGATTCGGGTTGCGGAGCGCGGGATGCGGGGCGCGGGACTCGTGGTTCTGAGTCTCGCGTCGTTTTCAGGCGTGCTCGGCGCGCAGCAGCCGACGCGGCCGGATACCACGCACCCCGCGCCCCGCGTCCCGAACCCCGCCGACACCGCGCAGCCGGTGCCGCGCATCATCATCGACAGCGCGGCGGCTTCGCGCCGCGCCGACAGCACCCAGAATCCCCATCCCGACCAGCCCGTCACCCCGCGGGACACCTCGAAGGTCCTTCCCGACTCGGTGAATCCCGACTCGCTGCGGCCCGTCATGCCATCGTTAGGCAACGGCGCGGGGCCGCGGCCGGGAGAGACGCGCGTCATCTTCAATCCCGATGAGCTGCGCTGGTCCGGGGCGATCTCCCTGGGCGAATTGCTGGAGCGGATCCCGGGCGTCTTCGTGGTGAAGGCCGGGGCCTACGGGCAGCCGGAGACGGTTTCGTACCAGGGGCAGGGCGGCGCGTCGAT
>DASXPG010000155.1:0-13593 GCA_036493755.1 Gemmatimonadales bacterium
ACGCCGTCAGCTGCTTGCGGGTCATCCGTGGAACCGAGTTGCCATCGACGATCACATCGCCGCTGTCAGGCATCAGCAGACCGACGATGTGCTTGAGGAGCACGCTCTTGCCGGTCCCCGACGGGCCGAGGAGGGCGACCGTCTGTCCCTGCTCCACCGTGAAGTCGACGCCGTCGAGCACCACCTGCCGGCCGAACGACTTGTGCACATCCTTGAGCTCGATCATGAAGGCAGCAGGATCCTCGCCAGCACCGTGTCGAGGATCAGGATGCCGACGCTCGAAATCACGACGGCGGTCGTCGTCGCGCGCCCCACACCTTCCGCGCCCGACTCGGCGGTGAAGCCGACGTAACAGGGCACCAGCGTCACCACGATCCCGAACACCTCCGCCTTGATCAGCGAATACCAGAGGTCGAAGCTGCGGAAGAAATAGCGCGAGCCGTAGATGAAGTCGGCGTCGGTGATTCCCAGCGAGCTCTTCGACACCAGCCAGCCCATCGCCAATCCGCAGACGTTGGCCAGCATCACCAGGGCCGGGACCATCAGCACGCCGGCCACGATGCGCGGGATCAGCAGGTGGGAGACCGGATTGCGGCCCAGCGCCTCGAGCGCATCGATCTGCTCGGTGACGCGCATCGTCCCCAGCTCGGCTGCATAACGAGCGCCGATCCGGCCGGCGAGAATCAGGCCGGTGAGCACCGGGGCCAGCTCGAGGATGATGCTCTCGGCGACCACCGCGCCCATCACGTAGACCGGAACGCTGCCGGTGAACTGGTACCCCGCCTGGAGCGAGGTCACCGCGCCCGCGAAGCCCGAAGTCAGGATGACGATGAAGAGCGACCCGTAGCCGACCGCCTCGCACTGCTCCAGCGCGCGCGGAAACCACTGCCGGTATTCGGGGAGGGCGCGGAACAGCTCGACGACGAGCATGCCGAACCGCCCGACCTGCGTGAGGATGCGCACCGCGCCCCGTCCCAGGCGGCGCAGCAAGCGAACGAAAAGCGGTGGCGTGATGCTCGCCGGGATAGACGCGCTCATAACCAGCCTGTATGCTACCGGCGATGAAGGCAAAACCCAACCCTCGCGCCGCCATCTTTCGGCGGCGCCTGACGGCGTGGTTCAGGCGCGCCGGCCGGGACCTTCCCTGGCGGCGAACCCGCGATCCCTGGGCCATCGTGGTCTCCGAATTCATGCTCCAGCAGACCCAGGTGTCGCGAGTACTCGGTTACTACCCGCGTTTTCTCGAACGGTACCCGACGCCCCACCACCTGGCGCGTGCCCGCCCCGCCGCGGTACGCGAAGCCTGGGACGGCCTGGGCTACTATCGCCGAGCCGCCAACCTTCAAGTGCTCGCCAAAGTCGTCGTGAAGGACCATGCGGGGCGGCTGCCTCACGAAACCGCCGCACTCGAGCAGCTCCCCGGGGTCGGGCGGTACACGGCCGGCGCGGTCGCCTGTTTCGCGTATGAGAAACCGGCGGCGACGGTGGATACGAATGTCGCACGCGTATTGAGCCGGGTCTGGGGAAAGACGGGCGGGCGGGCAGACGGGCAGATGGGCGGACACACGCGCAGGCGGGCAGATGCGCGGCCGCGCAACAACCTCCGCCAGCTTCAAGAATTGGCGCTGGAACTTCAACCGCGGGCCGGGAAGGCGGCGTGGACCTTCAACCAGGCGCTGATGGAGCTGGGCGCGCTGGTATGCACAGCCCGGAATCCCCGGTGCGAGAGTTGTCCGGTGAAAAAAGACTGCGACTGGAAGGCGCGGCAGAAACAGAACTAGAAGCGGCTGACTCCGAAGAAGAGCGCCCCGAGTACCAGCACTCCCGAAATCGATCCGGCGATCGCCAATGCCTTACGAACCCGGTCGGCACCCGGATCCATCGTCCCGCTTTCCTGGGAACGCCGAGCCAGGCGCGCCATCCGGGCGGCGAGCGGCGTCGAGACGGCGATCGTTATTCCCGCCGCCACCACCCCGAAAGCCTGCATCATCAGGAGCGAGCCCGAAACGCCGGCGTGGCTCGTCACCATCTGCATGGTCATGATGATGCCGGTGACGATGGTAACGATGCAGGCGGGAATGATCAGCCGGCGTTGAACCGCGGCCAGCGTGATCCAGACATTGGCCCAGGATTCGAGCGGCATCCGCTTCGCCGCCGGCCCGAATATCATGAACGTGAAGCCGGCACCGAGCCAGATGGCGACCCCGGTGATGTGCAGGAAAAGCAGCTCGAACGACATCAGCCCTGGCGCGCCGGCATCGTTTCCTGCGCCGCGATGAACTCGGGAGTGATCGGTTTGCGGCCGGCAAAACCGGTGTCCATCTCGTGCCAGCTGGTCACCGCCGATTCACCCTCGCGCCAGCAGAGACACACCAGCCGGCCCTCGTAGACACCGTAGAAATCGACGAGACCGGTTTCGAAATCCTTGAGCGTCACGCCAATCTGCTCCAGCTCGGTAACGTAGCCACTGATGCGCGCCGCGACCCGGTCCACCTGCTGCCTCAGAGCGAGCATTTCTCTGGATTCACCCTGGTCGGCACGCGCGCCCGCCACCACCAGCTCGTAGCGGCCTACCAGGTCGCGCCACACCGGATGCTCGGCGGTTATGTCAGCGACGATGCGCCGCACCAGTGGCAGCGCACTGTTTGCTTTCTCGACCGTGAACACCGTGACATCGGGCAAAGCGCCAGTCATCGTGACTCCCGCGGAACCGTCCGTTTCTCGAGCATCTGGTGGGCCGCTCGATAGCCTGCCTCTATCGAATCTACTGTCTTGTCAAAGGAAAACGTTCCGTACGGATCCACGGCCGGTTCGACCAGCAACAGCGGCGGCCGCGACGGATCGGCGCGCCAGGCGGCGACGGTCCGCGAGCGCTGGTCCGCCATGGCAATGGAAAGAGCGCGGTCGTTGAGGCCGATCAGGGGCGGCGCGATGGTGCGCCAGGAAGGATGCGCGCGCGCCGACGGGCCGACGTCCGAAGCGACGACCAGGTCAGCTTCTCCCGGAAGCACGAGGTCGAGCGGCAGCACTTGGAGGATCCCGCCGTCGGCGTAGGGACGCCCATTCAGCTCCGCGGGTGGCAGATACAATGGAAGGGCCATCGAAGCGTAGACCGCCTCCGGCAACGGGCAATCGGTCCGCCCCGCGGTGCCGAAAACCTCCAGCACCCCACGGTCCAGGTCGGTGACGGCGATGCGAAACGGGATCTTGAGCTGGTCGAATCGGGCGGGGAGAATTCGCGAGAGCAGCGCCCGCAGCGCTTCGGGCTTCAGAACGCTGCGGGCCCCGACTCCACGAATGACGAGCGCGCCGCGGTTCAGCACCGCCAGGTCGCGGCTCTGCAAGCTCGTCATCATCGATGCCATCCGGTCGTAGGGCAGACCCGAGGCGATCATGGCTCCGACCATCGCCCCGGCCGACACCGCGACGATCCCCGAGGGCCGGATCCCCGCCTGCTCGAGCGCCCGCAACACACCCAGATGCGCCATCGTCTTCATTCCGCCGCCCGACAGGACCAGGACGACGCGCTCCGGCTTCATGAGGCCGATACTTTTCTGGCCTTGATCTCGCCGACTCGTTGCGCGCGCCGCTGCTCACCCGCGGCGAATCGCCGCCGCTCTTCATCCGTCTCGGGGATCACCGGCGGCACCGCAACGGGGCGGCCGTTCTCGTCGATCGCGACGAAGGTAAGATAGCAGGAATTGGTATGGCGCTTCACGCCGCTGATCAGATTCTCGGCCTCGACGCGGATGCCGACTTCGATCGAGGTGCGGTGGGTGTAATTCACGCTGGCGTACATCGTCACCAGCTCGCCCAGATGGATGGGCTCGCGGAAATGCACCCGGTCCACCGAGACCGTCACGCAGGTTCGCCGCGCGTGGCGGATGGCGCTGACCGCCGCGACGCGGTCCATCATTCCCAGCAGCACGCCGCCGTGGACATTGCCGAGAACGTTGGCCATGTGCGGGAGCATGACTTCGGCGATGGTGGTGTGGCTCTGCCGGACGGGAGTGCCTTCCAATCAGTAGTCCACCGGCCGCAGATAGTACTCGCCGATCGCCGTAGGGCTCAGCATCGCGACCGTCGGAAGACGGCGCTTCCAGTGGGTCGAAGCCAGCCGCGTCTCCACCACGAGGACTTCTTCCTTCGTGAAGCCTAACGATTGAATTTCAACCGGGGTGAGGCCGCGCAGCAGCCAGTAGAGAATCCGGTCGGCTTTGGCGTAGGAAATGCCCAGGTCGCCCTCGTCGGTCTGGCCCTTCACGAGATCCGCGGTGGCCGGTTTGCCCACGATCGCCCCGGGCACGCCCATATGGGCGGCCAGCGCCCACACCTGGCTCTTGAAGAGGTCGCCGATGGGGTTGATCGGCGGTGAATCGTCGGCGTGCCAGGTGAAATAGCCGAGGAGGCGCTCGGTCTTGTTGCCGGTGCCCAGCGACAGCCCGCGGAACTTCGCCGCGTGATCGAAGGTCGCGATCATCCGCATCCGCGCCATCACATTGCCGCGGCGCGAATGGCTCGCATCGGGTTCCAGGGCGAGGTAGCCGTCGACGGCGGCGCTGATATCGGCGACTCGGCTGTCGATCCCCAGCTCACTCACGACCAGCCTGGCATGTTCGAGGGAATCGGCGCTCGACGTCTTGAAGGGAAGCATCAGGCCGTGAACGTGATCGGGCCCGAAAGCTTTCGCGGCGAGATAGGCGACCAGCGCACTGTCCACGCCGCCCGAGAGCGCGACCACCACGTCGCAGAAACCGCGCCGGCGCATGACTTCTTCGTGCAGGAATTGCACCAGCCAGCGTTCGACCAGCACGCAATCCATCGCCATCGGATCCTTGGTGCCGGCGGCGAGCGACGGAACGCCCTCCCCGGAACGCTTCGCCGGTACCGGATCGAATGCCAGCCGATCGGCAACCGACTGCCCGTCTGCGAGCGCAGCGAGCAGGTGCGGCAGCTTGGTCTGCAGATCGGCGAGGAGCGGCGTGTCGGCGCGCGCGCGCCCGACTTCCTCGAAGTCGATCGTCGCCTCGACGATGGCCTGGTCCCAGAGCGGGCCGCGCGTCAGCACTTCACCGCGCGGCGTCACGATGCACGAACCGCCGGCGAATCCCTTGCCGCCCTCGAATCCCACCAGCTGGCTCGTCCCGACCCACACGCCATGCTCTTCGGCGATGTAGCGCGAAATCCGCTCCCAGCGCGAGACGTTCGCCGGCCGCGAAATCGTTTCTTCCAACGGCTGCGTTCCCCGCGCCGGTGACGCCGACGGAATCACGATGAGCCGCGCGCCCTGCAACGCCAGCGCGGTCGGCGTCAGCGAATGCCAGGCATCCTCACAGATCAGGATTCCGATGCGCCCGAATCGCGTATCGAAGGCCTGGACGCCAAGCCCCGATTCGACGAACCGTTCTTCATCGAAGACGCCGTAGGTCGGAAGGAAAACCTTGCGATGGACGTGCACGACGCCGGCATCCTTCCCGCCGAGGGTCGCGTAGAGTGCGGAGTTGTAGAGCGAGCCGCGCCACTTCTCGTAGAAGCCGATGGTGACGTCGATGACCGGCGCTTTGGAAGCCTTGTGGAGCGCTTCGAGGTCCTGAAAAAGCTGGCCGGCGCTGACCGCCAGGTCGCGGACCCCGCCCTCGAGCAGGTAGCCGGTGAGGGCGGATTCGGGAAAGACCAGGAGCTCCGGCGCCTCCCGGCCATCCGACAGCGTGGCCAGGATTTTCTGGACGTGCCCGAGATTCTCGGCATACACGCCCTTGCCGGGCTTGAACTGGGCCAGCGCGAGGCGCATCATGGAGCCCGAAATCTAGTGTATTGTGAGCATTGTGCGTGACTCATCTCACGGAAAGCCGAGGCGGCGCCGCTAGATTCCGCACATCCCCATTGAACGCTAAGGCCCAGGAAACCGGAGAACACGGCCGATGCAAGCGCTTCACTTCGCAAGCTCCACGTCTCAGACCAACCTCCAGAAAAAGCTGGAGGCTGCGATGATTCTGCGGGGAGTCGTACGAGTGGTCCTGCCCGACGGCACGGTCGAAATCGAGCCGCGGACCTGGTACCGCGAATCGGGCGAGCATTTTCTGGAGGCCCGGCGCCGCGACAGCGGCGAGCATGTCCGGCTGAAAGTGGCCGAAATCCGGGATGTAATGGCCTACTAGAGAATACGGCTGCCGGCCGCGATACCGGCAACGGTCGCAATGACTCCCGCCAGAACCGAACCAGCCGCGTACGCGCCGGCCTTCATCCAGGCGCCTTCCTGTACCAGTCTCACCGTTTCGAATGAGTAGGTACTGAAGGTCGTATAACCGCCGCACAGCCCCACGAGCAGACCGATCCGGACCTCAGGGCTCACCGCCGCCGACCCGCCACTCATCCGTGCGATCAGGCCGACCAGGAATGATCCGCTGACGTTCACCATGAACGTGCCCCAGGGAAACCCAACCTCGGCGCGAGGAATCAGGCCGATCACCCCGTAACGGGCGAAAATCCCAATGACGCCGAAAACCGCGATCCAGAGGTAGAGCATCAGGCCGTCTCGGCGCTCATGGGTGAACCGGCCCGTTGTAGAGGCTGTCGAACGGGGACCCGGTGAGATAGGCACGCCCACGAAATCCCGCTCCGGTCGCCCCCATCGCCTTCATCGCAGGCGGCGCCGTGATCGCCCCGGCCCAGGTCGAGAGCACCGGAAGCAGCGCCCGTTTATCGACCAGGGTGATCCCCGTCTGCTGGATCGGCGTCTCGGCGCCGAGCGTCGGCGACGCTCCCGCATCCCGGCGGTATGCCTGACGGAGGGCGCTCCAGCTGATGAGCCAGTAATTGCGGCCGCCAATGATCGTGTCGCCGCGGCCGGTATAGGTCGTGATCACCGTTCCGCGAACACCGCGCGACCGGGAAGCGTCGTCGAAAGGAAGGGTATCGATCCAGGTCCCGCCCTTCGGTGCCTCCCACTCGGACAGTCGCGGAATCACCGATCGCATCTCGATCATGATCGTCGAGGGAAGCGCCTCTCCGCAGGCCGGAACCGCGGGGTCGCAGGCGAGGGAAACACCGCTGATCTCGCCATGTTTTCCGATCCTCGCGTAGAAAGCGAGTGTATCCTCGGGGACATAGTCGCCGACGGTGGGCTCATGTCCGACGAGCTGCGATGTCTTGATAATGCTGTCGGATTCGACGACGTACTGCGCATCGCGTAGCGTCAGATGAAGCGTCCTGGTCGACGAAAAGCGCGCCAGTGGCTTCAGGTCTTTCTGCGCTTCCGAGACGTAGTCGATGCGATACGCGAACTGCCTGGGCCACTCGAAGGCGGTCGGATTTGGCGCCCGCGCGCTCTGATTGCCGCAGCCCGTCACGGCTGTTGACCAAACCAGAAAAGCAGTCGCTACCAAGTGCTTGCGTCGTGTCACTGTTTTCATAGTGTCATGTCTGTGCAGCACGGTATGATCGGTAAATAACGTATCCGACAATCGAGAATAAACCCAAGCCTCCCCACATTTTCACCTCGAAAATAAGCCCACTCGTGACCTCGGGAGGAGGGATCACCGCGGTCACCATGGTGATGACCGTCGCGAGGAGACCGAGCGACGCGATCAGCCAGAGCACTCCTTTGCCTCCGGGTACGCGCACCACTTCCGGTTCGTCATGATCGGGCCGCAGCAACGGCAGCGCGAGGAACAGATAGAGGAAGGGAATGAACGTGAGGACGATCGTCATGTCGAGCATGATGAGGTAGGCCTCGCGCACCGTCGAGCCCGCCTGCGACGCGATGATGAGCACGCTGCAGAGCGCGGTCTGAAAGAGGATTGCGACGTGCGGCGTGCCATGCCGGGGATGCAGCCGCGCCATAGCCTGGGGAAGGAAGCGGTCGAGTCCCACAGCCAGCGGCAGACGCGCCGAGCCGCCCAGCCAGGCAGAAACTCCGCCCACCACCGAAAACGCGATCAACGCGGCCACGAGGGCGCCGAGTATCGGCCAGCCGACATGGTCGGCGACTGCTTGCGCTGCACCCATCGCTCCGGAAATCGGGCTCACCGCCGCGGGCGGCAGCGCTACCATGATCGCGATGGTGCCGAGGATGTACAGCACCGCGATAACGACCGCCGAGATCAGCGTGCTGCGTGGCAGCGTCCGGCGCGGATCTTTGATTTCGGCGCCCATGATCGGCGCCAGCTCGAGTCCTACCAGCGCGAACGACAGCGTCCCGAAATAGGCCAGCGTCCCCATCCCGCCCGCGGCCGACTGAAAGGCGCGGGGCGCAAAGGATGTCGCTGAACCGAAGCGCGCGAGGGTCACCGCGCCGGCGACGACGAGCAGTCCCGCGGCAATCCAGCTCGCCGCCGCGCCGCCGCTGGTCACGACTTTCCCGGCATCGAGGCCGCGGACGTTGAGCCAGGCCATCAACCAGAGAATCGAGAGCGAAAGCGACGCGACGAAAATGGGATCGTCGCCCAGCGCCGGTTTGCGGATCACGAACGCCACCGCGCCGGCGAGAAAAATCAGCAGCGACGGCAGATAGGTGATGTTCGAAACCCAGTAATACCAGGCGCCGAGGAAGCCATGCGTCTCGCCCAGTGAATCCCGGACCCAGCAGTACAGCCCGCCGACATGCGGATCACGGGTGCCGAGCTCGGTGACGGTGAGGGCGAGGGGGATGAAGAAGGTGATGACCGCGCCGATCCACAGCAGGATCGAGATGGGTCCCATTTTTGCCGCGGTGGTCATTCCGCGCACCGAGAAGATCACCACGACGTTGAACAACACGACGTCGGTGACCGACAAGACTCGGCGCAGCTGCGGCTCTGACATCGGGCGGACAAGCTAGCAAAAAACGAGGTCCGCTGCCTGGGTGGCAACGAACCCCGCAAACTATACCGGCGTTAAGTCCGGCGTTCCGGCCGGTCCACCTGGCGGCGGACAAGAGAGTAAGAGGAACCCTCGATTCGGTCCGGAACAATCAGGACGGTGCTTAATCGTCCCGGGATTACATACTCCGCCAGGCGCCCAAAGGTTTCGTTTGGCATCGGGGGTCGCTTCGCCCCACCTTTGTCAGATGATTCCGCGCGGCTCCCGGTGGAGCCTTATTCTGGTTCTCCTCGCCCTGCCCGCCATGGCGCTGGCCTACGGCGTTCGCGTCCATGCGCTGCTGCCGTCGCGCTCGCTGGGCGCGCTGCCGGCGTCGACCGGTGTGACGGTTTCGCAGGAGATACTGCCGGGAATCACCGATCGCGACGTCGCCGATTTCCGCGGCTGGCTCTACGATCGCGCGGCGCATCTGGCCGATACGTCGGTCCGGCACGCCTTCCTCGCGCGCTATCCCTCGGCCGCTTCGTTCGACGCCAGGGCGCTGAAGGAATTCACGATGATGAACGGCGCCGCCCGCGTCCTCGGCGTCGACTCCTTCGCGTCGGTCTATCGCGCCATGAACTCGCGCGATCGCGCCAAGGACCCCAATCCCGATTATTCCACCGGCTCGCCGATGGCGCTGAAAACCGCGCTCCAGATGGGCTCGATCTATCCTGATCTGGATCGAAGGAATCAGAATCGGCTGCTTCGGGGGCCGACTGGCGCCGTGGAGCGTACGGCGAAGGGCGACACCGTGCCGTTCGATCCAATGACGCTCAACATGGGGAAGCTGACCGGCCTCTCGAGCCAGGGACACGCCCACGGCGGGCTCAATCGCCATGCCAAGTCGAGCGACCCGGAGGTGCTCAAGACCGAGCCGTGGAATTTTGCCATCGCCACCGGCTTCCCCGGCCCGGTGGAGACCTACGGCCCCGACAACGCCCAACTGTATTCCGATCTGTCGCTGCTCGCCGCCCTGGGCGGACAGGCGCCGTGGCGCACGCTGAGCGCGTTCTACGCCGGCAACGCGATGCATTATCTCGCCGATGTCGGCAACGCAGTGCACACCGTCCAGGTCGGCATCTATCCGATCTTCGTCGACGCCACGATCCAGTCGTACATCCTGAAGGCCGTCCACCTTTTTGGCCTGCTGGGAACAGCGCCGACTCGCAACCAGATCGGCGTGGACATCATCACCAACCTGCACACCCTTTCCGAGCAGCTCTTCGAAGCCGAGCTGATCGATGCGCTGAACAAGCAGGACGCAGGCAACGTGGCTGCGGTACGGGCATCGATGCGGAAGGCGCTCGACGGTCTGGCGCACGGCGACGACTCGCTGGCCCGTGCGATCGCCGACACGCTAAGCCGGATGAACGCCGCGAAGCCCGGCGCCACCGATTTCGGGCGTGCGATTGCCGAGGAAGTCATCGACGCGAACGTGCGCGACGGCGCCGAGGTGTATCGGATCACCCGCGATATCTGCGACACTCGGCTGCGCATCGGCAGGATGGCGGTGGACTTCGACACCATCCCCGACGAGAAAGTCTGGCGCTGGGTCCGAGTCCGGCCAGGCGCGCTGATCCATACCAAGCTCGATGATTTCAACGAGGTGCATGCCCGCGGCATCGCGCGCACATCGGCGGCGCTTCGCGCCTGGTGGGGTCAGTATCTCGCCGCCGCGGCAACTCCAGCGGCACAGCGCTCGGCAACGATCGATCGCGTTCTCACCCGTCTGGTCCACGAGCGGCTGTCGTATCTCTCCGCCGCCGAGGCGCGCCGCAGCGAATGGATCACGCAACACCGCTAGTCGTCGATACCGATCCTGGCATCGATGACGCGCTGGCGCTGCTGCTGGCGGTGCGCTGGCGCAAGTGCCGCCTCCTCGCCGTCACCACGACCTTCGGCAACCACTATCTCGATACCGTCACCCGAAACGCGCGGCTGATCCTCGACCGGGGGCCGTCCGCCGCTCCCGTAACTCCCGGCGCCGACCGCCCTCTCAAACGCGAGCTGATCGTCGCCAGGGAAACCCACGGCAAACAGGGGCTTGGCGATCTCGACGCGCCGGCGGCGCCTGCGGTGCGGGCATCGAGTGATGCGCTGCACGACGTACTCGAGAGCTTGGGCGGACCGGTGACGCTGATAACGCTCGGTCCGCTCACCAATCTCGCCCATGCGTTACACAGGGACGCAGCGCTGGTCCGATCGCGCGTGACGAAGCACGTGGCGATGGGCGGCAACATCGCCGCTCCGGGCAACACCGGGCCGCATAGCGAATTCAACGTCTGGTGCGATCCCGAAGCGGCGGGCGAAGTGTTCAGCGCCGGGCTGAAGAGCGAGATGGTGGGCCTCGACGTCACCCGCCAGCTGGTGTTGCCCGCAGCCTCGGTTGAAAAACTGGCCGCTCACTCCGATCCGGATGCTCAGTGGCTCGGCAAGCTGCTTGGTTTCTACGTCCGCTTCCACCAAGCTCAGGAAGGATTGGCCGGAGCAGTCATCAACGACCCGTTGGCAATCGCGCTGGCATTGGAACCGGGCTGGGGAGAGACCGAATCATTTCCGCTTACCGTGGACCTGGGCGATGGACCGGACCGCGGCCGGACCACGGCCGGTGGAGCGGCGCCGCCGGTCAAGGCTTACCGCGCCTTCGACCACGCCATGGTCCACGACCTGCTGCTCGAGCACCTCTTTGGCCGGTGGCTTACGCGGGCTGATTTCCGTCCGTAATTTCTCGCCCCATGCCTGATTCTTCGACCTCCGTCAGCGTAGCCGTCATCGGCGCCGGCGCCATCGGCCGGGGCTGGGCGTCGCTGGCCGCGTCGCACGGCTGGCCGGTCACCATTTTCGACACCGACGTGAAGGCCATCGACGCGGCGATGCTGGAAATCACCGCCCGCGTCCGCGGCCTGGTGGCGCTGGGTCGCGCGCCGGCACCCCTCGCGGAAGCGGGACTGGCGCGGCTCAAGGCCGGCCGCTCGCTGCTCCAGACCTGCGGCGACGCGGTCTGGATCATCGAGTCGGTTTCCGAGGACCTGGCCCAGAAGCAGCGGCTGTTCGAGAACATCGAAGGGGTGGCCCGAGGCGACGCGATCATCTCGTCGTCGTCGAGCGGCCTGACCATCACCGACATCGGCTCGCGTTGCCGGGACCAGAAGCGGCTCGTCGTCACGCACCCGCTCAATCCGCCCGAGCTGATCCCGCTGATCGAAGTCGTGCCGGGGAAATTCACCGCTCCTGAAACGGTCGAGCAGGCCTGCAACTGGCTCAGGAGCCTGGGCCGGCTGCCGGTGGCGCTCAAGCGCGAAGTGCCGGGGAACGTCGTGGGAAGGATTTCGGCGGCGGTCTACCGCGAGTGCATCGACCTGGTGCTCAATGGCGTGGTGGACGTTGATGAGATCGACCGCGCCGTCTCGTTAGGCCCCAGCCTCGGCTGGGCGGCGGGCGGGCCGCACCTGACCTATCACCTGGGCGCCGGCGAAGGCGGCCTCGGCGCCTTTCTCCAGAACCTGTTGCAGACCTTCGAGCTGTGGTGGGCAAACCTGGCCAGCTGGAAAAGCCTGGATCCCGAGCAGGTCCGCACCCTCACGGCGATGGTCGAGAAGGCCTACGGCAACCGGCTGGAGCAGATCCGCGGCCCCCGCGACCGGCGGCTCGCGTCCATCCTCAAGGCGCTGGAGTCGGCCCGGCGCGGCTGATGCCGCAACTGTCGTTGAACCGCTAGTGCGCGATTCTCCCGGCGTTCCAGACCACTCCCGCATACAGTCCGTACGACTGATCGCCCGCCAGCGGGACGATCGCGCCCGTATCGAATACCAGCATCCGCGACGGGCTGAATGTCGGTCCGAACAGCAGCGCGGAATAGGCTCCCTGACCGGCGGGACCGGACGTAGCCGGGTAACCGTAGCACTCGAACGCCCATCCAACCCTGCGATAGAGCGATCCACCGAAGGACGCCGTCCAGAGCATGGCGTCTCTTGGCGCCGCGCTTCCGTCGCCCGATCGCCGGGTATAGCCGATGTTGAGGTCCATCGATACGGGGCCGATGGTTCGGCTGGAGATGAGCGTAATCATTCCATCCGTTGTGCCGGTGCCCCGGCCAAGCGCGGTCGGACCGGTGGCGAGCTTCACGGCTGGTAGCAACGCGAAATTGCCAAGAACCGGATCATTGTCGAGGATGCGCCATTTCACGTCTAGCGTGACATCACCGGCACCAACGTGACCGGGGTTTCCGCCCTGGAATGGGACCAGGATTCCGAGCTGAAGGTGTCCGGCCAGGCCGATCTTGGTATTGGTCCCGAAGAGAAACGTCCTCGAGCCATCGTCGAATCGATCCGACTCCACTCCAGCTTCGATCTCGATGTAGCCTGGCGCCACGGTGTAGGCGTGAGTCGCGACGGTCGGCCTCTCCGGCATGACCTCGCGCGGATCGCGGGGCTTCTCGATGGTCTGCGCGGCTGCAATTCTGGATATGGCGATGAGGCAGAACGGTAGTGAACGAAATCGCCTCACGGCACCGGCTCGACCAGCAGCGTTTCCGCCAGTCCCGTTCCGATGACCCGGTCGCGCGTCTCGCCACGGCCCACCCGCAGCGTGATCGGCCCGCCAAAAGGCTGCCGGTCAATGATCGTCACTTCGACCTGCGGCACCAGTCCGATGGACTTCAGGTAACGCAGCCGCTCCGAATCGTTATCGTCGCCCACCTGGCGCAGCGCGACGCGCTCCCCGACTTCGACATCGGCGAGCCGCGCGTACGTC
>DASXPG010000156.1:0-19968 GCA_036493755.1 Gemmatimonadales bacterium
GCCCCCACGCCTCCCGGGACCTGCACCGCGGCGAGCCCGCATGTGAACGCCAGGATCACGCTCGACAGCGTGCCGGCGATGTCGGCGACCCAGTACGCGATCAGGGTGATCAACCTGGCGCCCACCACCGCTCCGACGATCGCGGTGGGCAATCTCGATGTCTGGATCGACACCCTCGCCGCGGCGGCGAATCCGGCGGGCTCGCCGACCTTCGGGAATGTGGCCTTCGGTGATGTGCGGAACTACTCGCTCTTCACCGCGCGTCCCGCTGTGGGTGGTGCCGCGCCGGTCCCCGCGCTCGCCTACCGCGGTGTCATTGCCGCCACGGCGACCACAACGCCGTTCGTACAGGTCGCGGCGCCCGCCGGTACCGTCGGTAACGCGACGACCCAGCCGATCCCCGGCGTCATCGTTGCCGGTACCGCTTTCACCGCGCTGATCGTGCCGCCCTCGGTGGCCGGCAGCAAGGCGGAACCTCCCGCCCTCCCGACACCCTCGGTGCTCTACATGATCGACCAGCTGCCGCCGCGCACCGCTCCATAACGGCGCCGCAGCTCCAGCAGCCACCGCGCCCCGGCTCGTCCGGGGCGCGGTTTTTTTCGCCAGCTTGCCCGCCGCGCCGGTTTGAAACGCCAACCCGGCGCGGGACGTATATTCACTCCACATGATGCCGTTGCTGCTGGCGTTCCTTTTCCAGCTTCAGATCCCCGCCCCCACCGGGTACGTCAACGATTTCGCCCGGATCCTGCAGCCCCAGGAAACGGCGGCGCTCCAGCAGATCATCGACGAAGTCCGGCAGAAGAGCGGCGGCGAGATCGTGGTGGTGACCATGACCGATCTCGGTGGACGCGCCTCGATCGACGTGGCGCGCGACATCGGCCGCCAGTGGAAGGTCGGCGCCATGGGCGGCGCCGGCGATCAGAAGCGCAATACCGGCGTCATCGTGCTGCTTCAGCCGGGAGAGCATCCCGGCGACGGCAAGGCCGACGTCGCGATCGCCAGCGGCTCGGGCTCGGAGGGGTTCGTCACCGACGCGCTGGCGGGCCGGGTGCGCGATGCCATCGGGCGCACCTCGATCGACCGCGGCAGTTATGGCGCGGGTCTGGTCGCCGGTACCGCGATAATTGCCCAGGCGTTCGCGCAGGAGTTCGGCTTCCAGCTGACCGGCGACGTCGCGCAGGAAGCGCCGCCGGAACGCGCCTCACGCAGAACCAACGGGCAGCTTCCGTGGCCCGTGCTGGTCTTCATCGTGATCTTCTTCCTGTTCGTGCTGACCAGGCGCGGCGCGACGGGCGGACTGGCGCGCGGACTGCTATGGGGCCTGCTGTTGAGCGGCCGGGGCGGCGGCGGTGGCGGCTTTGGCGGTGGCGGAGGCTTTGGCGGTTTCGGCGGCGGCGGTGGCTTCAGCGGTGGCGGCGCCTCGGGGAGGTTCTAGCATGGCGGACGGCAACGAAGCGGCGATTCAGGCGCTGACGCAGGGGCTCGCCAAGGCCCTGGGCGACAACCTGGTCTCGCTGATGCTCTACGGCTCGGTCGCACGCGGTGACCATGTCGCGGGACGTTCGGACATCAACGTGCTGCTGGTGGTGCGCGATGCGTCCGCGACGACACTCCACGCCGCCTCGCCGGTACTGGGCTCGTGGCTGCGCGTGGCGCACGCGCCGCCGCTCATCCAGAGCGAGGCCGATTGGTCCGCATCGGCCGACGTCTTTCCCATCGAGATCGAGGAGATTCGCGATGCGCACCGGCTCCTCGCCGGGCGGGACGTGGTCGGCAACCTGAAGACCGACCGGTCCGACCTGCGCCGCCAGCTCGAGCACGACGCGCGGGGCAAGCTGGTGCGCCTGCGGGCCGAGTACGCGGCCGCGGCCGCCGACGGCAAGGTCCTGGCCGAGCTGCTGGCGCGCGCGACGGGGACGTTCCTGGTGCTGTTCCGCGCCACCCTGCGGCTCGCCGGCCGGCCGGTGCCCGCCGACGCAACGGCGGTGGTGCGCGAAGCGGCGGTCGCCGCCGGCTTCGATGCCGCGCCGTTCGAATGGGCGTTAGGCGCCCGCCTGGGCGCAAAAGCGCCCTCGCTCAAGCCGTACGACGAAACCGCCACGGCCTATATCGCGTCCGTTCAGAAGCTCGTGGACTGGGTGGACAAACAGTGAGCAGTCGCCGCAATAAAACCTCAGGGAGGGTTGTCATGCGTCGCACCAGATTCGCCGTTCCAATGCTCGCGCTGCTGCTGGCGGGCTGCGGGTACAACAGGATCCAGACCCTGGATGAGCAGGTCAACGGATTCGAGAGCCAGATCAAGGTGCAGCTCCAGCGCCGCGCGGACCTGGTGCCCAATCTGGTCGAGACGGTGAAGGGCTACGCGCAGCAGGAGCAGACCATCTTCCTCGGCGTCGCCGAAGCGCGCTCGCACCTGGGCAGCGCGATCCAGAGCGGCGACCTGGCGCAGATGGCCACCGCCAACCAGGGGCTGACCGGCGCGCTCTCGCGGCTGATCGCGGTGTCGGAGAATTACCCGCAGCTCAAGAGCAACGAGAACTTCAAGGCGTTGCAGGACCAGCTCGAGGGGACCGAGAACCGGATCTCCACGGCGCGCAACGACTACAACACCTCGGTGCAGGGTTATAACACCTACATCCGCCAGTTCCCGGTGGTGATCACGGCGAAGGTGCTGGGGAAGAAGCCGAGGATGTACTTCGATCTGACGACGGCGAGCGCGGCGGATGCGCCGCATGTGAACTTTGGCAATCCGCCGGCTGCTGCCCCGAGGGATACGACGAAGCACTAGCAAGCAGACGGGCAGACAGGCAGAAAAAGACCCCCGATTCATCTCGGGGGTCTTTGCCTTCTGCGTACTTGCGGTGTCAGTCGGCTACCGCGTTAGGCATCACGAATCGCAGTGGGTCAGTGGGCCGTCCATCCACGATCACTTCATAGTGCAGGTGCGGGCCGGTCGACAGGCCGGTGCTGCCGACGTACCCGATCTTGTCGCCGCGCTTCAGGTTCTGGCCGACCACGACCGCCGTCCGCGACTGGTGCGCGTAGCGCGTGTGAACACCATAGCCGTGGTCGATCTCGACCGCGAGGCCGTAGCCGTTCTCCCAGCCCACCTTGACGACGCGGCCCGCGGCCGGCGCGATGATCGGACTGCCGTAGGGGGCGGTGATGTCGATTCCCTCGTGGGGACGATCGATGTGCAGAATGGGGTGGTAACGAACCTGCGCAAAGTGGCTGCTCAGGAAGCCTTCGGTCGGCATGATGCTCGGCGTTGCCGCCAGGCGCTGCACGTGTGAGTTGAGGCTGTCGGCCGCTTCGCGGAACGATGCCGAAATCACATTGGCGCGGCGGATGAGTCCATCGAGATCGACATGGACCCGCGCCGCTTCACGTCCCTCGGCGCCGCCCTCGGCGATCAACCGGTCGTGGTCGGGCCACGCACCCACCGGACCGCCGATGCCCGCCTTGCGGACGTCGGGATCGAGGGCGTCGAGGCCGGCGACGAGACGCACCTGATCGTCGCGCCTGGTGATGATGGCGAGGGTATCCGACAACGCGCCGATGCGCTGGTCCATCTGGGCCAGCTCGTGGGACAGCGCGGCGTTCTGGCTCTGAAGGCGCTCGCTGCGCGCCAGGTCGACGGTATGGGTCGCGACTCCGATGACGGCGGCCAGGAACGAGGCGCCCAGCACGGTGGCAACGCCCAGCGCGAGCTTGAAGACCGTCAGCGAAACGCCGACCGACTTCGAAGCTCCATCACCATGCGGAACCAGCATCACCGTCCAGCGGCGTTTGGCCATCCGTACCCCGGAATAGCACGTATGGGAATCGACGCGCGTCGCGCCGAACGTGCCATGGCCTGCAGACAAAGAAACCGGCGATCCCAGGTCGCCAGCTCTATTTGGGGACCCAAAACGTTAGCGCGCCCCAAAAATCATGTCAACCACGAATAATGTAATGCTCTAAGCTATTAATCTATAAGAGCTTACGGACTCGCTGCGGGCTTGGGAAAGAGGGCCGGAATGCGTGATGTTTGCCCACCGCCGCAGACCGGATTTTTCAGGTGATCCCACGCACTGGCGACTGGTATCGACGGACCAAGGCCGAGGGCGCTCCAGAGTTTTCCTGATGCGTCAGGAATGAAGGGCGAAAGCAGCACCGCGAGACGCTCCAGAGTGCGAGCCAGTGCCGCGAGTGTCTCGTCCAAGCCGGCGTTGTCGCCGGCTTTGGCCTGGGTCCACGGCGCCCGCCGGTCCACGTAGCCGTTGCCGGCCGTCACCAGCTCCCACGCCGCGGACACTCCCTTATGGAGGAGCAAGGCATCCATCTCCTTGGTGTATCGGGCGACGGAATCAGTCGCGGCCTGGTCGAGCTCGGTGGGCGGTCCCTGCGGTACCTTGCCGTCGCGGTACCGGCCCAACATCGCCAGGACGCGCGAGGCGAGGTTGCCGAAGCCATCGGCGAGGTCCGCGGTATAGCGCTCGTCGAAGCGCTCCCAGGTATAGGTGCCGTCGGCGTCCCAGGGAATCTCGCGCAGCAGGAAATAGCGGAAGGCGTCGGGACCGTGCCGGCTGATCGCCTCGTCGAGCGAGAAGGCCACGCCGGATGACTTGCTCACCTTCTCACCTTTGAAGAGCGCGAAGCCGTGCGCCCAGACCCGCTCGGGGTGGGGCAGCTGCGCGGCTTCCAGCATTGCCGGCCAGATCACGCAATGCAGCCGGGTGATGTCTTTGCCGACCACATGGATCTGCGCCGGCCAGCGTTTCTCCCAGCCCACCTCGGGAAATCCCGTCGCGGTGAGGTAGTTGGGTAGCGCATCGAACCAGACCCAGGTGACTTGCGACTCGCCGTTGCTCAGCGGCTTGGGCCACGGAATGCCCCAGGCGAGCCGCGCGCGCGTGACCGAGATGTCCTCGAGGCCTGAATCGATCAGCGCGAGGATTTCGTTGCGCCGCGCCTCCGGCTCGATGAAGCCGGGCCGGCTGTTCAGCTTGCGGGCGAACTCGGTGTACGCCGAGAGCCGGAAGAACCAGTTGCGCTCGGTCTTCCATTCGAGGGTCCTGGTGGGATGGAGGATGCAATGTCCATCCTCGATCTCGGCTTCGCGCTTGAACAGCTCGCAGCCAACGCAGTAGTAGCCCTCGTATTCCTTCTCATAGAAAGCATCCGGGCTTCGCGCGTAAATACGTTCGACAAGAGCGCGCACTCCGGCCTTGTGGCCCGCCTCGGTGGTGCGGATGAAACGGTCGTAGGTGATGTCCAGCCGGTCCCAGGTGTCCTTGAACTGCGCGGCGATGCGGTCGGTCAGCGCCTGCGGCGTCAGTCCCTGCGCTTCGGCGGCCTGGGCGACCTTCTGGCCGTGCTCGTCCATGCCGATGAGGAATTCGACGTCGTCGCTGCGGAGGCGGCGGTAGCGGGCGATGGCGTCGGCGCCGAGTCGTTCATACGCATGGCCGACATGGGGCTCACCGTTCGCATAGTCGATCGCCGTCGTGATGTAGAAGCGGCTCACGCCTCGTCCGCTTCCTCGCCGCCCTCGGGCTCCGGCGTTTCATCGGCGCCGGTGTTCGGTTCGGACCCGGAGGCCGAATTTTCTCCCGGAGCGCCGGAACCGCCAGGAGCGCCGGGATCGCGCGGTCCCTTGCGCCGCCGTCGCCGCCGGCGGCGCTTCCGCGGCTCTCCATCGCCCGCTGGCGTTTCAGCTCCGGTTGTCGATTCCGCTGGAGCTGGTGTGGACGGGTCGCGTACGACTTGCTCCGGCCGAGACCTTCCTTCAGGACGGGGGGGCGCAGGCGGGTCGTTTGCGACTTGCTCCTGGCGAGCGCGGCCTTCAGTCCGCGGCGGCCTGGCCGGCTGCATCGTCGCCGGCACCACCGCGCCGCCCGCCTGCGCCGCTTCCATCTCGGCCTTGAGATCGGCGAGCGGCACCGTGCGGTTGGTTCCATCTTCGGCGCGCACCGTGACGCGATCGCGGAAGATGTCGACGCTGTAGACCTTCTCGAAGCCCTTCGACGTCGCGATGACTTTCCCTTCCTTCGGGAATCGCTTGCGGCTCTGCACGTAGAACTCGTGCTCGTAGCGCAGGCAGCAGAGCAGGCGGCCGCAGGGGCCGGAGATCTGCGATGGGTTGAGCGACAGCCGCTGGTCCTTGGCGATATGCAGGCCGATCGGCCGCAGCTCGGGGAGCCAGGTCGCCGAGCAGAGCTCGCGGCCACAGCGTCCGATGCCGCCCAGCCGCGCGGCTTCGTCGCGCACGCCGATCTGGCGCAGCTCGATGCGGGTGCGGAACTGCGATGCGAGATCGCGCACCAGGTTGCGGAAGTCGACGCGTTTGTCGGCGGTAAAAAAGACGGTGAGCTTGTTCCGGTCCCACTGCCACTCGGCGTCGGAGATCTTCATCGGCAGGTTGTGCGTGCCGGCCTTCTCGCGAACCTTGCGGCGCACGTCGTCTTCGCCGCGGCGCAGGTCATCGTGGGTCTTCTTGTCGGCGGAGCTGGCGCGGCGAATCACCTTGCGGGTGGGCTCCGGCGGCCGGCGATGTGCCTCGCCGCCATCCCGCTCGCGCTCGCCGCCCAGGGCGCAGCTCTGGCAGCGGTCGCACTTCTGCTGCGCCACCGCGCCCAGCGCGGAGACGAGGCCGTAATCGAGCCCCCGCTCCGATTCGACGATGACCGGCTCCGTTGTCTTCAGCGGCTCCGGCTCGAACCATTCGAAGTAGGCTTTGCGATTGCCCTTGAAGCGGACTTCGACCAGCTGCGGCACTATGTCTCCTCGAAGGTCCCCATGCGGAGAAACTTCTCGCGGCGTCCTTTGAGCAGCGCCTCGGGGCTCAATGCTTCGAGCTCCCGGAGCTGGCGGCCGAGCGCCTCGGCGAGCGCGACGGCGGCGCCATCGGGGTCGGCGTGGGCGCCGCCCAAAGGCTCGCTGATGATTTCGTCGATCAGCTTCATGGACATCAGGTCGGGTGCGGTCAGCTTGAGCGCCTCGGCGGCGCGTTCCCGCTGGGTCGCGTCCTTCCATAGAATGGCGGCGCACCCCTCGGGTGAGATCACCGAGTAAATCGAATTCTCGAACATCATCACCCGGTCGGCGACACCGAGCGCCAGCGCACCACCCGACCCGCCCTCGCCGATGACCACTGCGATGATCGGCGTCTGGAGCGTCGCCATGACTTCGAGGTTATGCGCGATCGCCTCGGCCTGGCCGCGCTCTTCGGCGCCGAGTCCCGGATACGCCCCCGGCGTGTCGATCAGGGTGATCACCGGCAGATGAAAGCGCTCGGCCATCTGCATCAGGCGCAGCGCCTTGCGATAGCCCTCGGGATGCGGCATCCCGAAGTTGCGCTTGAGATTTTCCTTGGTGTCGCGGCCCTTCTGCTGGCCGATGACCACGACGCCGCGCCCGTCGAGGCGCGCCGTGCCGGCAACGATTGCCGGATCGTCGCGGAAGAGCCGGTCGCCGTGCAGCTCGACAAAGTCGCTGAATACGGTGTTGATGTAGTCGAGGGCGTAGGGCCGGCGCTGGTGCCGCGCGACCTGGACCCGCTGGAAGGGCGTCAGGTTGCGATAGATGTCGGCGCGCATCTCGGCGAGCTTTTCCTCGAGCGGGGCGATTTCGCGGCGCACGTCGAGCGAGCGCTGCGTCGCCAGGCGGCGCAGCTCCTCGATCTGCCGTTCCAGCTCGGCGATCGGTTTCTCGAATTCGAGTGCGAATGCGGTCGCCATGCTATCCCGCCTTCACCAGTTCCACGCGTCCCGCGCCGACGACATCGGTCAGCGCGGCGATGAGCTCGTCATCCAGTGACACCTGCAGGCCGCGGGCCCGGAAACGCGCCGTGCCGCTGCCATTCTCGTCCCGCCATTCCACCATCACCGGCGCCGGCCCCGGATGGGCCCGGCAGACGGCGGCGGCGGCCTTCAAGGCATCGGGCGGCACCAATTCGTCGCGGCCCCAGCGCAGCGCGAGGCCTACGCGACCGGTGGCGCGAATGTCGGCCATCGGCTGCGCGTCTTCGGCGATGAAAGGCGCATCCTCTTCACCGCGGTCGCGCAGCGAGTAGCCGCCGGTCACGAGATAGACGCCGTCGGGAACCAGCACCCGCGACAGTTTCTTCCACGCTTCCGGAAAGACCAGTGCTTCGGACGAGCCGTAAAAATCCTCGAGGGTGACCTTCGCCCATTCGAGGCCGGTGCGCCGCGCCGTCTGCCGCTTGATCGCCGTGACCACCGCGGCGACCATGACGGGACCTTCGACCCACTGGCCGAGGTCCGCCGTGGTATGGGTTGCGAACAGCCCCACCTCGGCGGCGAACCGGCCGAGGGGATGGCCCGATACAAAGAATCCCACAAACTCCTTCTCGCGCGCAAGCCGCTCCTGTTCCGACCACTCCGGGACGTCTGGAAGGCGCGGGGGAGGGGCGGGGTGGGGCGATTCCTCGCCCCCGCCAAAGAGCGTGGCCTGCCCGGCCGCGATTTCGGCCTGTTTGAGGCCGGCTTCAGCTACCACGCGGTCGATGGCGGCGAAGAGCTGGGCGCGATGGCCGCCCATGGCATCGCACGCGCCGCTGGCGACCAGCGCCTCGACCACGCGCTTGTTGCAGACCCGGAGGTCGATTCGCGCCACCAGGTCGTGGAGCGAAGCGAAATGTCCGCTGGCCCGCGCGCCGAGGATCGAATCGACGGCGCCCCGCCCGACGTTGCGGATCGCGCCCAGGCCGAAGCGGATTTTCTTCTCGCCGATGACGGTGAAATGCCATCCCGACTCGTTCACGTCGGGGGCGAGAACCTCGATGCCCATGTCGCGGCAGGCGCCGATGTATTTGACGACGGTCTTGGTGTCGCCGATGGCGCAGGACAGCAGCGCCGCCATGAACTCTGCCGGATAATGGGTCTTGAGCCATGCCGTCTGATAACTGAGGATGGAATAAGCGACGGAGTGCGACTTGTTGAAGCCGTAGCGTCCGAAGGTCTCGATCTGCGCAGCGATGTCCTCGATGATCTTCTTCGGATGCCCGCGCTTCACGGCGCGCTCGACGAACGTCCCCAGCTCCTTCTTGATCAGCTCGGCGATCTTCTTGCCCACTGCCTTGCGGAGCACGTCGGCTTCGGCGAGCGAGTAGCCCGCCAGCACATTGGCGATCCGCATCAGCTGTTCCTGGTAGACGATCACGCCATAGGTCGGCTCCAGGACTTCGCGCAGCTCCGGCAGCGCGTACTTCACCGGTTCTTCGCCGCGCTTGCGCTTGATGTAGACCAGGTGCATCCCGCTGTCGAGCGGCCCGGGGCGCACCAGCGCGTTGGTGGCGACGAGGTCGTCGAAGCGGTCGCAGCGCATTTTCACCAGCGCGTCGGTGGCGAGCGACGACTCGAACTGGAAGATGCCGGCGGTGTGTCCCTGCCGGACCAGCTCGTAGGTCGCGGGATCGTCGAGCGGCAGCGTGTCGAGATCGATCTCCTTGCCGTGGCGCTCGCGGATGGTATCCACCGCCCGGCGCAGCACCGTCAGCGTCGTGAGGCCGAGGAAGTCCATCTTGAGCATGCCGACTTTTTCGAGCGCGACCATGTCGTACTGGGTGACGAGCGCGTCGTCGGCGGCGCCGGAGCCGGTGCCCTTGCCGGGCATCGTGCAGACGGGGACGTAATCGGTGAGCGGTCCCGGCGCGATCACCACGCCGGCGGCGTGCACCGAGATATGCCGCGCCAGGCCTTCGATGCGCTCGGCATACTGCACCATCTGCTGGTAAGTGGGGCTGCTGTTGATCTGCTCCTTCAGCTCGCCCCCCATCTGGATCGCTTCGGCGAGCGAGACGTAGGGCTGGCCCGGATTGCTGGGGATCAGCTTGGTGATCCGGTCGGCTTCGCCGGGGCTGACGCCGAGCACCCGCGCGACGTCTTTCACCGCGGCCCGCGCCTTCATGGTCCCGAAGGTGACGATCTGGCCCACCGATGCGCGGCCGTAACGCTCGCGCACGTATTCGATGACCTCGCCGCGCCGCTCCTCGCAGAAATCCACGTCGATATCGGGCGGCGAGATGCGTTCGGGATTCAGGAACCGCTCGAAGAGCAGGTCGAAGACCAGGGGATCGACGTTGGTGATGCCTAACGAGTACGCCACGATCGAGCCGGCCGCCGAGCCGCGCCCCGGTCCCACCGGGATCGCGCGCGCCCGGGCCCAGGCGATGAAATCCGAGACGATGAGGAAATAGCCGGAGTAGCCGACCTTGGTGATGACGCCGAGCTCGTAGTCGAGGCGCTCCTGGACGGGAGCCGGGAGCGGGGAGCCGTAGCGGCGTTGCGCGCCCTCGGTCGCCAGGCGCACCACCAGGTCGTTCTCGCTGACGGCATCGGGCGGCAGCGGGAACGAGGGCAGGAAGTAGCGCTTCTCGAAATCGAATTCGCAGGTATCGGCGATCGCCTGGGTATTGGCGAAGACTTCATCGCGCTCGGGGAAGAGCTTGCGCATCTCTTCCTCGGATTTCACGTAGCTCTCGGTGCCCTCGAAGCGGAACCGTTTGGGATCGCTGAGGTCCTTGCCGGTGCCGATGGCGAGCAGGACATCGTGGGCCGCGGCGTCGCTGCGTTTGAGATAATGGGCGTCGTTGGTCGCGACCACGCCGATCCCCAGCTCCTTGCCGAGCTGGAGCATGCCGTCGCGCACCACTTTTTCTTCGGCGAGGCCGTGGTCCTGAATTTCGAGCCAGTAGTTGCCCGGTCCGAAGAGCCGGGCGTGCCACTGCGCGGCTTCCTTCGCCCGGTCGTAGCGTCCCTGGCGCAGCCAGAGCGCGACTTCGCCCGACATGCAGGCCGCGAGACAAACCAGTCCGCCCGAGTACTTCTCCATGACTTCGCGGTCGATGCGCGGCCGCCGGTAGTAGCCTTCGACGAACCCGATCGAGGTGAGCTTCACCAGGTTGCGATGGCCCTCCTTGCTCCTGGCCAGGAGGACGAGATGGCTGTAGTTGCCGGGCGCGCCTTCGACTTTTTCGCGGGCGTGCCTGGACCCGAACGCGACGTAGGTCTCGCAGCCCAGGATCGGCCGGATCTTCGCCGCCTTGGCCTGCTCGTAGAAGGTCCAGGCGCCGAAGATGTTGCCGTGATCGGTGAGGGCCAGCGAGTCCATGCCGAGCTCCTTCATACGGCTGATCAGATCGGGGATCCGATTGGCACCGTCGAGGAGCGAGTACTCGGAATGGGTGTGGAGATGAACGAAGGACATCAGCCTTGAACTTACCGTGTGACCTTTGTCCTTGACAACGCCGCGCGGGTCCGGCAAAGGTTCGGCAACTCGAGGAGAAGCCTTGTGTTTGAGCGCAGCATCGGGCAGTACCCCCGTCTTCTGAAGGCCGCCGTCGCCGCGACGCTGCTGACCTCCTGCGGCTCCGACAGCCCGACGGGTCCGGTAACGGTATCGGCCCAGGTGTCGCTCGCGCCGGGCGCCTTCGCGGTGCTCGCCGGCTCGCAGATTTCCGGCGCGGTGGAATTTCCGGCCGCCGGAAATACCGGCGCGGAATACCTGGTGGTTGGCCAGTTCGCGTCCACCACCGAGGCGACGACGACCTTCACGCTGGGCGCGAGCCTCACGGCGGCACTGCCCGCGGCGCCACGGCCGGCGCCGAGCGTCGCCCAGGGTTTCCACGACATGCTGCGGCAACGCGAAGCCGAGATGGCCCAGGTCGCGCCGATGTATCGCCCGCTCTTCAAGGCGCCACCGCAACGGACCAGTCCTCCGACGGTGGGCTCGAAGCGGACCTTCAAGGTGTGCGGCACCATCGCCTGCACCGCGACGGTGAACGTTTCGGCGACGGCGCAATTCGTCGGGGCGCACGCGGCGATCTTCGTCGACGACAGCGCGCCCGCTGGCGGATTCAATGCCACCGACATCGCGCAGGTCGGCGCGCAATTCGACCAGGTTCTCTGGCCCATCGACAACGCCCGTTTCGGCGCCGAGTCCGATATCGACGCCAATGGCGTGGTGGTGGTGCTGCTGACCAGGCAGCTCAACGCCCTGGTCCCGTCACCGGCCTGCAATACCTCCTTCATCACCGGCTACTTCTTCGGCGGCGACATTGCTCCCGGCTTCGCGACGACGTACAACAATGGCGAAGTCTTTTATGGCATGGTGCCCGACCCGGCGGGAATGGCCAGCTGCCCCTACTCGACCGCCTTCGTAAAACGGATCATCCCGGTCACGTTCATCCATGAATTCCAGCACATGATCTCCTTCAACCAGCACGTGCTGGTGCGCGGTGGCAGCCAGGAAGTGCTGTGGCTGAACGAAGGGATGAGCCATCTCGCCGAAGAGCTGGGCGGGCTGCATTACGACAGCGCCGGCGTGGATACCACGGCCAGCCGTTTTTTCCAGGGTGATTTCTACAACGCGTCGATCTGGATGACGGATCCCCCCAACAACGCGATGGTCACCGAGACTCCTCCCGGCTCGCTCGAGGAGCGCGGCGCGGAATGGATCTTCCTGCGCTACGTGATGGACCAGTTCGGGCCGACGACCAGCCGCACCCTCGAGCAGACGTCGCTGACCGGCGCCGCGAATCTCCAGGCGGCCACCGGCACGACCTTCAACACCCTCCTGGCCAACTGGGTGCTCGCCCTTTTCCTCTCGGACTATCCCGGCTTTACCGCGCCGGCGGCGCTGAAATACAGCACCTGGAGTTTCCGCTCGACCTACGCGCAGCTTCACGGGCAGGACCCCGGGAACTTCCCGCGGATCTTCCCGCTGCAACCCGATTCGGCGCAGGGGTCGGCGGCGCTGGCGTCGGGATCGTTAGGCGCCGGATCGGGGGCGTACATCATCGCGACCCAGCCGGCCGGCGGCGCCGGATTCCAGCTCGTCTTCCGCGGACAGAACGGCGGCGTGGTCTCCTCCGCCAATTCGCCGCAGCTCGCCATCGCCAGGATTCACTGACGCGCGCCTCCGCGCTGGCGCTCGGCCTGCTCGTCTGCGGCGCGGGGCGGCTGGTGGCCCAGGCCAACGGTTCCACCGCGGTGGCACTCCTCGAGCTGCCGGCAACGCCGCGGCAGGCCGCCTTTCAGGGAGCCTACGTGGCGGTGGTTGGCGACGCCGGCAGCATTTTCGTGAATCCCGCCGGGCTCGCGCCCATCCGCCGGGTCTCCTTCGGCATGAGCTACGAGCGCAACCCCCTCGGCACTGCGCTGTCGACCGCGGCCGTCGCGTTGCGCGTCGGAAGGCTCGATCTCGGGATCGGAGTGATGTACCTCGACCTCGGCGGGGACAGCGTGATCGTCCCCGACCCGGCCTTCGGCGGCGATCGCGGCATCGCGACCGGCGAGATCATCAGTGCCTACGACGCCCTTGCCGTCGGCGCGATCGCCTACCGGCGCGGGATGATTTCGCTCGGCGGGAGCGTGAAGTACCTGCAGGAATCGATCGGCGGAGGGCCGGCCACCAGCAGCAGCGGGGTGACGGGTGACGTGGGCGGCGCGATCGCGCTCTTCGACATCATGGCCATCGGGTTCTCGCTCCAGAACGTCGCCGGCAGCCTGAGCTCGGGCGGCGGCGGCGCGCCGACGAAGCTGCCGCGGACGGCGCGCGTGGGCATGACCCTCAACATCGTCGATCCGCAGGGATCGCCGCGGCTGATGACCACGGCCGAGTGGATCGGACCGCCCGGGGGCGATTCGTACTGGGCGTTCGGGCTGGAGGGAGGGGTGGTGTCGAGCGGCGTCGGATTGCTCGGCCGCGCCGGCATGTCGGCGGGACGCGCGCCGTCGGACCGCCGGCCCTACAGCCTGGGCGCCGCCATCGTGGTGCGGAATCTCCGGTTCGAGTACGCCTGGCAAGGGTTCGACGCCCTGGGTGTCGGCGCCCACCGCTTCGGGATTCGCTGGGAGCGATGACCGTTCGGCGCGCTGCGCGGCTGGTCTCGATCCTGGCCGCCGTACTGATCCTGCTCTTCGGCATCGCCTACGCCGCCTTCGCCGACGTCCGCTACATCACCCGCGCGGCGATCGCCGAAGCCGGCATCCTGCACCGGAGCCGCCCCATTGTCGACGTGGTCGCCGACAACACCACCGACCCCCGGGTGCGCGCCAAGCTGCTGCTGGTGATCGCGGCCCGCGCCTGGGCTCACGACTCGCTCGGCCTTACCACCGGCGATACCTACACCACCTACAGCCAGCTCGATCACGATACGCTGGTGCTGGTGCTGTCGGCGGCGCCTAACGACAAGCTCGAGCCGTATACCTGGAGCTTCCCGGTCGTCGGCCGGGTGCCCTACAAGGGATTCTTCGATCCGGCGGCGGCGCTCTCCGAAGCGCAGAAACTCCAGCGCGCCGGTCTCGACACCTACGTGCGGCCGGCGAGTGCCTTCTCGACCCTGGGCTGGTTCAACGACCCGCTCCTCTCGACGGTGGTGCGCGACGATTCGTCGGACCTGGCGGCGACCATCATCCACGAGACGCTGCACAACACCCTGTTCCTCAAGGGCCACGTCGACTTCAACGAGTCGCTGGCGGAATTCACCGGTTACCGCGGCGCGGAGCTCTTCTTCCGCTCCCGCGGCGACAGCGTCAACGCCCGCCGCTCCGCCGCCAGGTGGCGGGACATCCAGCGGCTGGCGCGATTCTACGAAGCCCTGGTGGCGCGCCTCGACCGGGTCTACAAGTCGGGCGCCAGCGGGCCGCAGATCCAGGCAGCGCGCAACCAGGTCTTCAGCGATGCGCTGGAGCAGATGGCGGGCCCGCTCGCGGCCGAGCTGGAGACGATCAATGGAAAGCGGCTCGCGGAGCGGCCGCTGAACAACGCGTCGTTGCTGGCGGAGCGGGTGTATGGCACCGGCCTCGACCGCTTCGACCGGTTTCTCGACGCGCACGGCGGCGACCTGCGCGCATCGATCGCCGCGATCAAGCGGCTTACGGCGGGCGGCGGAAATCCCTGGGCGGTTCTGGGAATGCAGTAACGACGGCGGCGGGGCGCCGCCGCACGGCTATTCGGGGAGGCGCGAGCGCCAGGGTGATTCGGGGCTCAGCAGCAGTGCGGCGGCCTCGGTGACGTCCGGCTCGGGATAATCCTTTTCGAGCGCCCGCGCGGCGGCGCGCGCCACCAGCTCGGGATCGAGAACGCCGAGCCGCCCCACGATGTCGGCGGCATGATCGGCGGACGGGCTCTGCGCCAGCGCAAAGGTGTTGCCGGTCTTCCAGCGCGACAGCCGCGCCACCTGCTTTGCCCAGTCATCACCCCGGCCGTTGAAGGTCGTGACCACCAGCGGCGAATCGGAGGGATCGATCGCCGCCGCCAGGGCGGGGTGCGTATTCAGCAATCGCGCGATCGCCTCGGCGAGTGGCGCGTCGCTGCGCGATGCGCCGGCCACTACCGCGGGCTTCCAGCCGGCGCGGCGCACCAGCGGCGCCAGCGCGGCGATGCTTCTCCCCAGTGAATCGGCGAGCTGCTCGGCATTCACCGCGCTGGGCTCGAGGATCACGCTGCCGGTCTGGACGTAGGCGCGCTCACGCGGCGTGAACTGCCTGGGCTTGCGGCCGCCGAGGGAAGCGGCCCGTCGCGTCGCGTCGCTTTCGCGCTCGGCATCGCGCTTGGGGATGTCGTGGTCGGAGGCCTGGAGCGCGGCTTCGAACGCGACTTCGGCGGCTTCGTACTGTCCGGCCTCGCGCAGGATGCGCCCGCGCAGCATCAGCGTGTCGGTATGCGGCTCGAGGGCGAACGCGCGGTCGAGGGCGAGCAGCGCGCGCGGATATTCGCCCACGCGATACGCCGCGTACGCCAGCTCGTGCCAGGCGAGGGCCATGTTTCCGTCGCGCTCCAACGCCGCTTCCAGTGCGGCCACGGATTCGCGGGTGCGGCCCAGCTCGCTCAGCGCCGCGCCCTTGAGCGCCAGCGGCATCGCGGCATCGGGACCGAAGTGAACGGCGGCGCGATTGGCCGATTCCAGCGCGTCTTCGAGCCGGCCCTGGCGGCGCAGCAGCTCGCACAGCTCGATCCAGCCGGTGCCGATCGACGGATGCAGCTCCAGCACGCCACGGTATTCCTGCTCGGCCGCGTCCAGGCGGCCCTCGCGAGCCAGCCAGCGGGCCTTGGCGAGATCCTGCTCCTGTGGATCGGCCCGGAAAACCGCGAACGATGACGTCAACCGCATGGCGGAGAAGATACGCCGGACGGTCGATGCGGCTAGGGGACCGGGGAGTGACGAAAGGGGATAGTCAACGGCTCCAGACCCATGGTATGTTGGTTCGACAATTCCCTTTCCCTCTCCTCTATCCCCTACTCTCATGACAACCCTCTCTGAATTCGTCACCCGCGAGCAGTCACGACTGCTCTCCGATCTCCAGGATTGGCTCCGCATTCCGAGCGTCAGCACCCTTCCCGAGCACAACGGCGATTGCCGTAAGGCCGCCGAGTGGCTTGCGGGTCGTCTGAAGACACTCGGCTTCACCGTCGACACGCTCGACACCGAGCGTCACCCGATTCTCTGGGCACAGGGGCCGGAAGTCCCCGGCGCACCGACGGTGCTCTGCTATGGGCACTACGACGTGCAGCCCCCCGATCCGCTCAATGAATGGGTGACGCCGCCGTTTCAGCCGACGGTGCGCGGCGGCAACCTCTACGCGCGCGGCACGGCCGACGACAAGGGCCAGGTCTTCTGCGTCGTCTCGGCGCTCGAGGCGCTGAAGGCCACGACCGGCGGCTATCCGCTCAATATCCGGCTGCTGATCGAGGGCGAGGAGGAGGTCGGCTCCCGGGGACTGACCAGGCTGCTGACCGCCGAGCCCGATCGGACCAGGGCGGACGCGGTGCTGGTCACCGACGTGCACATGGTCGCGCCCGGCCATCCCAGCGTCGACACCGCGCTGCGCGGCATCGTCAACGCCGAGATCCACGTTCGAACGTTGAAGAAGGATCTGCACAGCGGCCTCTACGGCGGCGCGGCGCCTAACGCGATCGAGACGCTCTGGCACCTGCTCGAGCAGCTCAAGGGTCCCAACGGCACCATCAGGATTCCGGGGCTCTACCAGCGGGTGAAGAAGCCCAGCGCGCGCGAGCTGAAGGCGTGGAAGTCGCTGCCGATCACCGAAAAGGGTTTCCGCGAGGAGGCCGGCGCGAAGGCGCTCAACGGCGAGCAGAAGGTCTATTTCCTCGAGCGGGTCTGGGCGCGGCCGACCTTCGAGGTTCACGGCATCGTGGGCGGGTTCATCGGCGAGGGTTCCAAGACGGTGATCCCCGCGGAGGCGACGGCCAAGGTGTCATTGCGGCTGGTGCCGGATCAGCGCGGCGCCGAAGCGGCGAAGCAGCTGGTCAAGGCGGTGAAGGCGGCGGCGCCGAAGTACGCCGAGGTGACGTGCACCATCCGGGCGGCGAGCGACCCCTTCGCCACCGACATGGATTCGTGGCCCTTCCAGGCGCTCGACAAGGCCTACCGCGAAGTCTGGAAGAAGGGGATCGCGCCGATCCGCGCCGGCGGGTCGATCCCGATCGTGCCGCTGCTCCAGCAGCGCAAGGCGCCGATCCTCCTCACCGGCATCGGGCTCCCCGACGACGGCCTCCACGCGCCTAACGAGAAGCTGACGCTCGAGCAGCTCTGGAAGGGAATCCCGATGTTCGCGCGCTTCTTCGAGATTCTCGCCGAGGGCGGTCCGGGCGCCTGAGGTCCGGTCCAGTCCATGCCGCCGCGCCCGCCTCCCCAGCCTTCGACGCTCACCATTCTCTGCTCGGCCGCGGCCCTCGTCGCGGTCTGGCTGAGCCTCGGCATCGATCAGCTGGCGCGCGGCGGCGCCGGCACCGCGGTCGGTGTGCCGATACGAAGCATCGTGGTCTCGTCGAGCTCGCTCTTCATTCCAACCGTAGTGCAGGGGCCCAGCGGCGGACTTGGAGCCGGAGCGTATGCCTTCATGGTGCTCGCGGGTCCGGTTGGCATTCTCGTCGCCGCGGGCGCACTCCAGGCGATAGCAAACGTGTTGTGGTCGCGGGGCTGGCTGCGCGGATTCGCGCTGGTCTGGTTTGTGGTGGCACTGCTGTGGGTACCGACGGCCTTCGCTGCCGGCGCCCTGGTCCACGGTGGCGGACCGATCCACGAGCTGTATGGCCGGCTCGGCGCGCCGCTGGCGGGGCGGTGGTCGGCGCTGGCTTTGGCGGTGGTGCTCCTCGCCGGGACGGCGCGTCTGGCGAGCATCCAGGCGGTGCAGGTTGGACGGTCGTGGATGCGGGCGGATGCCCGGGAGTTTCGGCGCCGGCTGGTGCGGGTGACAGCCGGGTGGCCGGGTATCGCGGCCATCCTGGCGCTGGCATTGGGGGCCGGCTGGGCACCCACACCCTGGGTCGTGATCTATCTCACAATGGTGATGATGTCGTTACAGATCAGCACGTTATGAGGGCTTTGCAACTTTCTGCGCGGCTGGTGCGTCTATAAGGGTGCAGGCCCCCGGTCTGGTCAAGCGTCGCAGCGGCAGCCAGGCCACTCCGCAGCAAACGCGGGTGAAACGGAGCATCGTTTCACCCGCGCATTCTTTCTCGGAGGTTGGTTGGGAGGTTGGGAGGTTGAAGGCTAGAAGCCGAAGGTGTCTCGAAATGAGGTAGTCACGACGCCGGCCACCAACTGCACCAGTCCCTCCGCAGCTCCTGCCTTCCGCACTTCCGTATCTCCCGCCATCTCTTGCTCGACCGAAGTCATCACGACATCCGGAATCCCGCAGGGGACAATCAGCGAAAAAGGCGACAGGTCCGTCGTGACGTTCAGGGCAAAGCCGTGCCAGGTGACCCACTGGCGCACGTGGATGCCGATCGAGGCGATCTTGCGACCCGACGTCCACACGCCGGTATATCCCTCGCGTGGCTGGGCGGGAATGCCTAACGAGCCGAGCGCGGCGATGAGCATCGCTTCGAGCCGGCGCAGGTACCAGTGCAGGTCCGGCGTGTGCTGCTGAAGGTCGATGATCGGGTAGCCGACCAGCTGGCCCGGACCGTGGTAGGTGACGTCGCCGCCCCGCTCGATCTCGACGACTTCGATGCCCCGCTTCCGCAGCGACTCGGCGTCGATCGGCAGGCTGGTGTTCTTCGTTCCCCGGCCCAGCGTGATGACCGGCGGATGCTCGAGCAGCAGCAGCGTATCCGGGATATGGCCGGCGATGCGTTCTTCGGCGAGCGCGCGCTGGAGATCGAGCGCCTCAGCATAGGGAACGAGCCCGAGGGTGCGCACATCGAGCCCGCGGGTCGCGGAGGTGCCGGCGCCGGAACTCATGCGGCCGCCAGCGCGCGGCGGCGGACTCGGAAGCCCAGGCCGATGATCGCCAGCGACACGCCCAGCAGCGTGACGACGCCGGCGCGGCCCGCCGCGACGTCGGCGGGCACGGTGAGCACGCCGACCAGCGCCGCGCCCGCCACCGCCACCATCGCCGCCATGCAGGCCTTGAAGACGCCGACCGCGCGGGCGAGGACGAACGCCGCCATTGCGGCGGCGCCGAGTCCCGCGACCGCGGCGCCGATGACCGTATTGGCCATCGGCGAATCAGGTCCGCGCGGCATGTCGTGCACGAATGCAAGAGCGGCGCAGAGCACCGCGCCGCCCACGCCGCTCCCCACCGCGACCGCCGCGAGGGCGATTCGTGCTCTAGAAGTCGATGGCACGGCCCATCGAATCGAGCGCTGCCTGGCTGACTGCCTCGGAGAGCGTGGGGTGCGCGTAGATCGCCAGCTCGACTTCCTCGACGGTGTATTCGTTGGCGCGGGCCACGCACAGCTCGTGGATCAGCTCGGTGGCATGATCGCCGACGATGTGCGCGCCGAGGATCTCACCATACTTCTTGCCGCGGATGATCTTCACGAAGCCGTCGGTCTCGCCGGTGGTGCGGGCGCGGCCGCTGGCGCTGAACGGGAATCGGCCCACCACGTACTCGAGGCCCTGCGCCTTACAGGCTTCCTCGGTCAGGCCGACGCTGGCGACTTCGGGATGGCAGTAGGTCGCGCCGGGGACGTTGGTGTAGTCGATGGCGT
>DASXPG010000157.1:0-10125 GCA_036493755.1 Gemmatimonadales bacterium
CGAAGCGCCGATGAAGGGAAGGTTGTGACTGTCGACGAACGCCCCCGATGCCGCGGCGTCAGTGGTCCCCTCGAAGCCCCAGTTGTAGATATTGCCCGGGACGCCGGTGCCACCCCCACCTCCGCTGCCTCCGCCGCCAACTGCCGATACCGTGACTGAAGCGCTTCCGGACCGGCCGCCGCTCGACGCGGTGATGGTCGCGCTGCCCGGCGCGACGCCCGTGAGCAGCCCGCTCGCCGAGATCCTGGCGACGGCGCTGCTGCTGGTCGTCCAGGTGATCGTGCGGCCCGTGATCAGCTTGCCGCTGGCGTCTTTGAGCTGTGCTGCCAGCTGAACTGTGGCACCCGGCGTCAGCGTATTGGTCGCCGGAGTGACGGCAATGGAAGCAACCGGCACCATGGACCCCGTCACCGTGACAGCGGCCGTTCCGGAGTGACCGCCAGCCGAGGCCGTAATGGTGGCATTGCCGGTCGTGACAGCGGTCACCAATCCACTGGCCGAAACCTTGGCGACGGTCGGCGCGTTGGTCGCCCAGGTGACCGCCATGCCCAGAATGGTTTCGCCGCCTGGGTTTCGCAGCAGTGCTGACAGCCGCGCGGTGTCGCCTGGCGCCATGCTGAGCACGGTGGGAGTGAGGGTGACCGATCCCACCGACGGGGCGGTGATGTCGAACGAAGGACTGGTTGATAAAGGACGATCCGATGAGCACGCCGCGAGTGCAGCCGCGGCCAATAGTGGGCCGCGGAGCAGCGCGAGCCGGCAGGACAGCTTGAATCTCCAGTTCATGGGTTCTCTCCCCTGAGGTGAACTGGCAGCACAAGAAAGGGCCGCCAGCCGATTGGACCTTGCGGTCGAATTGCTGGCGGCCCGGCCGGCTGGCGACCCGTGGATCGCTGAAACCCCGTGACTCTGCGTCACCACCTCTCGGTGGCTATGCTCTGAGCAGCGCGGGGATTCTAGATGACGGAAAGAGTACGTTCCATCGGTGAACCCCTACACTGCCGTGCGACTAGGATTTCAGGGTTGACCCGTCGGCTCCCCACTGATGTTGATGTCGTCAACCCAGTCGCTGCTCGCGGATTGCATCGAGTTCGTGGTTCCCCGGAATTGGTACCATTCCGGGGTCGCCTCGCTGCGACGGGCGATCGCCCGCGCACCGGTGTAGTCGAAATACAACCTGCCGTTGATCGAAATCTTCACCGTCAGCGCGTTCGGTTGCATATCCACCATGACCTCGAAGTGCACCCACGTGCCCAGCAGGCTGTTCATGTTGGGGGCGGGAAGGTTGGTATTGGCGACGAGGTTCATCCCCGGTGCCGCGTCGGGGAACCGGAATTCCAGCCGTCCGGGCGATGAGCCAAGGGTGTTGGAGATCATCAGCGCCCAGGGGTCGCCGCTGTTACCGCGGTTCTTGGCGCGCAGCAGCTTTACTTGATCGCCGTTGCTGACACCGCGGAACAGATTGAAGGGTCTGGATTGGCGATAGGCAAAACGGATGAAGACCTTCTTGCGCGCCCGGTCATGATAGAAGAAAGGGGCGCCGACATTGCCGGTGCGCACCGGGTAGTCCTGGCGCACCGATTGCTTGCCGGAGAGGAAGACCACGGTGTCGCGGAGCCAGGCCGTGGCGCTGAGAAAGGGCCGGTTGTTGGAGGCGACGAAGGGTCCGGAGGCTTCGATGTCGTTGCCGCCTTCGAAATCCCAATGGTACCGGTCGGGGCGGCTCTCCTGCGAGGCGCTCGCCGCGGTACAGACCAGCACCAACGCGCCGGCACGAACCCATGCGCCATCGATTCTCATGCTGTGTCTCGTTCCTTGCGAATGAGTCCCTCGACCGTCGATCCGAATGAGCGAACGTCGATAGGCTTGGTGAGGTAGGCGTCGAAGCCGGCGGCGAGGGCCCGCTCGCGATCGCCAGCCATCGCGTGCGCCGTCAGCGCCAGGATCGGTGGCAAGACCGCACCGGTGCGGCGCAGGCGCGCGAGCAACGCGAATCCATCTTCGCCGGGGAGCTGGATATCGAGCAGCACCGCGTCGGGACATTCGTTCGTCACCAGCTCGACGATGGTTTCGCCGCCCGCCAGGCCGAGGACCGTGTGGCCGCGCGCGGCCAACACGGTCCTTACCAGCTTCATGTTGTCGGGATTGTCCTCGACGACGACGATCTTCAGACGCTCGCGGCCCTTCGCAGCACCGCCTGCACACGGGCGACCAGCGTCGGCGCCCGGATCGGCTTCACGATGTAGTCGTCGGCGCCCATGCCGATGCAGCGGCTCTCGGTTTCCGCGTCGTCGTTCGACGTCACGACGATCACCGGGATGCCGCGCCCCGACAGCTTGCCCCGCAACGCGCCGAGCACCTCGAGGCCGCCCATCTTCGGCATTTCCATGTCGAGGAGGATGAGCGCCGGATGCAGTTTCTGCGCTTCCTCCAGCGCAGTCGCGCCGTTGTCGGCCTCGGCGGTACGGAAGCCCTCGGCCTGGAGCGCCGCCGTCGCGACGGCCCGAATCATGGGATCATCGTCCACGACCATGATCAGAGCACCCAGTCCATCGGGGGCGGGCAGGGGAGGCGCATCATCAGCCAGCGCTGCTTTGTCGCCCGCCACTTGCTCGGTCGGCCCGCCGACCACGCGCAGCACCTCTTCATAGGCGGTATCGCCGGCCCAGACGCGGCGGACGCCCGATTCCCACAGCGTCCGCATCCCGCGCTGGCGACCCGCCTCCACGAGCTTCGCGCCGGACGCGCCTTCGCCGATCAGCCGCGAGATGGTCTCATCCATCACCAGAATCTCTTCGATCGCCATCCGGCCCTTGTAACCGGTGCCGCCGCACTTGGTGCAGCCGACCGCTTTGCGCATCTGCACCTTCTCTCCAGCGGGCGGACGGGCGGCGTCGGGAAGGGCGTCGGGAGTGTCGGGCGCCGCGCACGCCGAGCAGAGGCGGCGCAGGAGTCGCTGCGCGATCACGCCCTTCAGTGCCGCGCCGATCTTGAACGGCTCGATGCCGATGTCCCGGAGCCGCATCACGGCCGCCGCGGCATCGTTGGTGTGGAGCGTGGACAGGACGAAGTGTCCCGACAACGCCGCCTGCCAGGCGGTCTGCGCCGTCTCCGGATCGCGGATCTCGCCGACCAGGATGATGTCCGGGTCCTGCCGCAGCACCGAGCGCAGCGCGCCGGCGAAGGAGAAACCCTGCTTCACGTTCACTTCGATCTGGCTGACGCCCGGTAGCCGGTATTCCACCGGATCCTCGACCGTCACGACGTTGATTCCCGGCGTGCGGATCTGTTCGAGCGCGGCGTACAACGTCGACGTCTTGCCACTCCCCGTCGGTCCGGTGACCAGAACGATTCCCTCGCGGTTGCTCAGCAGCGCGTCGAGCGTCTTGCGCTCGTCGGCGGCGAGACCCATCGCGTCGAGCTTGAGGTGGTTGGAAGCCGGGTCGAGCAGCCGAATGACGATTTTCTCACCCAGCCGGGCGATCGGCACGCTGGAAATGCGCAGGTCCCATTGCTTGCCGTCCACTCGCGCGGTGGCACGCCCGTCGTGCGGGTGCAGTGAGTCGGTGACGTCCATGCTCGCCGTGACTTTGATGCGCCGGGTGACGGATGCGGCCGCGCTGCGCGGCACCCGCATGACCTCGCGCAGCACGCCGTCGACGCGATAACGGATCACCAGTCCCTGGATGGTGGGCTCGAGGTGCAAATCGCTGGCGCCTTCGCGCACCGCATCGGCGACGGTGGCATCCACCAGCTTGGCCGCCGGAGCCTCGATCTCGGCCGACAGCGCGATCTCTTCCTTGTCGTCCACCGACTCGAGCGTCGCTTCGCCACTCAGGCCCTCGACCAGCCGCTCGATCGAGCGCTCCGGACGATAGATCTCCTCGATGCGCAGATGAATGGCGCCCGGAAGAGCGTACACGAATTCCACGGCGCGGCCCGACACGAAAGCGATCGTCTGCTCGGCCTGTACGTCCAGCGGATTGGCCGATGCGATGACGATCGACCGGTTGGATGCGCTCATCGGCAGCACGTTGTAGCGGCGCGCCGCGGTCTCGGGGAGGAAATGGACCGAGTTGGTCTCGGCGCGGAACAGATCGGCGACGCCGATGCGAGCCGCTTTCGCGGCGATCTCGATCACCTTCTCGGGTGCCGCGAGCCCACGGGTGACGACCTCATTGGCGACCCACTCGGGGCCCTCGGCGCGCAGACTCTCGGCTTGATCCTTGGTCAGGATGCCGGCGCTCTGGAGGCCGGCCAGCAGCCAACCATCCCTCAGAGTGTGATCCACCGGTTGGGCTCGGGACTGCGATGGGCGTGGGGTCATGATCCCAGTATAGCAAACGTCCGGGGCGATGCGCCAAGGTCCGCCCTAACGCTTTCCAAACGAGGAACAACCGAACCCGAAGCCAGCCCGAATCAGGAAGGCCTTAGCCTAGGGGTTAACCCTGGGAGAGCTCGTGGACCTGCTCATACTCTTGCTCGCCATTGCGCTCGTCATCGTGACTGCCGGCCTGATCAGGCTCTGCGCCGCGCTGGAAGAGCCCAAGTCGTGAATGCCGGCTACCTGGTTGGCGGGCTGATCGCGGTGGCGCTCCTTGGCTACCTCTTGTTCGCCTTGCTCAAGCCGGAGAAGCTGGGATGACTTCCAACAGCTGGCTCCAGATTGCGCTGTACTTTGGCGTGCTGCTCGTCCTCTCGGTGCCCCTGGGCGCTTACATGGCTCGCGTGTACCGGGGTGAGCGAGTCGTGCTCGAGCGGCTGATGAGACCGCTGGAGCGCGGTATCTACCGTTTGGCAGGTACCGGCCCTGATGATGAAATGACCTGGTCCCGTTACGCCGGCGCGCTCCTGATCTTCAGCGCCCTCAGTTTCGTCGCTGTCTACCTGCTCCAGCGGGTGCAAGGTGTGCTGCCCTTCAATCCCGCACACCGGGGCGCGGTGTCGCCTCAGTTGGCGTTCAACACTGCGGTGTCGTTCGCCACCAACACCAACTGGCAATCCTATAGTGGCGAGACGACGCTGAGCTATCTCTCCCAGGCCCTGGGACTCGGCGTTCAGAACTTCGTATCGGCGGCGGCCGGGATGGCGGTCCTGGTGGCCTTTGTCCGCGGCTTCACGCGGGCCCAGACCAGAAGCCTTGGCAACTTCTGGGTCGATCTCACCCGGGGCACGCTCTACATCCTGCTTCCCCTTTCAACAGTTCTTGCGCTCCTGCTGGTATCGCAGGGCGTGGTGCAGACATGGCACGGAGCGCCGGTGGCGCAGCTGGTCGAGTCGATGCGGACGTCGGATACATCGACCGCGACCACCCAGACGCTTGCGGTCGGGCCGGCTGCCGGGCAGGTCGCCATCAAGCAGCTCGGCACCAATGGCGGCGGATTCTTCAACGTCAACTCGGCGCACCCGTTCGAGAATCCGACGCCGCTGAGCAACTTCCTCGAGGCCGTGTCGATTCTCATCATCTCGGCCGGGCTGTGTCACACCTTCGGCCGCATGGTGGGTGACAAGCGACAGGGATGGGCCGTCCTGGCCGCGATGACCGTCATTCTCGTGCCGCTGGTGATCTTCACCACCAGCGTCGAGCAACGGGGCACGCCGCAGCTCGCGGCGGCGGGCGCGGACCAGGCCGCAACGGCGCTCCAGGCCGGCGGGAATATGGAAGGGAAGGAGACGCGATTCGGGATCGCGAATTCGGCGATCTGGGCCGGGGCGACCACCGCGGCCTCGAACGGTTCGGTGAATTCCATGCACGACAGCTTCACGCCGCTGGGCGGATTGGTGCCCCTGTGGCTGATCCAGCTGGGTGAGATCGTCTACGGCGGTGTCGGCTCGGGCCTGTATGGCATGCTGGTCTTTGCCGTCATCGCGGTGTTCGTGGCCGGCTTGATGGTGGGACGTACACCCGAGTACCTCGGCAAGAAAATCGAAGCCCACGAAATGAAAATGGCGGCGCTGGTGATTCTGGTGCCGGCGGCCGCGGTGCTGGTCATGACCGCCATCGCGGTGAGCTTCCCCGCGGGGCGCGCGAGCATCGCCAATCCCGGCGCGCACGGCTTCAGCGAGATTCTCTACGCATTCTCCTCGGCGTCGAACAACAACGGCAGCGCCTTCGGTGGTCTCAACGGCAACGTGCCGTTCTATGATGTGCTGCTCGGCATCTCCATGTGGCTGGGGCGCTACTGGGTGGCCGTTCCCGTGCTGGCGCTGGCCGGCTCGCTGGCAAAGAAGAAGCTGGTGCCGGTGAGCGCCGGAACGTTGCCCACGCACACGCCGCTGTTCGTCGGCTTGCTGATAGGCACGGTGCTGCTGGTTGGCGCGCTGACATTCCTGCCGGCCCTCGCCCTCGGACCGATCGTCGAGCACCTCCGGATGGTGGGGGCACGATGAGCCGCGACCGGAATCGCAAGCTGTTCGAGCCGGTGTTGGTGCGCGCCGCGATTCGTGACTCGTTCCGCAAGCTCAGTCCCCGGCATCAACTCCGGAACCCGGTGATGTTCGTGGTGCTGGTGGGGAGCGTCATCACCACCCTGATCGCGGGGCTGGTGCTGGCCGGGCGCATCCACGACTCGGCGTTCTTCGTTTCGGCTGTTGCGCTCTGGCTCTGGTTCACGGTGCTCTTCGCCAATTTCGCGGAGGCGATGGCCGAAGGGCGGGGGAAGGCCCAGGCCGACGCGCTGCGCGCCACGCGCCAGGAAATCGGAACGAAGCTGCTGGCCGATCCGGCCAACAAGCTCTCGATCCGCGCGACCCTGGCCAGCAAGCTGCGCCAGGGCGACGTGGTCCTGGTCGCCGCCGGGGACCTGGTTCCCGGTGACGGCGAGATCATCGAGGGGGTCGCCAGTGTGGACGAGAGCGCGGTCACGGGGGAAAGCGCCCCGGTGATCCGCGAGAGCGGCGGCGACCGCAACGCGGTCACCGGCGGCACCAAGGTGCTCTCGGACTGGATCGTGGTGCGGATCACCGCCAACCCCGGCGAATCGTTCCTCGACCGCATCATCAATCTCATCGAAGCCGCCAAGCGGCAGAAGACGCCTAACGAGATCGCGCTGGACATCCTGCTGGCGGTCCTGACGATCATTTTCCTGCTGGTCACGGTCACGCTGCTTCCCTTCTCGATCTTCAGCGTCCGGGTCGCCGGCCAGGGCCAGCCGGTATCGATGACGGTGCTGATCGCGCTCCTGGTCTGCCTCATCCCCACCACGATCGGCGCGTTGCTGTCGGCGATCGGCATTGCCGGGATGGACCGGATGATCCAGGCCAATGTCATCGCCACCAGCGGCCGCGCGGTGGAAGCCGCCGGCGATGTCGACGTCCTGCTCCTCGACAAGACCGGCACCATCACGTTAGGCAACCGGCAGGCCTCGGCATTCCTTCCCGCGCCGGGAGTCGCGCCGCAGCAATTCGCCGACGCCGCGCAGCTCGCCTCGCTCGCCGACGAGACCCCGGAAGGCCGCAGCATCGTGGTGCTTGCCAAGCTGCAGTTCGGCATTCGGGAGCGCGACGTCGCCGCCCTGGGGGCGCGCTTCGTTCCCTTCAGCGCCCAGACCCGGATGAGCGGAGTCGATCTCGGATCCCGGGAAGTCCGGAAGGGGGCGGCGGATGCGATCGAGGGGTACGTCCGCGGGAAGGGCGGAGAGGTGCCGGCGGAGGTTCGGCACGCGGTGGCGTCGGTGGCCCGGAGCGGCGCGACACCGCTGGTGGTGGCCGAGGGCGCCAGGGTGCTCGGGGTGGTCGAGCTGAAGGACATCGTGAAGGGCGGCATTCGCGATCGCTTCGCCGAGCTGCGGCAGATGGGAATCAAGACGGTGATGATCACCGGTGACAATCCGCTCACCGCCGCCGCGATCGCCGCCGAGGCCGGCGTCGACGATTTCCTGGCGCAGGCCACGCCCGAGACCAAGCTGGCGCTGATCCGCGAGTATCAGCAGGGGGGCCGGCTCGTCGCGATGACCGGCGACGGCACCAACGACGCGCCGGCGCTGGCCCAGGCCGACGTCGCCGTCGCGATGAACTCCGGCACCCAGGCAGCCAAGGAAGCCGGCAACATGGTCGATCTCGATTCGAACCCCACCAAGCTCATCGAGGTGGTCGAGACCGGCAAACAGATGCTGATGACCCGCGGGACGCTCACCACCTTCAGTCTCGCCAATGACGTCGCCAAGTACTTCGCCATCATCCCGGCCGCTTTTGCGACCACCTACCCCGCGCTCAACGCCCTGAACGTCATGCACCTGACGTCGCCGGCCTCCGCCGTCCTCTCGGCGGTGATTTTCAACGCCCTGATCATCATCGCGCTCATCCCGCTCGCGCTGCGCGGCGTGAAGTTCCGCCCGTTAGGCGCCGCCGTGCTGCTGCGCAACAATCTCCTGGTCTATGGAGTGGGCGGACTGGTCGCACCATTCATCGGGATCAAGCTCATCGACATGCTGCTGGCCGCCGTCGGCCTGGCCTGAGGCGCCCATGCTGAAAGAATTGCGTCCATCGATACTGGTGCTGGCGGTTCTCTCGATCGTGACCGGGGTGATGTACCCGGCGCTGATCACAGGGATCGCGGCCCTGGCTTTTCCCCGGCAGGCGAATGGGAGTCTGTTGACCGGAAGGGACGGGCAGGTGGTCGGCTCACGCCTGATCGGCCAGCAGTTCAGCGGACCCCGGTACTTCTGGGGTCGGTTGTCGGCCACCGCGCCCGCTTACAATGCCTCGGCCTCGAGCGGATCCAACTACGGGCCGCTGAATCCCGCGCTCGACAGCATGGTTCGCGCGCGGATCGCCGCGTTGCGGGCGGCTGACCCGGGAAATTCGAAGATTGTCCCGGTAGATCTCGTCACTGCGTCCGGCAGCGGACTCGATCCCGAGATCTCGCCTGCTTCGGCCCGGTACCAGGTACCGCGCGTGGCCCGCAGCCGGGGTCTCTCCGATGGGGTCGTGCGTGCCCTGGTTGCCGGTCACACGAGTGGCCGAACCTTTGGCGTGCTCGGGGAGCCCCGCGTCAACGTCCTGCTCCTCAATCTCGCCCTCGACAGCCTGAAGGGATGGCGATGACCATCCGTGCCTGGTGCGCTTTGTTGCTCACTCCCGCCGCTCTCGCGGCGCAGGATACGACGCGCGCAGCACACACGCAGCCCGCGGCGCCGTTTGCCTTCGCCGATTTTACCTGGCTCAACGGGAACAGCCGGCAGCACACGCCGGTGCTCGATTCGAAGTATTTCACCGGCGAGTTCCGCCTGGATGCGAGCTACATCTACGACATGAACCAGCCGACCGACCACACGCTGGCGGGAACGTCGGAGAGCGGCAGAACCCAGGAGGTCCAGGTCCAGCAGCTGGGGGTGGGCGGCGACTTCCACGCCGGTGTTGCCCACGGGCGGCTGATGACGCAGTTCGGGATGTACTCGACGATGACGCCGCGCAACGACGCGAGTCCAGCGCGCGGACAGTGGGATCTCTCCGACGCCTACCGTTACATCTCGGAGGCGTATGGCGGCCTGCACATCAACACGATGCACGGCATCAACGTCGATGCCGGCATCTTCATGTCGTACGTCGGGCTGTTCAGCTACTACAACTACGACAACTGGGCGTATCAACCGTCCTACGTCTCCTCGAACACGCCGTGGTTCTTCAATGGCATCCGCATCCAGATCTATGCCAGCGACAAGCTCAAGATCGAGCCCTGGATCGTCAACGGCTGGCAGTCCTATGGCATGTTCAACAACACGCCGGGCCTGGGAGGGCAGGTTCTCTGGCGGCCTAACGGCAGGATCTCGGTATTATCCAACAATTACTACGGGCACGACTGGCTGGGTCTCAAGGACCGCTGGCGCGTCCACACCGACAACAGTCTCCAGGTGAAGTACCACGATGATCCCCACGCGGCGATACGGCGCGGCGCCTTCTCGTTCACCCTGGACGCGGGCTGCGAGAGCGGAGCCGGGGTCAGCTGTACCGGCAGCGCCGCTGGTCCGGCGCAGAACTTCCTCGGCTTCATGTTCTACAACAGGCTCTGGACCCGAGGTGACCATGTCGCGGTGACGGTGGGCGGCGGGGCGATGACCAATCCCGGCCGCTACCTGGTGCTGGTGCCGCCGATCAACGGTGCCACGGCATTCTCCGGCGCGCCGT
>DASXPG010000158.1:0-18080 GCA_036493755.1 Gemmatimonadales bacterium
GTGACCAGGCCCGCGGCGCCGACCGTCGCGATGGCGGCATTCGAAGTGGTCCAGGTGATCGGTGCGCCGGTGATGGTGTGGCCGCCGGCGTCGCGCGCGTCGGCTTGGAGCTGCTGGGTCGCGCCGAAGGCGGTGAGATTGGTATTCCCCGGCGTCACGGTGACCGCGGCCGCCGGCGGCGGACCGGTGGCGACCATGTCGAAGACCGTCGAGGTATCAGCGGTGAGGCCCGGCGATGTCGCCAGAAACCGATACGCGGCACCGGCGCTGTCAATGCTGAGATCGGCGAAGGTCGCTTCACCCCCGACCGCCGCGACGTTGATCGTCCCCGCCAGATGCGCGGCGACATTGCCGCTTCCGGGTACGATGCTGATCGAGATCGTGTTGGTGGCGCTGGGCACGGTATTGCCGAGCGAATCGATGGCGTCGACCTTGATCGCCGGCTGCATCGTCTGGCCCGGCATGCCGGTCACCGGCTGGACGATGAATGCCAGGCCCGCGACGCCGCTCGATTGCCCGACGGTGAAGGCGCCGCTGGTCACGGTCGGCAGGCCCTCGGCGCTCGCCTGGAGCGTCACCGGACCGGCGACGGAGCGATTGAACTTGAGGTTGCCGTACGTCGCGATGCCATTCTGAGTGCCGCGCGGACCGCCACCACTCATGCTGACGCCCGGCACGGGTGCGGACATCACCAGGTTGACGATGAGAGTGCCGCTCACGGCATTGCCCAGCGAGTCGACGGTGCCGATCTCAACCGCCGGCGTCATGGTCTGCTTGGGAACGACGCTGGTCGGCTGCTGGATGAAGACCAGTTGGCTGCGGGGACCGGCGCGGATGCGGAAATTGCCACTGGTGGCATCGGACAGTCCGGACGCGGTGGCGGTGAGGGTGTAGGCCGACCCCACGCTGTCCACCGAGAGATCCGTGAATGTCGCCACGCCACTCACTGCCGCGACCGTGCTCGTGCCGCGCAGATGCGCGCCCGCCGTACCGGTGCCGCCGGTGATGCCGATGGTGACGTTCGATGCGGCCGCGGTCACGGTGTTGCCCGCTGAGTCCTCAACCAGCACCTGGATGCCGGTGCCGATCGATGCGCCGGCCACGGCGTCCGCTGGGGGCGTGCCGAAAACCAGGCGTCGCGCGGTCGGGGGCGGTGGGGGTGGCGGTGGCGCGGGCGGTGGAGCGGTGACGCCGGATTTTGGCGTGCCGACGAAGTCGCCGACGCAGTGCGTCGACATCATGACGAACAGCGTGCACAGGGCGACCGCCCAGCTGCGTCGTCTGACGAGCGTTCGCTTCTGCGACATGCTGCCCCGATTCTGTGCGCCCACGTGGATCCCCGCGCTGCTAGTTGTGGCGGGAGCCCGCTAAACACTCACGCGGCTCCTCGATCGCCCTCCAGAAAGGCAACGGTTGTGCCAAACGAAAGCGGGCCTCGATCGAGGCCCGCTTTTCATCTGGAATCAGCGCTCTATTACGCCAGACCTTTTTCCAGCCAGGCGTGTTTGCCGGCGAGCACATCCTTCGCGACCTGGTAGGTCTGCACGTCGTCGTTATTGAAGACGCGGCGGAAGTGCACCCGGCGACGGGCCTCGGTGCAGAAGAGATCGGCGAGCTCGATGGCCTCCGGCTGTCCCTTGCGCCGCAGCATCTCGGCGCGCGAGCAGGCGGCGGTTCGATCCCTCTCCTCAGCTTTCACTCGTTTCAATCCACGCCCGCGAGCGAGCGGGCGACCTTCGGTGCCGGCACCGCCGGCAACATCGAGCCGGAAACGGTAACGAGCCTGACCCTCGGCCCTCAGTACGCTGAATAATCCCCCAGTTGCACCACTCGCAGCCCCGCCACCTCGGGTAGCTTCCGGTCATTCGTGACGAAGGCCGAGCATCCCCGCAGCAGAGCGGCCGCGAGCTGAAGCGCGTCGGGCGTGCGGATCCGGGTGCGCGCCCTCAGTTGCGCCGCGCCGAGGAGCACGGCCCGGTCCAGGTCCACCAGGTCGAGCCCTCTGCCCCGCGTCAGAAGCATCTCGTAGCGCTCGGCGAGCGCCGCGTCCCCGGCGCGGTACGGGACAACCAGCACCTCCAGCAGCGTGAGCGCCGACGTCACGAGCTGGCGCCGGCCCTCATCAGCCTCGCGGAGCAGGGGCGCCAGCAGCGGCAGATACCGCGGGTGCTCTTCGATCACGCAGATGAACGCTGCGGTATCCAGCGCGACGGAACTGCGGCCGAGCGCGGCCCTCAGTCCCACGCGCGGCGCTCTTCGGCGACGTACCGGGCAGCGTCCTTCCCGGTCCACGCCATCTTGCCAAGACCCTTCAGCTCGAGCAATGACACCCTCGGCGGCGTCTCGACGGCTGCCGCCAGGATGACGGTCACCTCCTGGGCGACCGAGCGCCGCTCGCGGGCCGCCCGGGCTTTCAGCTTCCGGTAGAGTGCATCCGACAGATTCTTGACGTTGAGCGTGGCCATTAGTAGATCCTCCAATGTTCCTCCAATATGGAGGTATGTCCCAGATGGGTCAACCCGGTCCGGCCCCCGAATAGAAAATGGGGGCACCTCCTGGCACCCCCACTCACCGGCGACCTGCAACCCGCCGCGTCGTCTACGCCAGACCCTTTTCCAGCCACGCATGTTTGCCCGCGAGCACATCCTTCGCGACCTGGTAGGTCTGCACGTCGTCATTATTGAAGACGCGGCGGAAGGCGAAGTGCACCCGGCGACGGGCCTCGGTGCAGAAAAGATCGGCGAGCTCGATGGCCTCCGGCTGTCCCTTGCGCCGCAGCATCTCGGCGCGCGAGCAGGCGGCCGCCATCGCGAACAGCTCGGCACCGATGTCCACCAGCCGGAAGAGCACCATCTGCCGCTGCTCGAGCTTGGGCCCGAAGCGGACCATCGCATGGAAGGTGGTGCGCGCCAGGCGCCGGCTCATCCGGTCAACGTAACGCACGTGGCTCGCCAGCTTGCCGAAGCCGCCGTGCTTGAGGAATCCCGGGACCGCGAAATACCGGCTCGGATACCAGGTCGAGTAGTAGAGTGCGGTCTTGAAGAAGGCCGGAATCTTTTTCGAGAGCGGCACCTGTGGATCGATCAGCGCCCCGGCCACCTTGAAATGGCGGTCCACCGCCTCGCGGGCGATGAAGAGGTGCATGATCTCCGAGCTTCCCTCGAAGATCAGGTTGATGCGGAAATCGCGCATGATCCGCTCGACCGGCCAGGCGTGCTCGCCGCGCGCGCGGAGCGAATCGGCGGTCTCGTAACCGCGGCCGCCGCGGATCTGCACCGTGTCGTCGATGATGTGCCAGGCGCGCTCGCTGTTGTAGAGCTTGGCGATCGCCGCCTCGAGCCGGATGTCGTAACCGCCCTTGTCGGCCAGCAGCGAGCACATATCGGCGACCGCTTCGAGCGCGAAGGCGTTCGCTGCCATCGCGCCGATTTTCTGGGCCACCGCGTCATGCTTGCCGACGGCCTTTCCCCACTGCACCCGTTCGTTGGCCCACTGGCGCGAGTACTCGATGCAGCGCTTGGCCGCGGCGGCCGAGCCGGCGGGGAGGGTGAGGCGACCGGTGTTCAGTGTGATGAGCGCGAGCTTGAGTCCTTTGCCCTCGCCCCACAGCAGCATGTCCTTCGGCACTTTCACGTTGGTGAAGCGCAGGACGCCGTTCTCGATTCCCTTGAGACCCATGAACTGGCAGCGGCGCACCACCTGCACGCCCGGCCAGTTGGTCTCGACCATGAACGCCGTGATCTGCTTGCGCTCGCGGCCATTCACCATCTTGCTCGGCGTCTTCGCCATCACCACCAGGATGTCGGCGACGGTGCCGTTGGTGCACCAGAGCTTCTCGCCGTTCAGGATCCAGTCTCCTTCAGGCGTCTGCTCGGCGTGGGTCTCCATCGCCGCCGGATCGGAGCCGACTCCCTGTTCGGTCAGTGCGAACGCCGAAATCATCCCCTTGGCGAGGAGCGGCAGATACTTCTTCTTCTGCTCCGGCGTGCCGAAATACTTGAGCGGTCCGGGAACGCCGATCGACTGATGAGCCGAGAGAAGGGCGACGGTCGAGCCGCAGACGCTGGCGACGATCGCCATCGCCTTGGAGTAATGGTATTGCGAGAGCCCCAGGCCGCCGTACTCGCGCGGGATCTTGATGCCGAAGGCGCCGAGATCCTTGAGGCCCTGCACGACTTCGGGCGGAATCTTCCCTTCGCGATCGATGCGGTCTCCGTCGACCTTTTCGCGCATGAACTTCGCGAGCTGGTCGAGCCAGGCCTGCGCGCGGGCATCTTCGGTCGGATCGGGCTCGGGATGAGGATGGATGAGATCCATCCGCAGCCGGCCGTCGAACAGCTCGGCGACGAAGCTGGGCGAATGCCATTCGGTCTCGCGGCTCGCTTCAGCGACGTCGCGGGACTCGGCTTCGGCAGCCTTGGTGTTTGTCTTGGGTTCGGCGGTGGCCGTCATGATTGCCCTCAACCGGCGTGTTAGGACCTTAAGAAGGTAACTCGACCGGCGCCGGGGCACGTAGTAGCTTGGGACCCCATGACCGCCGCCATTCTCGGACTGCTGTTCCAGCTCCAGGTGGCGTCAGCGCATGCCGGCATGATCGATCTGGGCGGCCCGTGGCGCTTTCACCCCGGAGATTCGCTCAGCTGGGCCAGCCCGGAATTCAATGATACCCGCTGGGATACACTGCAAGTCCCGGGCGCGTGGCATACCGCCGGGCCCGGCGTCTACCGTGGCTACGGCTGGTATCGGCTGCATCTCGACGTGCGCGGGCCCGTGGACCGCCCGTTAGGCCTCTGGTTGCGCAGCGTGGCGACTGCCTTCGAGGTGTACATCGACGGCGAGCGGCTGGGTGCGGTCGGCGAGTTCCCGCCCGACTACCACGCCCGCACCGTGGTGCCGCTGGTCGTGGCGTTTCCGCCCGCGGCCACGACGCCGGGGCAGCACCTCATCGCGGTCCGCGTCTACTCCGGCGAGCGGGTGGGCGGAATCACCGGAGAGATTTTCTTCGGGCCGCTCCAGCAGATCGAGCACGAGGTCTCGCTTCCCAACCTTTATCTGATCGCCGCCGCGGTGCTGCTGGTCGGCATCGGAGGGATGCAGCTCTTTTTCTGGCTGCGGCGGCCCCATGCGCGTGAGCACCTCGCGATCTTCGGCGTCTGCGCCAGCCTGGCGCTCTTCTTTGTGTGGTGGATGCCGGCGGTGCGCGTCGCGTTGTCGCCGTACGTGTTCTGGTTCCGGCTTTATCTCGCGTCGGCGGCTTTCTCGGCGGCGGCGTATGCCTACGCCTTTCACCGCATCTTCGATCTCGACCGCCGCGACCGGATCGTCATCGCGCTGGCGCTGACTTTCCTGGTGATGGTGCCGGCGTTCCTGATGGCGCCCAGCTGGGATGCGCTGACCCAGCTGGCGACGTACGTCTTCAATCCGATTCTGCTGGTCGGCGCGCTGATCACTCTGGTGCTCGCCTTCTGGCAATTCAGGCTCGGGGCGCACCACGCCCGTCTGCTGCTGTGGGGCACGCTCCTTCTTACCGTGACCCTGTTTCACGATGTGCTGGAAGGCTGGGGACTGATCGCCGTCCGCCCGACCTTTCCCTGGCTCACGCTGGTGGGCTCGGTCGGATTCGTAGCCAGCCTCGCGCTCACCACCGCGGAAAAATTTCTGGCCAGCGAGGAGGCGGCCCTCTACGACCGGCTGACGGGACTCTATCGCCGCGAAGTGGTCGTCGACGCACTGGCCCGCGAGATCCGCCGAGCCTCGCGGGTGCGCCAGCCGCTGGCGGTGATCATGCTCGACGTGGATCGCTTCAAGCAGATCAACGATACGCTGGGCCACCAGGCCGGTGACAAGGTGCTGGCCGAGCTGGGGCGGAGAATGCTCGACGCGGGGCGCGCCGTGGACTGGCTGGGACGGTATGGCGGCGAAGAGTTCATCGCGATTCTGGCCGCCAGCGATCGCGAAGGCGCGAAGCTCGCCGCCGAGCGGCTCCGTTCCGCCGTTTCAGCCCTGCCCATCGCGACCGGGCGCACCGCGCGCACCGTCACCCTTTCGGCCGGGGTCGCCGCCTACGAGGGTGGGGATGAATGGCCCACCGTCGAGCAGCTCATCGGCGCGGCTGATGCCGCGTTGTACCGTGCGAAGGATGCTGGAAGAAACCGGGTCGAAGCCTAAGCGCCGGTCGGGGCGCTCTTCGCCGTTCTGCTGTTCGGTGTGAATTGCCAGGCCACAGCCAGTAGAGCGAGCCACGGCACTCCGGATTGGAGTGTCACCCGCAGTCCCGGAATCCACCACGTCGTCACGATGATCGCGACCATGGCTGTGAAGCCGACGGCTGACGCGACGGTGCGCCACGGCTCCGCGGCGCCGCGAGGCCGCGCGGTCGCGCGCTCCTTCTGTAGAAATCGAAGGTGCGTCAGGAAGATCATCGCCCACACGAATAATCCGCCGAAGATCGCGACCCCGAACAGAAAGACGAACGCGTTTCCGGGCATCGCCTTCGACACGATCGCGGCCACGCCCATGCCCGCGGCCGAGGCGAGGAGCGCCGCCAGCGGCGTCCCGCGCTTGCCCAGCCGGCCGAAGATCGACGGTGCGTCGCCGCTACGGGCCAGCGAGAAAAGCATTCTGCTGGTGAGATAGAGGTCGGTGTTGATCGCCGAAAGCGCAGCGGTCAGCACCACGATGGTCATCAATGACGCGGCGCCGGGGACGCCGATGATCTCGAAGACCCGCACGAAGGGGCTGCGATCCGGCGAAATATCCCGCCAGGGCATCAGCATCATCAGCAACGCCATCGCCAGGACATAAAAGAGAATCAAGCGCACCACGGTGGTCCGCAGCGCGCGCGGAACGGCGGTTTCGGGGTCTTTCGCTTCGCCCGCCGTCACCGCCACGATCTCGGTGCCGAGGTAGCTGAACATTACCAGAGGCACCGCCAGCCAGACCGACTTCCAGCCCATCGGCGTCAGCGGCCGGTAGCCGGCGATGCCGGGGACGGCGGCGTGTTTGACGCCGGCGAGGATCGCGATGCCGAAGAGAATGAAGGCGACGATGGCGACCACCTTGATCATCGCGAACCAGTATTCCAGGCTGCCGAAGGCGCCCACGTGCATCGCGTTGATGGCGACCAGCATGACACTGAAAAGGACCACCGGAATCCAGAGCGGCAGGGCAGGGAACCATTGGTGCATGTACACGCCCGACGCCACCACCTCGCCGCCGATCGCGATCGTCTGGCAGAACCAGTAGCTCCAGCGCACCGCGAAGCCGGCCCACGGTCCCTGATAAATCTCGGCATGCACCCCGAACGAGCCCGCGGTGGGATGGCGGACCGCGAGCTGGCCGAGCGCGAGGGTCATCAGGTACACGACGACGGCGCCGATGAGATAGGAGATCACCACCGCCGGCCCGGCCACGCCGACGGCGAGGGTGGTGCCGAGGAAGAGGCCGGTGCCGATGGCACCGCCTAACGCGATCATCGTGACCTGCCGGGGGGTCAGCTCGCGGTGCAGGCCGCCTTCGCGGGTGACGGCATCGGATGGCGCCGTCACCGCTCGATCAAGACCGCCCGGACCGGCGACGCATCCATCCCCACCAACCGGAGCGGCAAGGCGATCAGCTCGTAGTGTCCATAGGGAATCGCCGCGAGGTCGAGCTCTTCGAGGATCACCGCGCCGCGCTTCCAGAGATGGTGGTGCGCCTCGAGGGTCTTGCTCTCCATCGGGTCCACCGAATGGAAGTCGGTGCCGAAGAGCTTGAGCACTGCCAGCCGGTCCAGCTGCTCGACCGCCGGCGCGCCGCCGGCGGCCTTGATCAGCACCCGCTCCGCCGTCGCTTCCTCCAGACGGTCAAGAGGAAGGACCTCGCAGGGCCCGATGCAATTCTCCAGCGGAATCTGCTCCGCGCCGGGCGCGCCGTCGGCGAAGTGAAGCGGGGCATCCATGTGGGTTCCGCAGTGGCAGCTCATCGCCAGGCGACCGACGTTGACCGTCGCACCCTCGGCGATCTTCGTCACCAGGCCGCAGTCATACGGCGTATCACCCGGCCACACCCATGCGCCGGGGGCGAGGGACCGGGAAATGTCCCAGATCCTCACCGGCCGAGGGTGGAGCGGAGGCCGGGGCGGTGCGCGAGGAGCGACGCGATCTCGGCGATCACCTCGTCGCACTCGTCGATGGTGTTGTAGAAGTGCGGCGAAATCCGGATTCCGGCATCGGGACGCCAGTCGATCAGCACGTTGTGATCCAGCAGGCCGCGGCTGATTTCCTGCGAGTTGGCCGGATTGGTACAGACGGTACCGCCGCGGCGGCTGGAGTCGGCCGGCGTCAAGGTCGGCCATCCCAGCTCCTGGACCTTCTCGAGCATCCGCGATGTCAGCTGCTGCGAATATTCGCGAATGATCCGGACCCCGACCTCATTGATGATGCGCAGCCCTTCCGTCGCGGCGTAGAGCGCCGGAATCTGCGGCGTGCCGTTGAGGAAGCGCATCGGTCCCTTGGTGTAGCGCATGGGCCCGGCGTCGAAGGTGAACGGTGCCTCGTGGGCCATCCAGCCGGTGAAGCGCGGCTCCAGGGTGTCGATGAGATCGGGCCGGACATAGAGCCAGCCGTTGCCCGGTCCGCCGCAGAGCCACTTGAGGCATCCGCCGACGGCGAAGTCGACCTTGAGATCGCTCACGCTGAAGGGCAACACCCCCGCGGACTGGAAGCAGTCGAGGATGACCTTCGCGCCGACTTTGTGGGCCTTCTCGACGATCGCCAGGGCGTTCTGGAGATAGCTCGACTTGAAAAGGACATGCGAGGTCGGCACCAGCAGCGTCCGCTCGTCGATCGCATCCACCAGCTTCTCGACCGGCACCGTCACCAGCTCCAGCCCGTGCTGCTGCGCGTAGTAGTACATCACCGACGGGAAATTCTCGCGCTCGCAGACGATCCGGTTCCGCGCCCCCGATGGCTCGAAGCATGACAGCACCACCGCTTCGGCGATGGTGACGTTCTGATGCATGATCACCGACTGCTTCGGCGCCCCGATGATGGGGGCGAGCAGGTCGCCGACCGCGGTCGGCATTTCCCACCACCCCTCCTCCCAGGCGCGCACCCCGCGGGTGGCCCACATGGTGGCGTATTCGGCCATCCGGCCGGCCGTTCCCTTCGGCATCGCGCCGAGGGAATTCGAGATCATGTAGGTGGAGGTCCCGAGAATCGGGAATTCGGGGCGCCAGCGTTTCGGATCGTGCGTCATGGATCGATTGAGATATATAGAGGAAGGGTCGCGGTCAACTGCTTCTACACCTGTCGCAACCTTTTCGCTTCTCCGTCCGTCAGACCGTTATGCTCCTCCGAAAACTGGTAGTTACCACTGTGGCGATTGCGGCGACCGCTCACGTGTTATGCGCCCAGTCCGTCCATCCCACGCCGGGGCCGGACGCCCGTGCAGTTCCGTTGGGAAACCAGGTCATCAAGCTGGACGGAAAGCTCGACGAAGAGATCTGGCGCACCGCGCCCGTCGCCACCGGTTTCCGGCAGAGCCAGCCCCATGAAGGGCAGCCGGCGACCCAGCGCACCGAGGTCCGCTTCGCCTTCGACGACGCCTACCTCTACGTCGGCGCGCGGATGTACGACGACAGCGGTGCCCGCGGCGTGCGCACCCGGCTGGTCCGGCGTGATGACAATTTCAATTCCGATTATTTCGAAGTCATCTTCGACACCTACCACGATCACATCGGCCGCCTCTTTTTCATGACCAACCCGTCGGGGGTGAAGTACGACGCCAACGGCCTGGGCGGCGGCGGCGATCCCTCCTGGGACCCGATCTGGGATGTGAAGGCGAATATCGATTCGCTGGGCTGGACCGTCGAGATGCGCATTCCTTTCTCGCAGCTGCGCTATCCCAACACCCGCGACGAGCAGACCTGGGGAATGCAGATGTGGCGGCAGGAAAACCGCCTCAACGAATTATCCCAGTGGTCCTTCTGGACGCTTCAGGAATCCGGTGGGCCGCCGCGCTTCGGACATTTGCGGGGGCTGGTGGTCAATCATGCACCGGGCCGAGCCGAGGTGCTTCCGTACGTGGTGGGCCGCTCAGCCAACACCCCAGTCTCCGACCCGGGCAATCCCTACCAGGATGCGCACAAGAATGACGGCCGCGTCGGCGGCGATGCGCGCGTCCTGCTGACCTCGAACCTCACGCTGAACGCGACGGTGAATCCCGACTTCGGGCAGGTCGAGGTGGATCCGGCGGTCGTGAACCTCACCGCGTTCGAGACCTTCTTCGACGAAAAGCGGCCCTTTTTCGTGGAGGGGGCGGGGTACTTCAGCTTCGGCGGCCTCAGCTGCTTTTTCTGCTCGAATGTCTCGAGTCTCAGCACCTTCTACTCGCGGCGTATCGGCCGCTCACCCTCGGCGACCGATAACGCGTACAACCAGGGCACCTACGCCGATATTCCCGACAACACCTCGATCCTCGGCGCGGCCAAGCTCACCGGCCGCACCCGGACCGGATGGTCGATTGGCGCGCTCGACGCCGTCACCGGGCGTTCGACGGCGAACACCCTGCGCGTGGACACCACCCGCGACACCGTGACCAGTGCCATCCTCTCGCAGGACACCGTGCGCGGCAACGCCACCGTCGAGCCGCCGGCAAACTATTTCGTCGGACGCATCGCGCGCGATTTCCGAGGCGGCGCGACGCAGATTCGTGCCATCGCCACGTCGGTCGTTCGCGGACTGGGCGACGACGCGTATCTCAAGGATCACCTCAACACCCACTCCGAGGCGGTCGGCCTCGGCACCGACATGTACTGGGGACAACGCGACTATCACCTGATGTGGCAGATGGTGGGGACGTCGGTCTCGGGCGACACCGCCGACGTCAACCGGCTCCAGCAGTCGAGCGCGCGCTATTTCCAGCGCCCCGATCGCAGGAACGGCTCCAATGGATTGTTCAGTGACGCCTACGATCCGACCCTGACATCGCTGCGCGGACTCGGGCTCTACGGACGCTTCGCCCGGGAAACGGGGAAGCTGCTCTGGGAAGTGTCCACCAACATGCGCACGCCGGGATTCGAGAACAACGACATCGCGGCGCTGTCGCGCGTGGACTACTGGTTCATGAGCGGGAATGTGCTGCGGCAGTGGACCAAGCCGTCGAAATGGTACCGCTTCATGACGCTGATCGCCGGCGGCCAGCAATCCTACAACTTTGACGGCGACCTGGTGGACCGGCAGGGCCAACTCTTCGGCAGCATGACCATGCTGAATTACTGGAACGTCAGCGCCTTCTGGCTCTATCGGCCGCACCGGCTCGATGACCGGCTGGCCCGCGGCGGTCCGGTCCTCGGCAGCCAGACGCTCAGTTTCTGGTCCGGCAGCATCTCCAGCGACAGCCGCAAGGCGGTGATCATCAGCCTCAATGCGGATTACTACTGCAACGAAGGTGTTTATTGCGGGCAGGACGAGAGCCTGACGGCGGAGATCCATCCGCGCTCCAACATAGCCGTCACGATCGGGCCGTCATTCTCGCGCAGCGTTGGCAGCACCCAGTACGTCACCACCGTCGCGGACCCGGCCGCCACGAATTTCTATGGCAACCGTTATGTCTTCGCCGATATCGACCAGCGCTCGCTGTCGATGAGCACGCGGGTGAATGTCACCTTCAGCCCGACCCTGACCTTCGACCTGTATCTCCAGCCCCTCATCGCGAGCGGGAAATACTCCCGCTTCAATGAGTTTGCGGCGCCGCGCTCCCGAACCCAGCTGGTCTACGGCCAGGATATCGGCACCGTTCACGACAGCGTGGTGGTGACCGGAACCGACTCGACCATCTATCACGTGATCGATCCCGACGGCGCAGCGGGCCCAGCTCCGAGCTTTGCCGTCGCCAATCCCGACTTCACCTTCCGCTCGCTGCGGGGCAACGCGGTTCTGCGCTGGGAGTTCCGGCCCGGCTCGACGCTCTTCCTCGTCTGGACCCGGAGCGCCTCGACGCAGATCAGCCGGGGTTCGATCGACCTGGCATCCGATGCCTCGTCCCTCTTTCGGGGGCCATCGGACAACATATTTCTGGTGAAGATGTCATATCACCTGGGCGTCTAAAGGCCGCTGCTCTAGGTGTTTCCCGATGCTTCCCCTGAACGCTTGAGGGCAGGGAACCGCCTCACAAGTGTGCCCGATGCACTGAGCACCTGCACCATCATCAAGCCCCTTTACTGCTACGCAAGGGAACCTCACGCACGACATGGGCTTCCACGGCTCTGGCCCGTGGATTGCAATCATGACGCCTGCGTGGCGATGAAAGACGCCGCTCGCGGGAATAGCTCAGTGGCAGAGCACAGCCTTTCCAAGGTTGGGGTCATGGGTTCGACTCCCGTTTCCCGCTCTGAGGCGAAGGTCAAAGAAAGTGAGGCACGACGTGCAGCAGGATCTACGACGAAGGGGTTGGGAGCGCCGCGAGGGCATTGGGCGTCGCATGGCCACCGACCGCCGCCGAGAGCGCGCCCGCCCACGGGATGAGCGTCGCGGAGTATCCATGCAGCGCCGCGCCCGGATGGAGCGGCGGAAAGGCAGCAGCAGCGCGCGCTCCGCATTCTGGTTTCTTTCCTGGATCCGCCCGCGTGACGCGAAGTAGTACTGTATCTTATGCGATGATGATGAAGGGTTTTCTTCCGACAATGCTGCTGGCGCTGGGCGCGGCCGGGTGTGCGCATCACGCGCCACCGGTTGTCGCCACGCGCCCAGCCGCGAGAGCTGCGGCGCCCATTACGCCATCAACCTCCTTTCAGACCCAGGTGCAAGGCCGACTCGACCGTCTGACGGGAAACGCCAAGGAGCAGGGCTACGGGCATCTCGCCGGCGAAGCGATCTTCGGACGCATCGATGATCGCGCCACGGCTTCGCATGATCTCTTGCTCACCGCCGGAATCGAATACGCCCTGATGGCGACCTGCGATAGCGATTGCTCCAACGTCGATCTCAAGGTCTTCGACAGCCAGGGCACGATGATCCTGGGTGACACTTCCGCCGACAACACGCCGGTTCTGACCTTCACCGCCAACACCTCGGGCCGTTACCGCGCCGATGTGATCATGGCGGCCTGCAATCACAGTCCCTGCTACTACGGGTTGCAGCTGCTGACCAAGTAGGCTGGTCCCGCCAAGTCATTTCGCAGGTTAGCTTCAAAGCCGTTCACACCTGAAGGGTTTTCTCGATGCGCCGGATAGCGGTCGCCTCCTTCCTTATTACGTGCGCCGCTTCCACCGCGGTCGCACAACAACTCACGCCCCCCTCGACCGGTGGCATCGTCGCGATCGACCGGATGCTCGGCCACCTCGCCACCAACAAGCGGGTGCTGGTCATCGGTGCGCACCCCGATGATGAGAACAACGAATTCATGACGCTGATCTCGCGCGGCATGGGCGTGGATGCGGCGTATTTCTCCCTCTCCCGCGGCGAGGGGGGCCAGAACCTTATCGGCAGCCAGCTCGGCGAGGCGCTGGGGCTCATCCGCACCGGAGAGCTGCTGGCCGCGCGCGCGGTGGATGGCGGCCATCAGTATTTCTCGCGGGACTTCGACTACGGATTCTCGAAGAGTCTCGCCGAGGCCGACGAATTCTGGCCGCGCGACACGTCGCTCGAGGATCTGGTCCGGGTGATCCGGCGTTTCCGGCCGCAGGTCATCATGTCGGTCTTCAGTGGGACGCCGCGCGACGGGCACGGCCAGCACCAGCAGGCCGGCACGGTGGCGACAGAGGCTTTCGAGCTGCTCAGGGACTCGGCCTGGGGCCCGAAGAAGCTCTATCGCAGCAATTTCTTCGACACCACCCACACCACGCTGCGAATTCCTTCGGGGATCATCGACCCTTCCGAGGGGAAGTCGTACCTGCAGCTCGCGGCGCAGAGCCGCAGCCAGCATCGCTCGCAGGACATGGGCGCCATCCAGCGGCTTGGACCGAGCATGGTGCGGTTGTCGCTGATCGAGTCGACTGTCGACAGTCGACGGTCAACGGCAAGCGATTCCAGTCTCTTTCAGGGCGTGGACACCTCCCTCGTTCCGGGCCTTCAGCGCTACGCCGCCCTGATCGACTCGGCGCGCGCCGCGCTCGGACCGCGCGGCATGACGAGAGTGAGCGACCTGCTGTTGCGGGCGTTAGGCGAGCTGCGCCGCCATGCGCCGCCGCAATTCAAGGCCCAGCAGGAGCCGATCCTTTCGAACGCGCTGCTCGCGGCATCCGACGTGGTGCTCGATCCCTGGGCCGATGACGGCACCATCGTGCCGGGTCAGAGCGTCAACGTCACCCTTTCGGTCTGGAGCGCGGGCTCGGCGGCGACTCGGGTGAGCCAGGCCGAGATCGACGTGCCGGCGGGATGGACCGTGACCGCGCCGACCGGCGGCGCCGCGGTTGTCGCGCCTCAACCCGGTACGGTTGTCGGCTCGGCGCCCGCACGCGCGGGTGGAATGGACACGCGCCGCTTCGTCATCTCGGCTGCCGCCGACGCGCCGCTCAGCGAGCCGTATTTCCTCGTGCGGCCGCGCATCGGCGCGCAGTACGACTGGTCGCAGGCCCCCGACTCTCTGCGCGGCGAGCCCCTCGATCCGCCGCTGGTCACCGCGCTGGTGACGGTGGATATCGCCGGAACGCCGGTGACGGTGCGGCGCGAAGTCAGCTTCCGCTTCGCCGACCAGGCCAGCGGCGAAGTCCGCAAGCCGATCTTCGTGGTGCCGGCGGTCGGCGTATCGGTGAGTCCCGACCTGCTCGTCGTTCCGGTCCAGGCGCCCGAGCCGCGCAGCGTCACCGTCCAGCTGGTGCACGGCGCGCGCGGTGTAACGAATGGCGAGCTGCAGCTCGATCTTCCGGCCGGCTGGCCGGCGGTTGCGCCGCAGCGATTCACGCTCGAGGGCGAGGGGACGAGGCGCAGCGTCATTTTCCAGGTGCGTCCGCCCGCCAGCGTCACACCGGGCTCGTACGAGATCCATGCTGTCGCGGTGGTGGGGGGACAACGCTTCGATCGCGGAACGGTGATCATCGAATACCCGCACATCCGTCCGATGCAATACAGCACCAGCGCGACGGTGAAGGTCCAGGCGGCTTCGCTGGCGCTGCCGACGCTGCATCATGTGGGCTACGTGCGCGGCGCCGCCGACATGGTCCCCGAGGCACTCCAGTCGATCGGTATTCCCTTGACGGTGCTGACGCCCGAGGATCTCGAGCGCGCCGATCTGTCGCAGTACGACGTGATCGTCATCGGCAGCCGAGCCTACGAAGTGGCGCCGGCGTTGATCGCCAACAACGCGCGCCTGCTCGACTACGCGCGCGCCGGCGGCCGCGTCATCGTGCAGTACCAGCAGTACCAGTTCATCAACGGCAACTTCGCCCCCTTCCCGCTGACCATCGCCCAGCCCCATGACCGGGTGACCGACGAGAACGCGCCGGTGACCATTCTTCAGCCTGGCAACTCGCTGTTCCAGACGCCTAACCAGATCGGCGAGGCCGATTGGAGTGGCTGGATCCAGGAGCGCGGGCTCTACTTCGCCCACAGCTGGGACCCGGCCTACAAGCCGATGCTCGAGATGGGCGACGCGCCGCTGTCGGAGGTCACGCGCACCGAGAACGGCCGGGAGCTTGCTTCGCGCGGAGGCGGATCGACTGCGGACGGAACTGCTTCGGTGGTAGCCTCGGGCCCGCGTGACCGGCTCGAGGGCGGACTGCTCGTCGCGCACCTGGGACGGGGACTATACGTGTACACGGGATTGGCCTTCTTTCGGGAATTGCCGGCCGGTGTTCCCGGAGCCTATCGTCTGTTCGTCAATCTTCTGGGTCTCGAGCCGAATAGTGTTCCGTAAACGGGCAGACGGGCGGACGGGCAGACGGGCAGTGCTTCTGCCCGTCTGCTTGTTGCTGGCTGTCGGCTGCTCCGGCGGCAAGACCCCGCTCGTCGTCTACTCGCCGCACGGCAACTATCTGCTCGGCATGTTCGAAAAGCGTTTCGAGGCGCTGCATCCCGACGTCGATGTGCGCTGGCTCGACATGGGCTCGCAGGAAGTGCTCGACCGGCTGCGCGCCGAGCGGATCAATCCGCAGGCCGACGTCTGGTTCGGCGGGCCGGTGACGATTTTCGCGCGGGGCGCCAAGGATTCGCTCCTCGAGCCCTTCCGTCCCTCGTGGGCCGGGGCGATCGACAGCGTCGGGCGCGGGCCCGGGAATCTCTACTTCGCGGCCTACGAGACACCGGCGGTGATCATCTACGCCCGCGAGGCGGTCTCGTCGGCGCAGGCGCCGCAGGACTGGGACGATCTGCTCGCGCCGGAGTGGAAGAACCGCGTTCTCATCCGCGACCCGATCGCATCGGGGACGATGCGCGCGGTGTGGGGGATGATCATCCAGCGCGAAATGCGCCGCACTGGCGACACCGCGGCCGGTATGGCTTGGCTTCGCAAACTCGACGCCAACACCAGGGAATACGTCCTCAACGGCACGCTGCTCGACCAGAAACTCGTCAGGCAGGAAGGGCTGGTCTCGATCTGGGATCTCCCCGACGTACTCCTCAGCATCCGCGACGGCCTGCAGCTGGGCTACAGCTTGCCGAAGAGCGGCGCGCCGGTCATTCCCGACGCCATCGGCATCGTGCGCGGCACACGACATCGGGATATCGCACGGCAATTCGTCGAGTACATCGGCAGCCAGGAAGCCCAGCTCATGGCCACCCGCCAGGTGGCGCGGCTGCCGGCGCGCAACGACCTACCCGAGGACTCGCTGCCCCAGTGGGCCCGTGAAGTGCGGGCCCGCATGAAGGTCGCCGATGTCGACTGGGGCATGCTCGATCTGCACGGCGCCGAGTGGATGACGTATTGGGATAGAAATGTCCGGGGCCGAGGAGGCCGATGAGCGAAGCCTACCTGCGCCTCGAAGGCCTCACCAAGGAATTCCCCGGACGGCGCGCCGTCGACGATCTCTCGCTCGAGGTGGCGCGCGGCGAAATCCTGGCGCTGCTCGGTCCATCCGGTTGCGGCAAGACCACGACGCTCAGGCTGCTCGCCGGCTTCGAGACCCCGGATGCCGGCCGCGTGGCCGTCGACGGCGACGACGTTACCCATCTCCCACCCGCGCGGCGCCGATTCGGCATGGTCTTCCAGAACTACGCGCTCTTTCCGCACCTGGATGTAGGCGAAAATGTCGGATTTGGTCTGCCCAACGGCCGCGCGGCCGCGCCGCCGCGCGCTCGCATTGCTGAAGTGCTCGCCATGGTCGACCTCGCCGGCTACGAGCGGCGGCCCGTCACCGCGCTCTCGGGCGGGCAGCAGCAGCGGGTCGCGCTGGCACGCTCCCTCGCGCCCGAGCCGCGGGTGCTGCTGCTCGACGAGCCGCTGTCGAATCTCGATCCCTCATTGCGCGAGCGCACCCGGAAGGAATTGCGCGAGGCAATCCAGCGGGTCGGCATCACCACCGTCTTCGTCACCCACGAGCAGGAAGAAGCCTTCGACCTCGGCGACCGCATCGCCGTGATGAACGCCGGCCGGCTCGAGCAGGTCGGCACGGCGGATGAGTTGTACGATCAGCCGAAAAGCCCCTTCGTCGCGACTTTCGTGGGCCGCTCGAATGTGCTGCCGGGGGAGATCGCCGGCGGCGCGAGGGGGACGCACGCGTACGTTCGGCCCGAGGCGATCCAGTTCTCGCCCACCGGCCCGCTCGAGGGAAAGGTGACGGCGCGCCGCTTCGCCGGCGGGCTGGCGTATTTCACCGTAGCGCTGGGTGCGGATGTCGTGGTGGAGGTGCACGCCCATCACGGCGCCGCGAAGGTCGGCGAGACCGTGCGCATGGTCATTGAGAAAGTGCTGCTCCAGGATGGGCAGACGGGCAAGCGGGCAGACGGGCAGTGAAACGCAAACTCGGCCCCAGCGAAGTCATCCTCACGCTGCTGCTGGCGTGGGTGGTCGTGTATCCGCTGGTGATCGTCGCGCGCGAGGCCGCCGGCGCCGATTGGCGTGCCTTGATCCGCGAGCCCTCCGAGTGGCGCGCCCTCTGGAACAGCCTCTGGATCTCGGCCGCCAGCGTCGCGCTCTCCGCGCTGATCGGCGTGCCGCTGGCCTTC
>DASXPG010000159.1:0-18796 GCA_036493755.1 Gemmatimonadales bacterium
AGGCGCCCGTGCCGTTCACTGCCAGCAGGTCACCTTGCGCCAGCTCCGGCAGCTCGCGGTCGAGGGCAAAAAAGTCGCCGCTCTCGCAGATCGGCCCGACCACGTCGTACGTCACCACGGGCCTGGATTCACCGGTGTCCACCACGATCTCGTGATAGGCCTGGTAGTGGCTCGGCCGGATCAGATCGTTCATTCCCGCGTCGATCACCGCGATCATCTTGCCGCCCGACCGCTTCCGGTACAGCACGCGGGTCAGCAGCGTACCGGCGTTTCCGACGATGAACCGCCCCGGCTCGACCACCAGCCGCAGCCTCGAAGCCGCCACGTGGGGAAGAATCGCGTCGGCGTAGCTCTGCACGTCGAGCGGCGGCGCATCGCTTTCGCGGTACCGAATGCCGAGTCCGCCGCCAAGGTCGAGATTGGCGAGATCATTGGCCCCGCTCTTTCGCACCGAGTCGACCAGCTCCAGGACCTTGACCACCGCCTCGACGAAGGGCGCCGCGTCCTTGAGTCCCGACCCGATGTGCATCGCGATGCCGACGAGCTTCAGCCCCGGTGTGCGCTTGGCCCGCAACGCGAGGGCCTCCGCCTCGTCGTAGGGGATGCCGAACTTCTTTCCCTTCACGCCGGTCGCCGTGTAGGGATGCACGTCGACCAGAACCTCCGGATTGACGCGGATCGCCACCGGTGCCACGCGGCCGCTTCCGTGCGCCAGCCCGGCGAGAAGGCTCAGCTCCTCTTCGGACTCGATGTTGATCATACCGACCCGCGCGTCGAGCGCGGCGGCCATCTCGTCGGCGGTCTTGCCCACCCCGCTGAACACGACGTCGGCACCGGTGAAGCCGGCCGCCAGCGACCGCGCCAGCTCACCCGACGAAACGATGTCCACTCCCGCGCCCAGCTCATGGAGCAGGCGCAGAATGGCGATGTTGCCGTTGGCTTTGACCGAATAGCAGATGCGGTGCGGCACCGGCGCGAGGGCGCGGTCCAATGCGGCGTACTGTGCGCGGATCACCTCCGCGCTGTAGACGTACACCGGCGTCCCGACCGCTTCGGCGATGCGCGCGAGGCGCACGCCGCCGGCGGTCAGTACGCCTTCGCCCACACCGCTTCGCTCTTCGAGGGCTGGCCGCACCACATGCAGGTGACGGGCGGAGTGGGGCTGCGGAATTCCTCGTCAGGCAGCACGCGGATCGTCGCCTTGGTCTTCTCCTTGATCTCGGCTTCGTCCCTGGGATTCCCGCAGAAGCCGCCGTAGGCGAATCCGCCCTCGCCGGCCATCATCGCCAGGAATTCGTCCTTGCTCACGCCGCGCCGCGTGGCCTGCTCGCGGCGCTGCTTGGCCTTCTCGAACAGCTCGTTCTGGATGTGGTCGAGCAGATCGCGCACCTGCCCCACCAATCCGACCAGCGGCAGCGGCATCTTGCCGCCGGTGCGCTTGGCCGCCATGACCTGCCCCTGCCCGACGTCGCGGGGACCGACCTCGAGCCGCAGCGGGACGCCCTGGGCCTCGTGCTCGTAGTATTTGGCCCCAGGCTTCATGTTCTCGCGCCCGTCGCAGCTCGCCCGAACACCGATCCCGCGCATCGCCGCGACCGCCTTTTCGCAGACCTCCATCACGGCGGCCTTCTCGGTATCGGTTTTCCAGATCGGCACCATGATGACCTGCACCGGCGCCAGCTTCGGCGGACAGATGATGCCGACATCATCGCCGTGGGCCATGATGAGTCCGCCAACCAGCCGCGTCGAGACGCCCCACGAGGTATTCCAGACGTGCTCGAGCCCACCCGCCACGGTCTGATACTTCACGTCGAACGCCTTGGCGAAATTCTGGCCCAGGTTGTGGGAGGTGCCGGCCTGGAGCGCCTTGTTGTCCTGCATCAACGCTTCGATCGCATAGGTGCGCAGCGCGCCGGCGAACTTCTCGCCGTCGGTCTTGCGTCCGGTCAGCACCGGCATCGCCATCCACTCTTCGGCGAAGGTCCGGTAGATCTTCAGAATCGACAGCGTCTCCCGCTCGGCATCGGCCTCGTCGGCGTGTGCGGTGTGACCTTCCTGCCAGAGAAACTCCGTGGTCCGCAGAAACAAGCGCGTGCGCAGCTCCCAGCGGACGACGTTGGCCCATTGGTTGATGAGCAGCGGCAGATCGCGATACGACTGGATCCACTTGGCGTACATGGCGTAGATGATCGTTTCGCTGGTGGGCCGGATGATCAGCTTCTCTTCCAGCTCTTTCCCTCCGGCGTGTGTCACGACCGCCACCTCGGGAGCGAAGCCCTCGACGTGTTCGGCTTCTTTCTTGAGGAACGACTCCGGAATGAAGAGCGGGAAGTAGGCGTTGCGATGCCCCGTCGCCTTGAACATGTCGTCCAGGGCGCGCTGCATCAGCTCCCAGATCGCGTAGCCGTTAGGCCGGATGACCATGCAGCCCTTGACCGGCGAATAATCCGCCAGCTCGGCACGCATGATGGCGTCGATGTACCAGGCGCTGAAGTCCTGGGCCCTGGGGGTGATGGCATTACCGCCGCTCAAGGAAGCTCCCGTGCGTCGTGCGTCGTGAGTCGTGCGTGCGTCGTGCGATGTGCGTCGGAAAACTCGTAGTCCCGCTTGAGCGTGTCGAGCGAGACTCGCTCTTCGTGCTTGTCGGCAAGCTGGCGCACGACCGCCTCGCCCTTGGCCCGCTCATCGGGCCCGATGACGATGGCCTGCCGCACACCCCGCGTGACGGCCAGCTCGAGCTGTTTGCCGACGGTCAGCTTGTGCAGCGCATACTCGACCCGCAACCCTCGCTCGCGCAGCGCATGGGTCAAATCCAGCGCGGTCGCGACATCGTCGTCACCGACGGTGATCACGAAAATGTCCGCCGACGATCCCGCGGCCGGAGGGCCGTCGCGATCCTCGATGAGCTCGCCCAGCACCACGTCGCCCATGCCGAAGCCCACCATCGGCAGATCGACGCCGCCGATCTGCTTGAGCAGCTCGTCGTACCGTCCCCCGCCGCAGATCGCCCGCAGCGACTTCCCCGCATCGAAGAGCTCGAAGACGATGCCGGTGTAGTACGCCAGCCCGCGCACGATCCGGAAATCGACGTCGACGAATTCGCCCAGCCCCATCGCCTCCAGGTGCGCGAGGCATTCCTTCAGGTGCGCCGCCGCCGGCAGATCCATCAGGCTGGCCGAGTCCCCGAGCGCCGCGGCGAATTCCCTGACCGTGTGGGCCCGCGATTCGTCACCAATCACCTTGGCGATCGCTTCTTCGGCAGCTTCCTTCGACTTCTCGTAACGGTCAAAGGCGCCGAGCACGCCGGGCAGCTCCGATTCGAGGACGCCGAGCCCCTCGGTGAGCGCGGCAGCCAGGATGCGCCGGTCGCTCAGGCGCACCCGCACCTCCTTCGGCCCGAAGCCCAGGGCGCGCATGATGTCGATCGCCGCCGCGATGATCTCGGCGTCGGCGAGCGGTCCCGGCTCGCCGATGATGTCCATGTTCAGCTGGAGATGCTCGCGCAGCCGGCCCCGCTGCTGCCGCTCGTAGCGGAAGAGCTGCGGAACGCTGAACCAGCGGATCGGCTTGCGCAGGGCGCCGGCGCGTTGCGAGACCATCCGCGCCAGCGTCGGGGTCATCTCGGGGCGCAGCGCGACCGACCGGCCGCCCTTGTCGTTGAAACTGTAGATCTGTCCGACGATTTCTTCACCGCTCTTCGCCGTGTACAACTCCAGCGATTCGAGCGGCGGACCGTCGTACTCCTCGAAGCCGTAACGCGCCGCGACCTCGCGCCACGCCGTCACGATCTTGCGGCGGCGGGCAAAGGTGTCGGGGAAGACATCGCGAAATCCTGGTAAAGCCCTGAACTGCATGGTCAAATGTAAAGGGTGACTGGTGCCTGATGTTAGGTGGGATCGATACGCAGCGCCGCCATCGCATCACCCACCGTATGAAAGGAGCCGGTGACCAGCGCCGTGCCGCCCGCGTCCTGCGCCCGGCCAAGGGCGTCGCCGAAGTCGGTCTGGCCCGCATCCCACACCCGATCCGCCGGCGCCGACGGTGCGGTGGTGAGAATGACCTCGTCGACCACGGGACGCAGCATCTCCAGCATCCCGCGCCAATCCTTGTCTTTCAGGACCCCGACCACCGCGATGATGGGCCGCGGCAGCGCCTGCGCCTGGAGCGCCCGCACCAGGGCCCGCATGCCGTCGGGATTGTGCGCGACGTCGAAGATCCAGCGCCCGCGCCGGTCAAACCGGCCGGGCACCCGGGCCGCGGCAAGCCCGCGCCGGACGGCCTCATTGTCAGGACGCCAGCGACTGGGCAACGCCTCTGCCAGCGCAATCGCCAGCGAGGCATTCGACCTTTGATGCGGCCCTCCGAGCCCCAACACAAAACCCTCGGCGAGTGCCGGGCTCACAGCCTGCAAGCTGGTGTCGGCGGCGTGGGCCGTCTCCGCCATCGCGGCGCGAATGCCATCATCGGCTTCTGTGGTCAGGAACGGGACGCCGGCCTTGGCGATGCCGGCCTTCTCCCGGCCGATCCCCTTGAGGTCCGTTCCGAGGTACTCGGTATGCTCGAGGGCGATGCGCGTGACGCCGCATGCCAGCGGCGTGATCGCATTGGTCGAGTCCAGCCGTCCGCCGAGCCCCACTTCGACCACCGCGATCTCCACTCCGCGCGCCGCGAAATCGGCGAAGGCAATCGCCGTCGTCACCTCGAAGAAGGTCGCGTTGAGCTCGACGATCAGCGGCTCCAGCCGGCCGACCCAGGCCGCGAAGGCGGTCTCGGACATCGGCCGGCCCTCGACCTGGAACCGCTCCAGCACACTCACCAGGTGCGGCGACGTGTACAGCCCGACGCGGTGACCGGCCTCGCGCAGCATCGCGGCAAGGAAGGCCGACGTGCTCCCCTTCCCGTTGGTCCCCCCGATGTGGACCGACGCGAAATGGCGTTCGGGATTGCCGAGCGATTCGAGCAGGGCTCGCGTCGTCTCGAGTCCCCACTTGATGCCACCGGTTGTTCTTGGAAAGAGAAAGCGACACGCGTCGTCGTAACTGCGAATCGTCAGGCGGCCGGCTCTCCCTCGAGCGCGGGTTGCCGGGTCAGGAGGCGCAGCAGACGGCTGGTGGTATACCCGAGGCGTCCTCGCGGCACGACGGCGTCGACCATGCCGTGCTCGAGCAGGAACTCCGCCGTCTGGAAACCGTCCGGAAGATCCTGGCCGATGGTCTGCTTGATCACCCTGGGCCCGGCGAACCCGATCACCGCCCCCGGCTCCGCCAGAATCACGTCGCCCTGCATGGCGTAGGAGGCCGAGACGCCTCCGGTGGTCGGATTGGTCAGGATCGAGACGAAGGGAATTCCCTCCTCATGCAGCTCGGCGATCACCACCGACGTCTTGGCGAGCTGCATCAGCGACAGGACTCCCTCCTGCATCCGCGCGCCGCCCGATGCCGAGACGATCACCAGCGGATTCCGGTCCTCCACCGCGCGCAGCGCGGCCCGGGCGATCTTCTCGCCCACCACCGAGCCCATCGAGCCGCCCATGAACTTGAAGTTCATCACCGCCAACTGGATCGGCATCTCGTCCAGTGTCGCCCTGCCGGTGATCACGGCGTCGTCGGTGCCGGTCTTCTTGTGGTAGGCTACCAGGCGGTCGCGGTAGGACTCGAAACGAAGCGCGTCGATCGAGCGCAGATTGCCGTCGAAGGGCTCGAAGCTCCCCTCATCACTCAGGATGGCGATGTAGTCGGCCGCCTCGACCCGGCGGTGGTAGCCACATTGGGGGCACACCTCAAGGTTGCGGGCGAAGTTCTCCCGCACATCCACGTGCCCGCATTGTTCGCATTTGTCCCAGACGTCTGCTGGAATCTCGAGCTTCTGCCGCTCGCTGGTTCGGTTCTTCCGGTCTTTGCGAAACCAAGCCATTCGGGGGAATCTGGATGGGTTCATTCTGGACCGCTAGTCCGCCAGCCTAAGTCATTGCTATATCTCGCGATAGCCTAGCTCATTTCCTTCCTTTGCGACCCGCAAGCAGAGCCCGACACAGATCAGGCAGGTCAGCAGAAAGGACCCCCCGTAAGAGAAGAAGGGCAGCGGAATCCCGGTGATCGGCATCACGTTCGCCGTCATGCCGACGTTCTCGAAGATGTGGCTGAAGAAGATGCCGGCGACTCCAAAAGCGATCAGGCCGCCGAATGGATCGGGACAGCGGCGCGCCACCCGGATCAGGATCATCAGCAACAAAAGGAAGAGCACCAGCGCGATGGTGATCCCCACAAATCCCAGCTCTTCGCCCACAACCGAGAAGATGAAGTCGGTGTGCTGGGCCGGCAGAAAGGCCAGCCGCTTCTGGGATCCCATGGTGAAGCCCTTGCCGAGCAGCCCTCCCGAACCGATGGCGATCTTCGATTGGATGATGTGCCAGCCGGTCGCGCGGGGATCGACCTCGGGGTTCAGGAATGAAACGAGCCGATTCTGCTGGTAGGTCTTGAGATGATCCCAGAGCGGCTTGGCGATGATGCCGGTGGCGAGGTTGCCGCCCATGACCGCGAGCCCTTCCCAGACGAAGGGGCGCCAGAGAATGAGCAGCACGCCGACGACCACGATCCAGATTCCCCAGGACCACCACGTCACCGCGACGATGAGCGACACCAGCGGTGAGGCGAGCATGATGAGGAGACGCATCGGCACGCCGCCCCAGTAGAGCATGAAGAAGAGGATGCCGGCGAAGACAATGGCGCTGCCCAGATCGGGCTGGAGCATCACGAGTCCAGCCGGAACCGCCGCGATCAATACAGGCACGATCAGCTGCCGCATCGTCTGGGGCGGCATCCGCAATCCCGCGAGGTAGCGCGCCAGCATCAGGACCGTCGTGAGCTTGGCCAGCTCGGCGGGCTGACCCAGCGTGACCCCGCCGATCGTCAGCCAGGACTTCGACGACGCGGCGGTTCCCTTGCCCGACCCCACGGCCAGCAGCACCAGCAGGATCGCCAGGCCGGCCACGTAACAGACCGGCGCGATCCACTCCAGGAACCTGGGCGAGAGCCGCATCACCAGCGCGGCCGCGACGCAGCCCATGATGAGCCAGATGATTTGCCGTTCCCAGACGTGATGCGCGGCGGTAGGAATGTCGGTCTGGCCGGCGGAGTAGACGATCAGCAGGCCGTAGACCATCAACGCCGCCGTCACCAGGAGCAGCGGCCGGTCGAGGCGGCCCATCAGTGCGTCCCTCCGGCGATAGGACGCTTGGCGATGCCGGTATCACGGCGCGGCGGCATGAGCATCGTATCGACCGGCGGGGGAAGCACCGAGTCCTCGGGCAGGCGGAAGAGCGGCCGGGTGGAGTGATCGATGGCGCTGTCGGGCCCGAGCAGATAGCGGGCGATGGCCTTGGAGACCAGCGGCGCGACGGCGGTGCCGTGGCCGCCGAACTCCATGATGCCGCCGATGACGATCTTCGGCTTGTCGTACGGCGCGAACCCGATGAACCAGCCGTGGTTGGCGCCGTGCATGTTCTGCGCGGTGCCGGTCTTGCCGCCCATCTGGATGCTGGCGATACGCGAGCCGTGCGCGGTGCCCTTCTCGACGACCATGAAGAGCGCGTTGCGCAGCCCGGCGAACATGGTGTCGGGGAGGTCGATGGCCGGCGGGGCCGGCCGCTGGGCTTCGACGATATACGGCGTCGGCGGATGGCCGCCATTCCCGAGCGTGGCGTAGAAGCGAACCATGTTGATCAGCGTCTGGGCGTTCTCGCCCTGGCCGATCGCGAGGTTCAGCGGGATCGCCGAGTGGGTCCAGCGTCCCTTGCCGTAAATGCGATCGTAATAGTCGGACGTGACCGGGAAGCTGGAAGGGATCTCGCCGGGAAGGTCCACGCCGGTGAGGTTGTGAAAGCCCAGTGCGCTGCCGGACTCGATGAAGTTGGCGACCCCGATTCGAATGCCGAGCTGGTAGAAGTAGACGTCGCAGGAATTGGCGATCGCGCCGATCAGGTCGAGCGACCCGTGGCCGCGCGGATCCCAGCAATGGAAGGCCCGGTTGCCGAATTGGTAGAAGCCGCGGCATGGCACCGCCATATGCGTGTCGAAGCGCACCAGCCCGCGCTTCAACGCCATCAACGCGGTCGCCAGCTTGAAGGTCGAGCCCGGCGGATAGCGGGTGCCGATGGCGCGGTTGAGGAGCGGCTTGATGGGGTCATCGTTCAGCGCCGCCCAGGTTTCGCGCGAGATACCGCCGACGAAATCGTTGGGGTTGTATGCCGGGTAGGAGTAGAGCGCGAGAATGGCGCCGGTCGTGGGCTCCATCGCGATCATGGCGCCGCGGAATTTCCTGGGCCAGATCGAGTCGATGTAGCGCTGCAGATCGAGGTCGATCGTGGTGTGCAGATCGCGACCGGAAACCGTCGGCAGCGCGGCGGCGCCTTCCTCGCGCACTACCCTGCCAAGGGCATCCACCTCGACGAAACGCTCGCCGTCGGAACCCTGGAGTGAATCCTCATATTCCCTCTCCAGGCCGGTCTTTCCCACGATCGCCCCCGGCCGCCGTTCCGAATACGCCGGCGTCGCCAGCTCGGCCTCGGTGACCTCTCCGACGTAACCGACCAGGTGGGCGACGGCGGTGCTGTCGGGGTAGGCGCGCTTGGGCTCGGTCTGAATGACGAGGCCGGGGAGCATGCTGCGGCGCTCTTCCAGCCGCGACACCAGATCGAAGGGCGCATCCTTCACCACCAGTGTCGGCTCGTACGGCGCGGCGCGGTGCCGTGCGAGGATCGTCCGGATCTGCTCGGAGTCGAGACCGATGAGCGGCTGCAGCTGCGCCAGCATCCTGTCCAGCGAGTCGGCGTGGTAGGCCAGCAGGAGGACCGAGTATCCCGGCACATTTTCGGCGATGACGCGGCCCCTGCGATCGAGTATCACGCCGCGGGGAGCCGGCAGCGGAATGGGGCGGAGCCGGTTCGACTCCGATTTCAGACGATAGCGGCTGTGCTCGATCACCTGGAGCCGGAAGAATTGCGCGATGAGCAGCGCGAATACCATGAACAGCAGCCGTCCAGCCAGGATGCCGCGCTGCGCCAATGCGAAGGGATGGAACGCCGCGCGGCCGACGCTCACGAGCCCCTTCCGTCGAGCCAGGAACGCAGGAAGAGCCGGATCACCAGCGCCGCCGCGGCGGTGGAGAGCGCCGCGAGCGGTGAAATCGCCAGCAGCTGCCAGAGGAGCGCGTGTCCGGAGATCTGATTGCTCGCCACGACCTGGATGACATCGCGCAGCCAGGCCGCGGCGAAGACGAAGAGCGAGGTGACGAGAATGTTGTCGGTGACGAAGAGGGCGCGGGTCCAGGCGGCGCCGAAGCCGACGAGCGTGGTCGCCAGCGCCGCGGCGCCGAAGGCCGTGGGGGCGAGCGCGTCGGACAGGATACCGACGACGAATCCCGCGGCCGCGCCCACGCCGGGGCGCGAGTTGAAGGCCAGGAAGAGCAGCGCGATGAGGAGAAAGTCAGGGGCATAGCGCGGATCGCCGAGGCGGGGACGCACCACGAAGTGCGCCCCCACCAGGAGCAACAGCACGGTCCAGAAGCGCGCCCGATCCGCGGCGCGGCGCATCGGCATCCGCTGGCGTCGCTACTGCCTGCAGGGCGCGTGCGGATCGCCATGCGGCCCGGTCACCGCCGGGCGGTGGTCCATGTTCGCAATGGCCCTCGCCTGATCGGCGACCATCTGGGTGACGCGGGCCATGTCGGTGTAATCGATGTACTGCGGCTCGTCGGTGACCTGGTGATAGTCGGCGTGCTCGCCCCGCGAGAAAGCCACCGAGGGAATGCCGTAGCGGGCATAGCTGTAGTGGTCGGCGCGGCAATAGTACTGAAGCGGATGCCCCGGCACATCGAACTCGTAGTTGAAGCGGAAGGGAATCGGCTCGCGCGCATTCACCGCTTCGAGGCTGTCGCCGAATTCGGGCGAGAGCCGCTTGGCGCCGATCACTTCGAGGTAGGCGGGTCCGCCGCCCTGGATGTCGCTCGCCTGCCCGCGTCCGATCATGTCTTCGTCGATCTCGGCCACGATCGAGTCCACCGGCACCGTGGCGTGATCGGTATACCACGACGATCCCAGCAGACCCTTCTCTTCGGCGGCGTGCGAGACGAAGAGAATCGAACGCCTGGGCCGCGGGCCGCGCGAAATCACCCGGGCCAGCTCGGTCAGGGCCACCGTGCCGCTGCCGTCATCGTCGGCGCCGTTGAAAATGGAGTCGCGGCGCGCGGCATGCATGCCGTGCAGGCTGTCGCGCACCGCCTGGATGCGGGCCGCTTCGGCCGGCGTCGGGTCGCGGCCGGGCGTGTCGGCGCCCAGGGGACGCATCACCCGATTGTAGGCGTACACGGAATCGTGATCGTAAGGCTGGCGGGTGAGCCCGACGTGGTCGTTGTGCGCCGTCAACGAGACGTAGGTGGCGCGCAGCGCGGGATCGCTCCCTTCGAGGATCCCCACGACGTTCCGGGCGGGATACGCGAGCGGCAGCTTGTTGAAGGTGATCCCGCCGCTCATTGCCGGCCCGGTCTGGCCGGGATGCGCCCCTTCGAGCCTGCCGCCCATGAGCACGTCGGCACCGGCGCGCGATACCAGCATCACGTGGACGATGCGGCGCGGCGACGTGGTGTCGGTGAGGATCTGGGGCTGCATGATCTGGTCGACGAGATCGGTCGGCACCACGTCCAGCAGCACGATGGCGAAGCCCACGGCGCCGGCGAACCGGGGATTGGCCAGCACCGGACCCAGCCCTCTGCCTAACGAGCGGAGGTCGGTCCCGTCCACGGCGGTGAAGAGCACCAGTTTCCCGCTCGTGCTTCCCGGCGGCGCCCAGAGGGTCGAATCGGTCATGACGCCGGAGTAGACGGTCTCGATACCGCCCAGGTCCCAGCCGGCGCGCGTCCCCACCGGCAGGACGTCGTGCCCGATGGCCAGCGAGCGGCCGCCGGCGGAAATCGTCCCCCGCTGGTCCAGGGTGTTGCCGAAGAAGGGAATGACCTGGAACCAGCCGCCGTTGTCGCCGGCGGGCGTGAGACCGTAGCGCTGGAACATCGACGCCACCCAGTCGGCGGCCTTCACGTTGCCGGCGCTGCCGGTATTGCGGCCGCCCATCGAATCATCGGCAATGGCGAAGAGCCGGGCCCGCAGGGAATCGGCGCTCACCATCGGACCGCGCGAGCGCTGGGCGAGCAGCGGCGCCGCGAGCAGCAGCGACGACATGACGGCGAGACCGGACGCACGAACGACACGATTCATGAGGGACCCCTGAGAAGGTGACGCGGTGGCCGGACGCGGGAGGCGGCCGGGGGCGCGGCGGAATCGGAATCGGCAGTGAACGGACGAAAGGCACGGGACAAAGTGTCAGCCGTGCGCGCCTCGAACAGCACCATGACGTGCGACGCCTGGGCGGGATGCACGGCGGGCTTCAGCAGATAGGTCCGCTCCCAACCCGACGACTCGCTCAGCACGCCCTGCACGGTGCCGATGGGAATGCCGCGCGGGAAGACGCCGCCGAGTCCGGAGGTCACGACCCGGGTGCCGGCCGGGAGCTGGTCGCGGTACGCGACGCCGCGCAGCTCCATGATTTCCCCTTCCCTCTCGCCGCGGCGCGCGGCGACGATGCCGAAGACCTGCTCGTGCTCGACCATCGCGCTGACGCGAAAGTCGGGGTGGGTCCAGGCCAGCGCCACGCTGGTTCGGCGATCGACGGTGCGAACCAGGCCGACCAGGCCATCGGGCGCGACCACCGGCGCGAGCGGCCGCACCCCGTCTCCCGAGCCCACCGACAGCACCAGCGTCAGCCCGTCGGTCACCCCGGCCTGGTGCAGCACCTCGCCATCGACGAAGCCGGTGCCGAGCCTGGCACCCAGTCCCAGGAGGCCCCGCAGCCGCGCATTTTCCGCCTCGAGCTGGGGAAGCTCCGCCGCGCCTAACGCGAGACTGTCGCGCTGCGCGCGCAGCAGGTCGATGCGGGCGCGATTCTCCGCGGCGCGCTCGGTGGAGCGCTCGACGCCCAGCAGCGGCGCCAGCGCCGTCCCGCGCAACGATGAGGCGATGGGAACACGCAGGCCCTCCGGAAGCGCGAGGGCGGCCAGCGAGAGGACCACACAGAGGAGACAGGCGGCCATGTCGGCCCGCGTCGCGAAGCTTTCGGCGCGCAGGGCCACGTCGGCCGGTTCAGGTCGTCAGGACGGAGCGGTACTTCTCGGGATCGTCGAGGATGCGTCCGGTGCCGCGCACTACGCAGGTCAGCGGATCCTCGTCGACGTGAATCGGCAGATTCGTCTCGTGCGACAGCAGGACGTCGAGGCCGCGGATCAGCGCGCCGCCCCCGGTCATCACGATGCCGCGGTCCACGATGTCGCTGGCCAGCTCGGGCGGCGTGATTTCGAGGGCGCGGCGCACCGCATCCACGATCTGCTGCACCGGCTCCTGCAGCGCCTCGCGGATTTCGCTGGAGTGCACCCGCACCGTCTTGGGGATGCCGCTCACCAGGTCGCGGCCTTTGACTTCCATCTCCCGCTCTTCGCCGACCGGCGCCGCCGAGCCGATCTGGATCTTGATCCGCTCCGCCGTCGGCTCGCCGATGAGCAGGTTGTAGTTCTTGCGCATGAACTGGACGATCGCCGTGTCCATCTCGTCGCCGCCGGTACGGATCGACGTGTCGCAGACGATGCCGCTCAGCGCGATGACCGCGATTTCCGTCGTGCCGCCGCCGATGTCGATCACCATGTTGCCGGTCGGCGTCTCGATCGGCAGCCCCACGCCGATCGCCGCCGCCATCGGCTCGGCGACCATGTAGACCTCTTTCGCGCCGGCCGACTGCGCGCTGTCACGCACCGCGCGCTTTTCGACTTCGGTGATGCCGCTCGGCACGCAGACGATCACCTTGGGCTTCACCGGGAAGACATGCTTGTTGATGATGGTGGCGAGAAAATAGCGCAGCATTTTTTCGCAGACATCGAAATCCGCGATCACGCCATCTTTCATCGGCCGGACGGCGAGAATACCGTCGGGCGTCCTGCCTAACATCCGCTTCGCCTCGAGACCGATGCCCATGATCTTGCCGGTGCCTTTTTGCACCGCGACCACCGAGGGCTCGTTGAGGACGATGCCTTCGCCGCGCACGTAGACGAGCGTGTTGGCGGTGCCAAGATCGACCGCGATTTCGTTCGCAGGGAGGAACGAACCGAGTTTGAATGACGGCCACTTCATTGCGGTTGGTGCGTGCCCCGGGGGTGGCAGGTGGTGTCGCCGGGAACCGGACGACATCCCCTAAGTCGTTGACGTACCGCTAACATAGCGGCTCTCCCTGAGATCGGGCAAGACGCGAAAAAAGCGTTGCGCGCAAGCATCAGCGCGCTTCCATCGGTTAAGTGATCGAGGGCACCGAGTCGGGGTATCACCGAGCATGAACACAACGCTGATACCCCGACCGGTCGCGCTCGCCGCAATGGCTGGAGCCGCCGCACTGATCGCCTCCTGCTCCTCGGTTTCCGTCCAGTCCGACCGCGATGCCTCCGTTCCGGTACCATCCGGAGCGACGTGGGCCTGGCGCGCCTCTCACGGCGAGCCCGGTGAGGACCGAATCACCGACCAGCGCCTGCGCCGCTTCGTCGCCGATGAAATGGGAGCCAAGGGCTTCCATATGGTGGATGATGCGAGCCAGGCAACCTTGCTGGTGGACTATCACCATACGCTCCAGAACCACCGCGAAGTGGTGCGCGAGGTCAATGCGCCCGGCGCCGTGTACTGCGGCGTCCGCTTCTGCCGTCCCGGCTGGGGCTGGGGACTCTACGGGCCGCCCGAGGTCTGGTACCGGCAGTACAACTACCGCGAAGGCCGGCTGGTAATCGACATCGAGGACCGCGCCTCGGGTAAGCTGGCCTGGCAGGCAGTCGGCACCCGCGAGATCGATCAGCGGCTCTCGGACAAGGACCTCCAGAGGGAAGTCCGCAGCGTCCTGAGAGATCTGCCGAGCTGACCGCGGCTGCAATCCGGCATCATTCCGGTTGACCCGAACACAGGGGCGGGCTAAGCTGCGCGATGCCCGCCCCTGCTCGTCCCCGCCAGATCGCCGTTGTCGACAATGACTTATGCGATGAGTGCGGCCTCTGCATGCCGCTATGCCCTCCTGAGGCGATCCACATGACCCGGAAGGGACTCCTCGTAAGCAAGGAGGAATGCACCGGCTGTGTGAAGTGCATCGCCCCCTGCCCGGTTGGCGCGCTTGCCATGGTCGATGCGTAAGGTCGACGTGCTGGTCGTCGGCGCCGGCCCCGCGGGATGCGTCGCCGCCTGGGAGGCCGCCGCCAATGGCCACAGCCTCGGCGTGCTCTGCGTGGAGCGCGACCGCGCCATCGGCGCGCCGGTACGCTGCGCCGAAGGCGTGGGCAGCGCCGGGCTGCGGGAATTCCTGAATCCCGACAACGCCCCGTGGGTGGCGCGGAAAATCAGCCGCGTGATTTTCTGGGCCCCCGACGACAGCGAAGTCCTGGTCGGTGGCGGCGACGTCGGATACATCCTCGATCGGACGCGCTTCGAGCCGGCTCTCGCCGACGAGGCCCGCCGAGCCGGCGCCGAATTCCAGATCCGCACCGAGGTGATGGGGCTGGAGCGCTCCAACGGCGGGTGGTCCGCGACGCTCGAAGGCCCCCGAGGCAGCGAAACGATCCAGGCCCGCGTGGTGATCGCCGCCGACGGCGTCGAGGGGATGGCGGGTCGCTGGGTGGGCCTCGATACCCGCGTGGCCTCACGCGACATGGAATCCTGCGCCCAGTACATCGTCTCGAACATCGAGTTCGACCCCGATGCCATCTATCTGCACTTCGCCGAGCAATGGGCGCCGGGCGGTTACGCCTGGATTTTCCCCCGCGGCGTCGGCGTCGCCAACGTCGGACTCGGCACCATCGCCCTCAAGAGCGACGGCAGAAACGCGCGGCAATACCTGGATGACTATGTATTGAAGTACTTCCCGCACGGCACCGTCACCGGTCTCACCGTTGGCGGCGTCATCGTGGCGACCACGATCAAGCGCACGGTGTGCGACGGGCTGATGGTCGCCGGCGACGCGGCGCACATGATCAATCCGCTCTCGGGGGGCGGGATCGTGAATGCGATGAAGGCCGGCCGGCTGGCCGGCCGCCACGCCGCGGCGGCCATCGCCGAAGGGGACACCTCCGAGAAGCGGCTCCAGCGCTACCACGAGGACTGGATGTCGCTCCTGGGAGACGATCATCTCAAGTACTACCGCATCAAGGACGCGCTGGCCAGGCTCGACGACAGCTTCTTCAACAAGCTGGCCCGCACCGTCAACGGCATCCCGATCGAGAAGCGGACGTTAGGCAGGATCTTCGGCCACGCGCTGATCAATCACCCCGCGTTGATACCGGTCGCCGCGCGGTTCTTCGTCTAGCGTTCTCGGTCAGCGGATCGGCTGGCCGGCCTCGAAGTCGTAGAGCGTCATCCGCCGCAGCAGGTAGTGCGCTTCCCAGAAATGCCGCAACCCTTCCGCGTACTGCGTCAGCGCCGCGTCCTTTTCGGCCTGGGCGATGTACAGGTTGTCGATCGTTATGCGCCCGGTGACGTAGCGGTTGTAGGCGACGTCGTAGCGCCGGCCGGCGACGCTGTCGGCCTCGACCAGGATGGCCAGGCTGCGCCGCGCCTGCCCCAGCTGGAGCGCCGCGAAATGGGCGTCCATCGCGACCTGGTCGCGGGTCGCCGATGCCTGGATGTCGGTGCGCTCGCGATCGGACTGCGCGGCACGAACGGTCTCGGAGTGGCCACCCCATTGCCAGATCGGCATCTGCACCGACAGCGTGAATTGCCGCGCCTCCAGCAGGTTCTGGTAGGCGAGGTGGGCCTGGGATGCCGTCGCGTTGAAGCCGTAGCTCGCCGAGACGGTCGCGCCAAGACCATTCTGCAGCTTTGCCTCGGTCACCCGCCGCCGCGCCTGGAGCTGCTGGAGCGCGATATCGCTCACCGTGGTCCCGCTTTCCAGCGCCCGGGCGACCGCCTGGATGGTGTCGGGCTCGTAAGCCGGCACCGCCGGCGTCACCACGAGATCGAATCCGACCCCTTGCGGTAGACCCACGCCAAGCCGGAAGGTCTCGCGGGCCCGCTCATCGCTGATGCGTGCGCCCTCCAGCGCCGAGCGGGCACGAAGCAACGCCAGCTCGCTCTGGAGCAGATCGTTTTCGCCGATGCGGCCCACGGCGAAGCGGCCGGTGTTGATCTTGTAAAGCGTGTCGTTGACCGCGGCATTGGAAATCGCATTGCGCAGCTCGGCGCCCGCCGAGTAGGCATTGAAGAAGAGCTCCGTGGCCTGAAGCGCGACGTCCTCCAGTGCCTGGCGATACACCCGCTCGTCGCGCTCGAAGCTCGCCGTCTGCACCCGCCGATCCCACGACGCCTCGTTGGGCCGGAAGATGTCCTGCGAAATGCCGACGGTTACCGGCGTGGACGACCACGTCTCCAGCGACTGGTCGCCGCTGACCAGCAAACGCGATAGCCCCGACGAAACGAAGAGGCTCCCGCCGGTGATCGGCAACACCTGCGACAACGAGAGTCCCAGCTGGGTGCTGGTCTGCTGCTGCGCGCGGAAAAGCGTGCTGCCGTCCGGCTGGGTGACCGGGATGATCGAGCGGTTATAGGACGGCAACGAACCGGCCAGCGAGAGCTGCGGGAGCCGGTGCGCCGAGAAAGCGCGGTTGAGGTAGCGCGACTGGTCGCGAGAAGCGCGGGCCTCGAGAAACTGGGGACTGCGCTGCTGGGCCAGCGCGATCGCATCCTGGAGGGTGATATGCTGCTGCTGCGCGGCGGCGGCCGGTGCGACCAGGGCGGCCAGGCCGAGCGCCAGGACGATGGGTTTCATGGGATCACTCGTAGTGAAGGCAGATCACCGGGTCCTGGCGGGCGGCCCGGTAGGCAGGCACGATGCCGAAGGCGAGTCCGACGCTGATGGAGACGCCGAAGGCCACCATCACCGATATCAGCGACACGATGGTCTGGATGTGAGCGAACTTCTCGATGCCCGCGCTGAGGCCGGCGCCCACCAGGATGCCGGCCACGCCGCCGGCCACGCTGATGAGCACCGCCTCGCTGAGGAACTGGAAGAGGACGTCGCGCTGCGTGGCGCCGACGGCGCGCCGCACGCCGATCTCCTTGATCCGCTCCAGCACCGACGCCAGCATGATGTTCATGATCCCGATGCCGCCCACCAGGAGCGAGATCGACGCGATCGCTCCCAGCACCACGTTGAAGATCGTCTTGGTGCGCTGCTCCTGGCGCAGCAGCAGCTCGGGAACGGTGATCTCGAAATCGACGACGCCGTTGTGCCGCCGCTTCAGCATCCGCTGGCAGATTTCCGCGACGCCGGGGACCAGGCGTGAGTCGCTGACCCGCACGATGATGCGGTCGAGCTGGTTGTGGTTCAGCCGTTCCTGGCGCTGCTCCGTGCTCTCGGCGTCGTTGGCGGTGCCGTTGTTGTCGTCGCGGCTCGCCGCCTCGATCTCCTGCTGGGTGAGGCGGGCCCGGTTCCGGAACCGCATCAGCATGGTGCGGCTGGGGATGTAGACGTCCATGTTGGCATCGCGGATGCCTAACCGTTGCACCGCGGCCTGGTCGCCCACGCGGCGGTCGGTGAGGACGCCGACGACCGTCAGCCAGATGTCGCCGACCTTGAGGGGCTTGCCGATGGGGTCCTGAGTGGTGAAGAACCGGGCCCGCACCCCGTGCCCGATGATGGCGACCGGCAGCCCGAAGCCGAGTTGCGCCGGCGTGAACCACCGCCCCACCGCCAGCGACAGGTTGGTCAGCCCGAAGTAGGCGCTGTCCACTCCGACCACCTTGCCGCTGCGCCGCAGGCCTTCGCGGGTCACCGATGAGTTGAGGACGATTTCGGAGCTGGTTGCTTCCACGTCGGGAATCGACCGGGCGATGGCGGCGGCGTCTTCGGCGGTGAGCCCCGGCGTGAATCGCTTCACTTCTTTTTTCTGCTGGTCCTGGTCGACCGCCGGCCCCTCCTGCTGCTCGACGATCGGCGTGATCATCACGTTGTTGGAACCCAGCAGCCGCATCTGCTCGAGGATTTCGCGCTCGGCGCCCTTGCCGATGGCCAGCATGGCGATGACCGACGCGACGCCGAAGAGGATGCCTAACGAGGTGAGGGAGGCGCGGAGCCGGTTGTGACCCACCGCCACCGCCGCGGTGCGAAAGCTGAAGGCGGCGCGGGACCGCGCGGCGGCGAACAGGGTCGCGCGCCGCGCCGCGCCAACCGGCTGAGCCATCAGCGGTGGGCGGGGGTGGTCGCCGGCCGCGGCGCCGGAGCGGGTACGGCACGCACTCCGGGTGGGGGCGCGGGATGCCGCGCCGGCGTGGGAGCAGCCGGCTCGCCGTGCGTGGCCGCCGCCGTAGAATCGTGGCGCGGACGCTGATCCGCGGGGAGCCGCGTCAGCGACAGCTTGTCGGCCTCCGGCGGGGGCGTGAGCAGCACCAGGTCACCGCGCTCCAGTCCGTGGGTGACGATCACCGACTGGTCGTTCATCGCTCCCGTGGCGACTTCCTGGCGCCAGACCCGGCTGCCGCTGCGGCGATAGACGAACGCCACGCTATCGTTGCCGCTGAGCGCTTCGATCGGCACCGAGAGGGCGCCGGGGATCCGCAGCGTCTCGATCACATTGCCGGTCGTCATCCCCGGCCGGAGCGTGGTGTCGGCTTCGAGGACCGTCACCTTGACCTCGAACACCTTGGCGTCGGCATTGGGCCGCTGCTCGCCGACATTGGCGA
>DASXPG010000160.1:0-10883 GCA_036493755.1 Gemmatimonadales bacterium
GGTCATCAGCTTGTCGGTGCTGTGGCCGATACCATATTCAGAGGAGCTGATCGGCCACGCTTCAAGGGAGCACTATGGATGTCTCCGGAGGCTGACCTCTACTATATGCGCAACCGTTGGTATGAACCCTGGACAGGACGCTTTCTTTCGGAGGATCCCAGCGGGGTAGCAAACGGATTGAACGAGTATGTGTACGCGAGCGGTGACCCCGTCAATTCCGCAGACCCAACCGGTCTTGACTCAAACCCGGAATGTCCCTTTATCTGCGTGACGGTGCCCCGCCCAAGTGATCCAGACGCGCAGGCCCGGAATGATCAAATCTACAACCAGGGATGCACCGGGCAAAACATGCCGACACCGACAGGAGTTTGCTGGGATCCCAATGCTGAAGCGGACTATCCGGAGGCGCCGCTGCCCCCGCCGCCCCCCCAGCTCCTCACGCCCACCGGCCCCAACTGTTCGGCGGCTTGGAGGGAGTTTGGAAAGAGCTTGGTGCTCGACGCTTTAGGGGTAGAGCTTCTCAAGGGTTTTGAGGGCATTCGTCGCAGTGTCGAGCTCGGGGAAGACGCCACTGCGCTTGCCACGCGTGCTGGCGAATTGAGGGGTGGGGCGTCCATAGCTAAGTCAATCAGGGCCGGCCAAGTGCGTGCGATGGCGTCGTCAGCCTTTATTCGTGGGGGGGTCGGTCTTGGCGCTGCTGCAGTTGATGATGCTGAAACACTCGGCGCCGGCCCTGGCAGCGTCTATTATCGTGTTGCCTTGTTAGTCCCAGGGTTAGGCTCGGGGCTGCGACTCGGAGCCGCCATAGATTGCACAGTTGGAGCGGACACTCCTAGCTGGGCTCACTAGACAGGTTGCTTCACTAGAGAATGGCGGCGAGATGAACACCCGGAAGTCGCTAACAAGGCGAATGTTAGAGGGCGTTGGGGCGGGCCTCTTCGTGACTGGCCTGAGAGTTGTGGTGTCATTCGCCGGTTCCGAACCACTGGACATGTTTGAATTGGCTCTGCTCTTGGCTGCAACGACCACGGCGGGAGCCGTTGCGGGCGCCACATACTTCTTCACAGAGGGCCTTAGAGGAATGGGTGGGTGGCGCAAGACAGTCGCCAACACACTAAGCTTGTTGACATATTGTCTTGCTGCGGCGGCCGCATTGATAGCGGCGGCGATTGCACATAGGTGATCGCGCTGGTCTCTGCGGCCGTATGAGCTGGGTTGCGGCGCTATGGTCCCCGGAACCTGTCAACCCGCCTGAGACACGTCGCGTCTGAGTTTACTGTGCGACCTCCAGCAGTTCGCTGACCCCGGATTCGGGGGTCCTGCTCTCTCGTCCCCGGTCGCGATCGTCGTTCCTAGGGGCGCTGAGCGCGTCGATTTCGGAGCCGTGACCAGCGAACGGAGCGATGAGCCCGAGCTTGGGCTTGTTGATCCACACCGCCGCGGGCAGCACGGGCGGCAGCGGGACGCCGTGCACGAAGCGCTCGGGGTGACGGCCGTGCGCCGCGGCGAGCGCGGCGGCGCGCTGGGCCGTTTTGGCGGCGGCCCGGCCGTAGTGGACGTCGGCCGGGGTCAGCAACCCGAGCGCGCTATGATGATGCTCGTGGTTGTGAGATGCGCTCACCGGCTTCCCCGGCGCTGTCCAGCGCCGCTGTCCAGCCGCGCGCCCCACTTGGCCAGAAACGCCGTGATGAAGCCATGCGCACCGCCCGGCTCGACCACCAGGCGCGCCAGCGCCATCGCTACCGTGACGGCGACATGATAGCCCTCGGCGCGCGCCGCCGCCGCCCGACGGTACGCCGGATGCGCCTCGTTCACCCACACCGTGGACTCGACCAGCCGCCCCAACTCCGGGTCGTCGGGCCGGTTCTCGAACTGCACCGCCAACCCGTAGTGCGCCGGCCGCCGCGGGCCGCGCGCGTCCGCTGGCGGCGGAATCTGTGGCACCTCGACCGGCTGCGGGCCTTCCGGTTCCGTCCCGGGTGCTGGGTGCGGCGCCGCGGCCCCGGCGGGCGCGGGACTGTCACGCTCCCCGCCCATACCGGGCAGAGCGATCGGCGCGCCGCCGGCCGTTCCGGGTGGCGCGCCCGGCCCGCCGTTGCCGCCCATCGGCAGCTTGCGCTGCCCGCCCGCCCGGCGCTCGACCAGCGCGGCCACCAGCGGGAAATCGTCGGCCAGGTCCAGCAGCACCGCCTCGAGGTCGCGCTCCAGCGGCCGGGTCTTGCGGCGGCGCGAAGCCTCTTCGGACTCCTTGACGTCGCCCCAATCGGCGAGCTGGGCCGAGACGGCCTGCTGGAGCGCCTTGCGATGCGCCAGCCAGATCTGGCCCCGCGGTCCCGAGCGGATGAAGTCGGCCTTGTTGAGCTGCAAACACTCGGCCAGCGCCGGCACCTCCACGATGCCGCCGATCCGGTCGGCCGCCGCCGGTGTGAGCCCCAGCCAGTCCCAGCCGCGCAGGATCACCTTGCCCAACGTGCTGATGGCGACGCCGCGCCGGTCGCGCGGCAGCGGCGCCGGCTCGCGGGTGAGATACCCGGTGGCGGACGGCGTGCGCCGGTGTCCCACTCGCACCCGGAGCGGCGCCGGATCGCCGTCGGCGTCCGCGCGGGGCAGCGCGATGCCGTTGACGCTGAAGCACACGGCGCCGCGGTAGTGGCGCGCCAGCACCGGATCGAAGGCCGGCTCGAGTAGCGGCTGGAAGTGGCGCTGCAGCGTCGCGGTGACGAAGCCACTGTCGAGGAGCGGCGACAGCGGCTCGTGGAGGCGGAGGCGGACCGCGGTGCCGTGCGCGGCAACCAGGCCGGGCGGCGGCACCCACTGCCATGCGGCGCGGTGCCGCGAGGTCAAGCGCCACGAGCTGGCGACGTGGCTCTTGCCGCGGCGCGTCTCGGTGAGAACGTCTTCGCAGGCCAGCAAGCCGAGCTTGATGCCGACGCCGGCGAAGCCGATGCCGTGGCCGCGGGTCTTGGTCGTGGCCGCGAGATCGTGGAAACGGGCCAGCTCGCGCCGGGCCATGCCGCCGCCGTCGTCCGTCACGGTGAAGCACGCGGCGGCGGGATCGCACGCCAGCGCGATCAGGGTGGCGCCGGAGTCCAGCGAATTAGCGACGATTTCGGTGAGGATGGTCTCCTCGATGCCGCCGGGGTAGGCGTCACGGAGGTCTTCGAGCAGATGGAGCAGGTCAACGCGGGTTTCGCCCATGGCTCAAGGGTGCGATGCCTCTGGCCGGCCTGCAAGCACCCGATGGCGTCTGATCTGCCCATTCCTCCTCGACTGCGTCCGCTGCCTCGAAACCTGGAACGCCGAGGTGCCCCAGGGCTTGCGGAAGCGCGTTGACGAGCCGGCCGATGATGTCGACCAGCTCCGCCTTGTCACAGCTCCCCAGCGATCGCAGAAATGCGGCGAGGTCGAAGAAGCTTTCCGGGTTCGCTTCCCAGGTGGCTCGGAGCGCTGCGAGCGGCGGGATCAGCGTCCGCGGGATTCGCAGCTCGATCGATCTTCGCCTTGCCCGGGACCCGCGTGATGACCCCCTTTCTCTCCAGGGTCAGGATCATCTGATGCACAGTCGGCGGCGTGACCGCGAAGTAGCGCTGGAACTCGGCCTCTGAGGGAGCGCGATCATGGATCCGCTGGTAGCCGTCGATGAAAGAAAGGTATTGGCCCTGAAGGTGCGTGAACATCACTCTGTGCTGTACCTCATCGCGTCGATCGTGGGGGATGCGGTCGATCTCGGGGGCAGCGAGAGCCGTAGCAGTGGCGACGGCGAACGTTGCGTTGTCGTCTTACGACTTGCCTCTGCCGATCGCATCCTTCAGGACGCGTTGCCGAGACGCTGAAGCAAGTCCGTTTCAGTCCAAATCTCCACGCCGAGCTGCTTCGCCTTGTCCAGCTTGGTCCCCGGCTCGTCGCCGGCCACCAGGGCTGTCGTCTTCTTCGATACGCTGCCGGTCACCGTTCCGCCCGCGGCCGTGATCCGCCGGGTCGCGTCGGCCCGGGAAAGGGTCGGCAGCGTCCCCGTCAGGACGAAGGTCTTGCCGAGGAGCGGGCCTTCGGCGGGGGCGCTGGCCGGCTCGGTGAAGTTGAGCCCCGCGGCGCGGAGCTTCTCGATCAACGCCCGGCCTCTGGGGTCGCTGAAATAGCGCACCACGCTTTCGGCGATGACCGGCCCGATACCGCGGATTTCGCCCACCGCTTCCTCGCCGGCCTGCATGAGATGGTCGAGATTGCCGAAATGCCGCGCCAGCAGCTCGGCCGCGGCGGCGCCGACGTGATGGATGCCGAGGGCGAAGAGCAGGCGCGAGAGCGGCTGCTCCTTCGAGACGGCGATGGCCTGCACCAGCTGCTGCGCGCTCTTCTCCGCCAGCCGCTCCTGCGCTTCGAGCTGCTCGGCCGTCAGCGCGTAGAGATCGGCGGCATCCTCGACCAGGCCGGCCTCGACCAGCTGATGGATGCGCATGTACGACAGCCCGCGGATATCCATCGCGCCCCGCGAGGTGTAGTGCACCAGCCCTTCGAGCCGGCGGCCGGGACAGGCGGGATTGGGACAGTAGATCGCGACTTCTTCCTCGTCGCGCTCGACCGGCGTATCGCAGGCGGGACACCGGTCCGGCATGTGCCACGGCGTCTCGTCGCCGGTGCGCTTTTCCGGGATCGGCCCGATGATCTGGGGAATCACCTCGCCGGCGCGCTTGACCTGCACGGTGTCGCCGACCCGTAGGTCCTTCCGATGGACCAGCTCCTCGTTATGCAGCGTCGCCAGCTTGACGATGGTACCGCCGATCTCGACCGGCTCGAGCATCGCGTACGGATTCAGCGTACCGGTGCGGCCGACGTTGACCCGGATGTCGAGCAGCTTCGTCTCGGCGATGTCGGGCGCGAACTTGCGGGCGATGGCCCAGCGCGGCTCGCGGCCGCCCACGTCGCCGGCTTCGTCCTGGACCCGCAGCAAGTCGGCTTTCGCCACCAGGCCGTCGATGCCGAAGTTGAGCTCGCCGCGGATCTTGTGCTCCACGGCGTGCGCGTGCGCGTGGACCTCTTCGAGCGACGCACACCGCCGGCGATGCGGCGCGACGGGCAGGCCCCAGCGCGAGAGCGTCTCGAGCAGATCCCACTGGCTCTTGAACGGCAACGGCGTTTCCGCCGGCAGCGCGACGGCGTAGCCGAAAAATCGCAGTGGCCGGCGCGCCGTCAGGGCCGGATCGAGCTGCCGCAACGACCCGGCCGCCGAGTTGCGGGGGTTGGCGAAGACCGGCTCGCCGGCGGCGACCCGCTCCTCGTTCATCTTCTCGAAGCTGTCGAACGGGAGATAGACCTCGCCCCGGATCTCGATCAGCGGCGGGACATCGTCGCCGGTCAGGCGGAGGGGGATGTCGCGGACGGTGCGCAGATTGCCGGTGACGTCTTCGCCGATTGATCCGTTGCCGCGCGTCGCGCCGACGGCGAGGACGCCATCACGGTAGGTCAGGCTCACCGCCGCCCCATCGATCTTCAGCTCGACGCAGTATCCGCCCGGCACAACGGCGCGATCGAGGGTGCGCGCCAGCCGCTCATTCCACGCCGTCAGCTCGTCGTCGGTGAAGGCGTTGCCGAGGGACAGCATCGGCACCAGGTGCTTGTGCTTGGTGAATTGCGCGGCGGGCTCGGCACCCACGCGCTGGGTCGGCGAATCGGCGGTCTTGAGCTCGGGCTGCTGGGTTTCGAGGGACTGCAGTTCGCGGAACAGACGATCGTACTCGGCGTCGGAGATCTCCGGCGCGTCGAGGACGTAATAAGCGCGAATCGCGTGATTGAGGAGGCGGCGCAGCTCGGCGGCGCGCCGCTCGGCGGCCGTCATTACCCCTTGGCCTCTTCGGCCAGCACCGCCATCGCGACCCCGACCAGGCGGTCGAGCTCGGCGCCCGACGATTCGGGCAGCATCGCCTCGATCGACGACTTGTCGTGCGCGCCGAAGGTGACGAGCAGCCGGTGCATGAACGAGACCAGCGCCAGCCGCTGGAGATCGGCGCGGCGCATCTCTTCCGACGATTCGCGGGTCCGCTTCACCAGCGCTTCATAGCGGTGCGCGTTGCGCAGCGACTTGGCCGTCAGCTCGGCGACGATCTGGCAGAAACGGACGTCGGCGTCGCTGAAGCTGGCGCCTTCCTTGAAGGTTCGCAGGAACATGCAGCCGATCGCCGCGCCCCGGTACTTGATCGGCACCACTGTGATCGAGCGGACCTTGCGGCGGTCGAGCGCGCCCTTCACGTGCGAGAGGGTCGGATCGTGCGCCGCGTCGGCGATGAAGACGGTCTCGCCGGTCTCGAGCGCGCGCTGCATTTCGGGATAGCGCGCCAGATCGATCACCAGGTTGCGGATCGTCGGGTCTTCGTACGATGCGACCAGCCGGCCGGTGCGGCCGCCGCGGTCGGCAAGGACGATCGACGCGCGGTCGAGCCCGAAGGTCTCGCCCAGCCGCTTGGCAATGGACTGGAGGATGTCGACGAAGTGCAGCGTCCCGGAGATCTCGTGCAGGATTTCGACGACCGCGAGCAGCCGGTCGCGCTCCTTCTCGAGCTCCTGGACCCGGGCCGAGAGCGCGGCCGCCGCTTCAGTCTGTGCCGTGGGGGTCGTCATGGCCTGTAAGTCTATAATCCCAGCAGCGCCCGCGCATTGCCCCCCAGGATCCGGTCCCGGTCCGCGCCTGAAATGGCCAGGGCGCCGAGGCTCTCCCGCATCGAGGGAATGCTGCCGATGGCGTGCGGATAGTCGCTGCCCGCCAGGATCTGTTCCACCCCCGCGAATTCGATCGCCAGCCTGATCGCCGCGGGGTCGAAGTTCACGGTGTCGAAGTAGAACTTCTTCAGATAGCTGCTCGGCGGCCGCGGAATATTGGCGCGGCACTCGGCGAAGGCCTTGTAGCCGCGATCGAGCCGCTCGGCCAGATAGGGAATCTCGCCCCCGAGATGGCTGAGCACCCACCGAATCCGTGGATATCGCTCCGGGACGCCGGCGAACGTCAGGTGCGCCGCGGCCAGCGTCGTGTCGTAGAGAAATCCGACCAGCGGCATCAGCCAGAATTCCTTCATCGCATCCACGTTGGCCGGATTGGTCGGATGGATGTGGAGAATCGCGCCCAGCTCATTCGCCGCCTGGTAGAGCGGTTCGTAGCGCGGGTCGGCGAGCGCGACGCCGTTCACGTTGCTGAAGAGCATCGCGCCCTTCATTCCCAGGCCGTTCATGGCGCGCCGCAGCTCGATCACCGAGGCGGCGGGATCGTTGAGCGGGAGCGTCGCGAGGGCGCGGAAGTGCGCGCCTCGCGTGCGCACCACCTCGGCAAAGGCGTCGTTGACGAGGCGGGCGAGCTGCACCGCGCGCGCCGGTTCTTCGACGTGCGTCCCCGGCGTCGTCAGGGTGATGACCTGAAGGTCCACGCCCTGCTTCGTGACGTCGGTTTCGCGGAAGGCGATGTCGCGGTGTCCCGGCACGGCGACGTTGTAGTCGCCGGGATAGTGGATGACCGGGTTGCCGGCGTTGTCGGTAGTCACCCGGACGACGCTCGGCCCGTTGCGCAGGGCGTCGAGATACGCGGGCGGATAGTAGTGGTCGTGAAAGTCGATGATGGTCATGGGGACGAAATCTGGCGCCTCGATCGAATGATGTACACCGGGATACCAACGGCTACGAGGAGAAGCCCGATCGCGCTCTCTCGCGGAGCGGCCGCAATCTGGCCGATCGCGATGGCCAGGGCCGCGGCGGCGAAGAGCAGGGGTGTGACCGGGGATCCCGGAACTCTGAATCGCGGTGCGTAGCCGCTCCGGCGATGCAATGGAATCAATGCCAGCGCCATCAGGGCAAAGAAGATCCATTCGGTGTAGACCACGCGCGAAACCAGCGTCTCATAGGTCCCGGTCGCGATCAGGGCCGAGGTCCAGAGGGCCTGGAGAGCAATGGCGCGGTTGGGGGTGCGGAAGCGCGGGTGCACGCCGCCCATCCATTTGAAGATCAATCCATCCTGCGCCATGGCGTAGTAGACGCGTGGTCCGGCAAGAATGATCCCGTTCAGCGCGCCCAGGGTCGACACGACGACGATCGCCGCCGCCAGCGTGGCGCCGCCCGAGCCGAGAACCGCGTTGGCCGCATCGGCGACGACGCCGCGCGAAGCAATCACCGCCGGAATCGGCAGCACGTGCAGATACGCGGCATTCATCCCGATGTAGCAGGCGGTGACGATCAGCACGCCGATCACCAGTGCTCGCGGAATGGTCCGTTCGGGAAACACCGTTTCGTCCGATGCGTACGTCACCATGTGCCAGCCGCCGAACGCGAAGACCCCCGCGCCTACGGCGAGGATGAAGCTCGAGGCGCTGACCGGCGCCATCGCCGCGGCGGCTGGAACGGCGACGCGTGGTCCGAGGCCGAACGTCACGGCGACGATGCCGACGATCGCCAGGACCTTGAATGCGGTGAGCGTTGTCTGGACGCGGCTCCCCTCGCGCACGCCCAGATAATTGACGGCCGACAGCGCGAGCACGGCGGCGATCGCGACCGCGCGAAGTCCGGCCGTTCCGAGTGGAACGAAAAAGCTGACGTAGCGCGCGAAGACCATGGCGATCGCGGCGAGAATGCCGGAATGCATGCTCCAGAACATCGCCCAGCCCCAGAGGAATCCGAGCCCCGGGCCCCAGGCCTCGGAGAGAAAAACGTAGACGCCGCCGCTTCGTGGAAATGCCGACGCCAGCTCCGCGGCGACCAGCGCGCCAACCAGCGTGAGGAGACCGGCCGCAAGCCAGGCGGAGAGAACGCCAAGCGCGGACGGCACATGCGCGGTAATCGCCGAGGGCTGCACGAAGATGGAAGCGCCCAGGATGATGCCGACGACCATGCCGACCGCCGGAACGATGCCGATTGCGGGCGTCAGGGGCCTGGGGTCGGGGGCCAGAGTTTCGCGGGTCATGTGCCTGAGAACCTATCAGCGGGACGCGCGGGGCGAATCATCCAGCACCTAGCACCCGGCACCCAGCATCGAGTACAATCAATCCCCTGGAGGAGTGAGATGCGTCTGCTTATCGCACTGGGAATGTTCGTCGTCACCGCCGCGCCGCTCGCCGCCCAGCAGCAGCCCTACGTCGACGAACTCCCCGGGCAGGGACGGCCCATCGACACCGCCGTGACGGCCGCGCGCCGCACCGCGCTCATGACCCACCTCGGCGATGCCGTGGTGCTGATTCCGGCGGCGCACGAGCGCGAAGGCGAAGCCTACGGCGACTATCCGCAGGACACCGATTTCCGCCAGCACAACAACTTCTTCTACGTCTCGCAGCTCGAATCCGAAGACGCGTGGATCCTCCTCAACGCGCGCACCGGCGGCGGCGGCGACCAGATTCTGCTGCTTCCGCCCCGCAATCCGCAGCAGGAGCGCTGGACCGGCGTGCGCGTCGGTCCCGACTCGCAGGCGGTCCGGCTGACCGGCTTCTCCACGGTGCTCGCGACCACCAGTCTCGATAGCCTGATCGCGGCGGCGCGCAACCGGCACGTGCCGTTCTATGTCGAGATCGATCCGACGACGCGGGAAGAGGAGGTCATCAATCATCTGCGCGCCGACACCGCGAACGGACTCGTGGTGAGGAATTTGCGGCCGAGCGTGGACTCGATGCGGGTAGTGAAGGACGCCGACGAAATCGCGCGGCTCCGGCGCGCGGCCCGGATCAGCGCCGAAGCCCACGCCGACCTGATGCGCGAAGCGCAGCCGGGGATGTGGGAATACGAGATGGAAGCGATCATCGAGGCGGGCTTCCGGCGGCGTGGCGCCGACCGTGTCGGCTATCCGTCGATCGTGGGCTCGGGCATCAACGCGACGACGCTGCACTACGACGTGAATCGCCGCCAATCGAAGGATGGCGACCTGGTCGTGGTCGACGCGGCGGCGGAGTACGGCGAATACACGGCGGACGTGACGCGGACCTTCCCCATCAACGGGCACTTCACGCCGCGGCAGCGCGCCATCTACGACCTGGTCCTCGCGACCCAGCAGACGGCGATGGACTCGACGCGGCCCGGAATGACGCTGATCAAGCTCAACCAGATCGCCCGGGTCTACATGCGCGAGCACTCGGGAAATCTCTGCCCGCCCGGCCCCGGCGAAACCGCGGATCGTACCTCGTGCGACCGCTACATGATCCATGGCCTCTCCCACTGGATCGGCATGGATGTGCACGATGTGGGCCCCTACCAGATACCGTTGGCGCCCGGGATGGTCTTCACCATCGAGCCGGGGATCTACATTCCTTCGGAGGCGCTGGGAGTACGGATCGAGGATGACATACTGGTGACCGCGACGGGGTACGAGAACCTGTCGGATGCGGCACCACGCGCCGCCGCCGACGTCGAGCGGCTCATGCAATCGGGGCGGCAGCGTGCCGCCGCAACCAGGAGTGGACGATGATGCAGGACGATGACAACAGCTCGGCCCGGCCCTTTGCGGTCGGACTCCTCATCGGCGCGCTGCTTGGCGCCGGGGTGGCGCTGCTCTTCGCGCCCCAGAGCGGCTCCGATACGCGCCGCCTGATCAAGCGCCGCGCGCGCCGGCTGGCCAACGGCGCGAAGGACAAGTACGAGGATGTGAAGGACCGGATCCGCGACGCCCGGCGCAAGGCCGAGGAAGCGTTCAGCGATTGAGTTGCTGCAGCAGCTCGGCGGCGTGCTGCTTGTAGACCGCGTCGCCGGGATCGCAGGCCAGGGGCAATGCGGCGGCCTGCTGCAGCTCGGCAATGGCTTCCGGCTTCTTCTTCTGATCGTTGAGCGCTTCAGCCAGCTCGAGATGGTGGTAGATGTTCTGGCCGTTCAGGGCGATGGCCTGGTGGTAATAGCTCTCGGCATTGGCCCATGAAGCCTGGCTGAAGATGCCCGCG
>DASXPG010000161.1:0-16115 GCA_036493755.1 Gemmatimonadales bacterium
ACAACCCCGGGCGCTTTTCCGTCCTCTGGTGCGGGGACCCCATTGCGCAACTGCCGCGATGGCCCAACTGTTATGTCAGTTCCGAAGGATACCGCCAACGCCGATTCACCCCAATGGAGACCCAATGGCCGCGAAGAAGAAGACTGCGAAGCGTAAGCCGAGTGCCGCGTTCATGAAGCCGATGCAGCCCGACGCCGCCCTGGCCGAAGTGATCGGTTCTAAGCCCATGCCGCGGACTGAAGTCACCAAGAAGCTCTGGGTCTACATCAAGAAGAATGGCCTCCAGGACAAGAAGAATCGGCGCAACATCAACGCCGACGCGGCCCTGAAGCCCGTCTTCGGCGGCAAGAGCCAGGTCTCCATGTTCGAGATGACCAAGCTCGTTTCGAAGCACATGAAGTAGGGCAGGGCGACTGAAGTGAAAGAACCAGCGCCCGGGGCAACTGCTCCGGGCGCTTTTTCGGAGGATCAGGGTGACGGTCACGATCGAATTTCAGCGCCTTCCCGGCACCGAAGACATCCCGCTCCCGCGCTATCAGACGGCGGGCGCCGCCGGCATGGATCTACATGCGGCCGTAGTGGAGCGGCTCGCCATCAGCCCGGGAACGTGGCAGCTGGTGCCGTGCGGTTGCCGGGTGGCGATCCCCGAGGGCTACGAGGGCCAGGTGCGGCCGCGCTCCGGTCTCGCGGTCAAGCACGGGGTGACGGTGCTGAATGCGCCGGGCACCGTGGACAGCGACTACCGAGGCGAGCTGAAGGTCACCCTCATCAATCACGGCACCGCGCCGTTCGTGGTCGAGCGCGGGGCGCGGATCGCCCAGCTGCTGATCTGCCCTGTCGCCCGGGCCGATATCCGCGAGTCGGAACGGCTGGAAGAAACGGCTCGCGCCGAGGGTGGCTGGGGGCATACGGGAACCTGACGAGGGAATGGCCGCAGCGATCCGCCATCGTGCCGGGACACTCTCACCGCGGAAACTCCATGACCACGCACGCCAAAGCCATCTTCGAAATCAAGTCATGGGATGAGAAGCCCTGGCTTCAGCTGGACGGCAAGTCGAAGCTCACCCTCGCTGCCGTCACCAAGGTCTATCGCGGCGACATCACCGGAGAGGCGACCTCCGAATCGCTGATGTACTACCTGCCTGACGGCTCGGCGGTCTTCAACGGCTTCGAGCGGATCGCCGGCACGATCGGCGGGCGCGAAGGCAGCTTTGTGCTCCAGGCCAGCGGCGTCTATCGGGATGGTACGGCGACCTGCGAGTGCACCGTGGTGCCGGGCTCGGGAACGGGCCAGCTGACCGGGCTGCATGGCGAGGCGCACTACGCCGCCACCCACACCGACTACCCCAACGTCCCGCTCACCATGGACTATCGCTTCGACGGCGGCGCCTGAGCCGGGAAAGCCGCGGCGGCTCGCTCGGCCTGAAGGAGATGCCGGCGCTCGTGGCTTGAGAGGATCACCAGGCCCGACCCCACCGTAAAGCGGATGATCGAAAGAAAGGGATTCCTGAACCGGATCCGGTTGACGTCGTAATTCGCCGCCTGCCGGATCGTCGCCCGTAGCCGCTGATTCGCATCCCGAAACCGCTGAATGATTCCCGCATCGACCCGGCTCCCGGGGACGATTTTCCCCGGCGCACTGAAGCGCTTCGTGCTGGTCGCCGGATCGATCATGGTCCGGATGAACCACCGGCTCGGCCCACCGGGCGTGATCTCCTCTACTCTGCCGTTCGGCTGATTCCTGAGAGCCTCTTCGATCCGCGGGAGGTAGTGCTGGGTGGTGCCGCACAGGTGCTCCAGGCACTGCCCGGCGCTCCACGCATCCGGCCGCGGATTCCAGTTGAGCTGCTCGAGTGTCAGGGATCCCGCGATCCTTTGCGCCTGCGCGTCGTTCGCGTCCACCTCGCGGAGCAGCCTGACCGACCAGCTGGGAAGGTTGTCGTCCATAAGAGTAATTAGCGCGGCACCCGTTCCAGCGCGAGGGGTACCAGCATCGTAAACCCATACCCTGAAGGACAGATCAGCCGGAGGCAGATCATGACCAGTAGAGCAACTGCAACCGAGCCGCTCCGCCAGACGAGGGCGGCAGCAAAGTCGAGGGTCGGCATCATCGGCCAGGGCCATGTCGGCACCGCGCTCTCTCACGGGCTCAGCCGCGCCGGTTATGCAGTGCGCACCACCGGCCGGAAACCGGCCGAGGTGCGCGACGTCGCTTCGTGGGGAGATATCGTGATTCTCGCGGTGCCGTTCAGCGAGCTCGACGCGACGGTGCGCGAGATGGGCGACGCCATCGACGGCAAGACAGTGGTGGACGTGACCAATACCCTCAACCAGAAGCACGAGCTGGCCCTCAACCTCTCCACCAGCGGCGCCGAAGAGCTTCGGCACAAGCTGCCGCGGGCCAAGGTGGTCAAGGCCTTCAATACCGTATTCGCCGAGAACATGGAGACCGGCTCGGTCGACGGCTCATCGCTGTCGCTGCTGGCTGCCGGCAACGATGGGCCAGCCAAGCACTCGGTGCTGGAGCTCGGACGCGACCTCGGCTTCGATCCGGTGGACGCCGGGACGCTGCATAACGCCCGCTGGCTTGAAACGCTCGGCTATCTCAACATCCAGCTGGGCTACGGCCAGAAGATGGGCACCCACATCGGGTTCAAGCTGGTGCACTGACCAGGGCACTGAAAAAGAGAGGCAACGATGATCGGTCACAGCGAAGTCATGGCTACGGTCCCGGTCAAGAACCTGGGAGCCGCCCGCCGGTTTTACGAACAGACGTTAGGCCTGCGGCTGGCCGATACGGAAGGCGACGAGGCCGTGATTTACCACAGCGATGGCTCCAAGCTCCTGGTATACCAGTCCGCCTACGCCGGGACCAACCAGGCAACCGCGGTCACCTGGGCCGTCGACGATGTGCCGGCCGAGGTCAAGGCGCTGCGCGCCAAGGGCGTGAAGTTCGAACACTACGACATGCCGGGCGCGACGGTGAAAGACGACGTTTATGATTTTGGGTCGATCAAGAACGCCTGGTGCAAGGACCCGGACGGCAACATCCTGGCGATTGTCAGCCGCCGGAACCAGCCGTAGTGCGACGCTGGGCCGGGCCGGCGCATCTTCCTTCTGACCCTAACCAGAAGGCCGGCCCATCATGGCTCGTTATGCCCACTTTGGATCATCGCTGGTGGTCGCCCTCCTCGGAGGAGCGCATCAGGCCCTGGCCCAGCAGACGCCGGCGCCGGCGCCGCACCGCACCGTGGTATGCGCCGCCGGCGTGCGCACGTACGATCGTCTGGCCGATGTGCCGGCGCCCTTCGACACACTGCGCATGCCTCCCGGTCCACCGATGCGTGTCAACAACGATGACGAGGCACGCGAAGCCGACCGCCTGATTCGCGAGCGCGCCGGCAGCATCGGGGCGACGGGTATCGTGATTGCGGATGTGACCGATGACGATGGCACGGGCGGGATGCGGGTGCACCGCAGCATAACTCCCGTCTTTGTCGCAGCAGATACGGTGCGGGCCCAAGCCGCCTGCCACCACTGACGCGCGGAGGCGCTACTCGCGCGCCCGTTTCGGCCACATCCACATCCCGGACATCGTCTCGGTATCGATCGGGTGACCGAGGAGCCGGGTCATCAGGGTGATCTGACCGCGATGATGCCCGTCGTGCACCATGTAGTAGCTGAGAAAGTGCGCGGCGTCGTGCGGAAAACCGGTGAGCCGGCCGTCGCCCTGGAGCTTCGCTCCGACGACCTCGAGCACCACTCTCCGCTTGCGCTTGAGCAGCTTGATCGCCTCGGCACGGGTGACCCGGTGGCGATCCATCTCAGGCGGCACGTCTGCCGAGGGCGAGGTGCGGGCCACGTAAACCAGCCCGCAGTTATGCATGTGGCTGACGATCTGCGCGATGGTCTTGCCGCGCTTCCCGGGGACTGGTGCGCGCCACACTTCGGGATCCAGGCGCTCCAGCAGGTACTCGGTGACCCGGGCGCTGGCGGCGTAGCTCTTGAGTAACGATTCGACTGGATCAAACGGGCGACGACGCTGGGTGGCCATTGGGGATCCAAGCTACCGCGTAGTTCTCAGGTCGTAAACGTGCTTGGCAACCCGTCGTAAACGACGGCTCGGCACCCGTCGTAAACGACGGGCTCGGCAACACCAGGCCGTAAACGGCCAGCGTCCCCGGTCAGACCACCACCTCGCTGGGTTCATCCATGCAGGTCACCGGAACCTGCATGCCGTAACACCACCGCTTCACCCACGGCAGGCGATGCTTATCCGACTGCCCGTCGAGATATCTGCGTACCACGTGCAGCGCCTCGCGGCTGATGGTCTTCACGTGATAGCCGTGTGCCCATTTCATCCGTTTGGCTCGTTGCAGGTTCAGAAGTCTTGAAGAGGCGCCTTTGAGTCGCTGCGCCAGAAGCGACATGGGCATTGGTTCGGGCAGGCTTGCAACAACATGAACATGGTTGGAAAGGACGGCGATTTCGAGAAGCTGGCATCGCACCCGTCGCGCGAGCACTGGGAGCATGTCGAGAAGCCGCGTCGCCTCCGCTTCATCGAGCGACGGCTCACCACCAAGCGTTTTCCAGGTCATGAACACCAACAGATCTGTCGGCACGGCCAGACGATAGGCAATCCATTGGGCATCGGGACACTCATTCCAGCGCGCGGCGGATCACTTCGTTGCAGATGATCGCTTGTTACTTGGAGTTGCTGGTCGTTTACGAAGTGTGACTCACGTCGTTGCGACGCGTTAGCTACTTTCCTGGTCCTTTGACCCAGGATTCCGTCGGCACATCGGGCGGAAGTGGTTGCGCCCGGATCCAGGTAATGACGCTCCAGATCATGTTGGCGTTCATCAGCCCGCCATAGGCCGGCATCCCGCGCGGCCGTCCGAAGTAGATGGACTGGAAGACCTCGCCGTCGCTGCCACCATGACGCCAGCGCCCATCCACCAGGCTCGGGCCCACCCAGCCGGTTCCTCCGTCGCCGTGACAGCCATCGCAATTCATCGCCACGAAGATCTTGCCGCCGCCGCTGATCGTGGCTGAGTCCTGGTGCAGGGGATTGGTCATGTGGCCCGCCGCCGGCGCCATGCCGCCGGCCAGCACGTGCGCTTCGTGCGCGACGTTAGGCGGCACGTCGGCCGATTGCGTCGCGTCGCCGGAGCGGCCACGACAGGCGGCGGCGAGCGGGAGTGCCAGCAAGGCCCCTACAGTGCGAAGATCCAGACCATCCCTCCCTGGCTGCTGTAGCGCGCGATGTTCGGCGCGAAGTCCGATGGCGCCCGCACGTCGGCGGGATCGTCGGAGCGCACATCGCCAGCGAGCAGGAACCAGTCGCCGCCAATCCCTGCATACACCGCCACGTATTGTTTGCCGTCGGGACCGGTGTAGGTAATCGGCGCACCGACCACCCCCGAGCCCACCTTGAAGCGCCACAGCAACCGGCCGGTGCGGGCGTCGGCGGCCTTGAACCAGCCGTCGAGCGTGCCGTAGAACACCACGCCCCCCGCCGTCACCACGCTGCCGCTCCACACCGGATAGCGCTCGTGGATCTCCCACACCCTCCGCCCCCGCACCGCGTCCCACGCGATGAACGCCCCCATGTAGCCACCCGGTCCCACGGTGTACGGCGTGCTCGCGCCGATGAAGGGCGTGCCGCGGATGTGCTCGACCTGCCTGGCGTTGTAGTCCATGCAGAGATTATTCGTGGCCGTGTAGAAGAGGCCCGTGAGCGGCGAGAACGAAGCCGCGGAGTTGGGGCTCTTGCCCCCCTCGAGGCTGGGACAGATCTGCGGCACGTTGCCGCGCGAGGCGCCGGTGAATTTCATCGTGTCCATCACCGGGCGGCCGGTCGAGAGATCGATGCGGCTGGCCCAGTTCGCATTGCTGAACTTTTCGGCAACCAGGACCTCGCCGGTCTGCCGGTCGAGCGTATAGGCGAAGCCGTTCTTGTCGAAATGCACCAGCACCTTCCGGCGCCGGCCTCCGATCGTCAGGTCGGTGAGAATCATCTCCGCATTGGCGTCGAAGTCCCAGTTCTCGTGCGGCGTGAACTGATACGCCCACACCAGCTCGCCGCTCTCGGGCCGCCTGGCCAGCACGCTCGACGACCACTTGTTGTCGCCCAGCCGCTGTTCCGTGTTGTACGGCGAGGCGTTGCCGGTCCCGAAGTAGAGCAGATCGAGCTCGGGGTCGTACGTCAGCCAGCCCCAGACCGGCACACCGCCGGTGCGCCAGCTGTCGGTCGCCCAGGTCGAGCGCCCGAAGTCGGCACCATGATCGTAGAAGGGATGGAAGGTCCCGGGATGCGCGATGACCTCGCTGTCGGAGCCCGCGTTGTACGCCGTCCAGGCGACGTGTCCGGTCGCGACATCGAGCGCCTTGATCCAGCCATGGATCCCGAATTCCCCGCCCGACGGCCCGACGAAGACGTGATTGCGCACGACCAGCGGCGCCATGGTGATCGTCTCGCCCTCCGAGAGATCCGCCGTGGCGGTTTTCCAGACTTCGTGCCCCGTCTCGGCGTCCACTGCGACGGTGTGTCCGTCGATCAGATTGTAAATGATCTTCCCGTCGGCGTAGACCGCGCCGCGATTCACGGTATCGCAACAGGCGGTGCCGATGGCGCTGGGATTCACGTCCGGGCGGTACTTCCACTTCAGCGGGTAGTCGTCCTGGGTGAGATCGAAGGCGTAGAGCACGTTGGGATAGGGCGTGACGACGTACATGGTGCGGTTGACCACCAGCGGCTGGCCTTCGTGCCCGCCGAGCACGCCGGTGGAGAAATCCCACACCGGACGAAGCCGTGAAACGTTGGCCGGGGTGAGTCCGGTCAGGGTGCTGAAGCGGGTGCCGGCGAAGTTCTTGGCGGGCATCGTCCATTGCCGTTCGTCCACGCCCGATTGCTGGGCGTTGCCGGCGCTGCCGGTGACGCCGACCAGGGCAACGAGCGCAACCATGCGGACTCTCAACGACATGACCTTCTCCCGTGACGGCGGTCGACCGGAATCTAGTCTACGAGGTCCGGGAGGGCCCGTCATGTCTGCCTGATGTTGGCCGGCTTCTTGCATTACTCCCGTTCCGGACAACTGACGCGAGAGTACCATGATTGCACTGAGCAGTCGAAAGTCGAAGCAGATCAACATCATCCTTGCCGCAGTCGCGGCCGGCACGCTCGCGGCGTGCGCCGCTGTCGCGCCCGGAAATGATGCGCCGGCCACCGTGACGATTTTCTACGCCGGGGTCGGACAGTATGCCGATACGAATGCGTATCGAGTCCTCGTCAGGCTGCTGGGACCCGACGGCCGCATCGTGATGGACAAGACGACCGGCCTGCCGATCGGCCAGCATCTCCAGATCGCTTCGCCCACCGCCGCGCCGATGAATGCCACGCTGCGAGTAACCCTCAGCGACAGCGCCGCGCACACGCTGATTGTGGCCAATATGCCGGTGCGCGTCGTCGTCAACGAAGACACCTGGATCGGGATAGCAGCGGGCGGCGCACAGTCACCATTCCCGCCTGCACTCTGCTCGACCGCGCCCACCGGATTTCCGATGCTGGCCCCGCCGGGGAGCACGCCCGACACGCTGCGCATCCATGTCGATGCCCTGGTGCGCGGGGTGATCTGCTGAACCGTCAGCGCAGGCCGAGGACCTCGACCCGCGCGATCTGATCGTCCTCGAGGATCCGCTCCGCGACGCCCGGTCCCTCGGTAATCCAGCCGCAGACCGTGTACTCATGGTCGAGCCGGATATTGTCGGTGAGGTTGATGAACCACTGGGCGTCGCCGGTATCGCGGCCGCGCGATGAGATGCCCAGCGTTCCCCGCAGATGCCAGGGCCGGCCCAGCTCGTCGCGCATGAAGGCCGCATCGCCGACGTACTCGGTCGCCGCCGGCCCTCCACCCTGGACGACGAAGTTCGGTTCGACCCGCTGGAAGCGGTGCCCGTCGTAGTAATGCTCGCGCGCCAGCCGCGCGATGCGGGCGACGGTGGCCGGTGCCTCGCCGGTCATCATGGTGATGACGAATCTCCCGCCGCCACTGCGCTCCGACATCGTCACCCTCAGCCGGACTTCGCGTGCCAGCATGACCGCCGCGAGGGGCTCGGGGTGAATTGTCAGGGGCAGCGGGCGCGCGCTGACCGTTCGCCCCGTCCATTGTGACAGCATCCCGGCGACCGTGGTCGCGACAGTCGTGTCGAAGTCGGCCAGGTAGGGCTCCATTTCGGAGGCATTGGCCGCGCCGCCCAGCTCCGCGATCCGCTTCAGCATCATGAGCCGAGGATCGCGGGCATTCTCCCGCCGCTCGCCGGTCACCCGCTGGAAGGCGGCGAGCAGTGCCGGGAGGGCGCGCGGATCGTGCGTTCCCTGCAGCGCGGTTGCCGCCTCGAGCGTCACCTGGTAGCCGCTCGATGTCAGGGCCCCGATCAGCACGCTGTCGGCGCCACGTCCTTCGTCATGGGCCAGGGCCGTGATCGCGGCCTCGACAACATTGGGCTCGCTGTCATGTGACAGCACCCGCAGCAACCGTTCCTGGTGCGCCTTCCCGGCGGCTGTCGCGGCGAACATCCGCTCTTCCCACACTCTCGATTGCGCGAATCGCGGCAGGAAATTCGCGGCGCGCACCGAATCGATGCCGGCGAGGGCGACCAGCGCGTGCGCGGGCGCCTGCCAATTGTGGCCGGGAATCACATCATGTGGACGGCTCGTGATCGTCATCTCCAATGCCGCCGCCGCGGCCGCGTTATCGGAGCAGGGAAGGCCGAGGGCGTCGATCGCAGTCAGTGCGACATAGTCACTGGGATCTCGCAGCAGCGGCATGATCGGGCCGCAGTCGGGACGCTCGGCGCCGACCCGTGCGGCGCCAATCGCGCCGATGCGGACGATGGGACTCGCATCGGCGATGGCGCGGCCGACCATCGCGGCGCGCACCTGCGCGCTCAGTCCTCCGGACGCGGCCAGCGCCAGGCGGCGCACCTGGTCGTCGGCGTCGTTGCTCGCGGTGAAGCGGGTGGCGCTGTCCAATCCGCCCGCGGCGGTCAGCGCCAGTACCGCGATCCGTCGCGCGATCGTATCCGGCGCCGCACTCGCCGAGCGGCGAAGCAGCGCCAATCCATCCGGCGTGAGAGAACCCGTCACCCGCCGCGTCAGCGCGAGCCAGTAGAGCCCGTGCAGCTCTCCGGCACTCGCGTCGCCGTTCGACTTGGCGACGATCGCCCGCTCGGCATCGCGGGGCGCGATGCTGTCGCCATAGTGGAGTCTGCCGAGTGACTCGGCAATGGAGCCGGTGGCGTCCGCGTCTGATTCGGATGCGAGGGCGGCGGTCAGCGCGCGCTGCGCCGCGGGCACGTCGAGCTTCGCCGGATCGGCCGATGTCGCGCCGCGCCGCAGGTTGACGAGCGACTGCGCGATGGCGTTCGCGGCTTCGGCCCGAACCGCCGGCGCCGCGTCCGACAACCCGGCCAGCAGCGGGGCGGCCATGTCGGGCCGCTGAAGCCGGCCGATCCCGCGAATCGATACCCGGCGGATGAGCGAATCGGCGCTTCGCGCGCCATCGAGCAGCGGCGTCACGCCTTCAGCTCCGGTTCCGCGCGCGTCTTCGGCGACGAGGATGCGCTGGAGAAGAATCGTATCGGGAGTTTGCGCCGCCAGCGCGGGCGACGATGCGCAAGCGAGAGCGACGACGAGCAGGTGGATCTTCATGGGCGCCGAAGATAGCAGCGCCTGGTCGAGGCCGCGACGATCAGGCCTTTCGGCGGCTTCTGCGGATGGTCTGCGCGCCGGTGATCTCATCCATGGTGCGGTTGCTTTGCACCGACCGGCTGATGCCGGGCGCTTCCTGTTCCCAGCCATCATCGGCGTATTCGTCACGGCGCTTGATCATCAGCCAGTTGCGATCGTTCTTGCCGCCGGCCTTGCCGTGCATCCGCACCAGCGTGAATGCGCCCTTCAGTTTCTTGCCGAGCATCACCAGCCGGATCTCACCGCCGGCGAGCTGCTCCTCGGGTGATGCATCGCCCCCGACTGTAAAGACGCCGGTATCCCACTGCATCACGGTGCCAGCGCCGTAGCCTGACGGAATGACGCCTTCGAATTCGCCGTAGTCGATCGGATGGTCTTCGACCGCCGCGGCGAGGCGCTTGTCGGCCGGATTCATGCTCGGGCCTTTGGGAATGGCCCACGACGCATAGACGCCGCCGATCTCGAGCCGCAGGTCGTAGTGCAGCTGACTGGCGTCGTGCTTGTGAATCACAAACCGCCGCACGGCCGCCGGCGAGCCGACCGATCCCCGCGGCTCGGGCGTCGCGCTGAAGTTGCGCTTGCGGCGGTATTCGGCCAGCCTGGGAGGTCGTGCCGGCGCCTTACGTGCCATGCTTCCTGCTACCCCGCTGTGTCGGGATCTCCTCTCCTTGACCCGGGGCCACGTGCGGCGTTTCGTTGTCCGTAGTGCCCGCCGATTCAGATCTCGCGCCGATCCAGGAGTTGTACGATGGCGGCCGCTACGTCGATGCCTGGCGTGCCGGTGCTGCCATGGGAGAGTTACGGCGGTGGCCCGGTGTCGGCGGTCTCGTGCTCGCGGGCCGCCTCGCCAGCAGGCTTGGCGCGCCAGGACTGTCGAGCAGACTCTTTGCCTCTGCATTCCGCGCCGGGCAGCATCAGCCCTCCGCGCAGTATTTCTGGGTGTCCACGTTGCATGAGTATCGCGGCGCGTACTTGGCATGGGTCGCGCGTCGCAAGCTCGTGCTGTCCCCCCACGCGAGCGACACGGACCGCGGCGACTACCACGGCCAGAGCGCGCTGCTCCTGGGATCGCTGCGCGATTTTGCCCGCGCCACGGTGCTGATGCGTCAGGCGGACGATGCGCTCCCCACCAGGCTCTACCGCTACTGCGAGGGTGCCACCCTCTGCATCATGCAGGACCGTTATGCACAGGCGCTGGCCACGGCCGAAGCAGGTCTCGCCGCTGACGATTCCTATGTGCCGGTAATCCTCATTGCCTCCGCATGCCTGCAGCTGCTGGGGCGGCAGCAGGATACTCTGGCTTTGCTCCGCCGCTCCGCCGCCGCCGGCCAGAGTGGAGACGTCGTCGCCTCGCTGATTCGGGTGCTGCTGCGGTCGCGTGAGTTCGATGAGGCGGAAGCCGCCGCGCTCCGGTATACCGAGCTCACGCCGCTGCGGGAGCCGGCGCAGACCAGCTGGCTGGCGATGGTCCGCGCGGAAATCGCGAGCCGCCGTGGCGATTATCGCGGCGCTTTGGCGCTCATCGAGCAGAGCACCGATCCCTTCGCGTCGGGAATCGCCGAAAACCTTCGGGCCTTCCTCGCCAACGACGGCGCGGTGCAGCCGCGGCGGAAGGAATTGCCGGTGCCGTTCGTGCGCCAGCACCACAACACCTGCGCACCGGCAACGTTGACGTCGATCAGCCAGTTCTGGAACCGGCCCGCCGAGCATCTCTCCGTTGCCGAGCAGATCTGTTATGACGGTACGCCGCTGCACAGCGAGCGCCGTTGGGCCGAGAGCCAGGGGTGGGTGGTGCGCGAATTCCGCGTCGACTGGGCCAGCGCCGTGGCGCTGATCGACCGCGGGCTCCCGTTCACCCTCGCGCTCCAGTCGGTAGTGATGGGTCATCTGGTCGCCGCCATGGGTTACGACGAGGCGACTTCGATCCTGCTCGCGCGCGATCCCAGCACACCCGAGACAACTGAAATCAATGCGGCGCTGTTGCTCGATCGCCGCCAATCCTCGGGCCCGCGCGGCATGGTGATGGTTCCGCCGGACCAGGCCTCGCTTCTCGACGGCCTGCAGCTCCCCGAGACGGAGCTGTACGATCTCCTCCACCGCCTCCAGCTCGCGCTCGAAGTGCATGATCGGCCGCGCGCGCTCGAGCTCCAGGCACGGATGCTCGCCGAGTCACCGAATCATCGGCTGACCCTCATTGCCCGGCGCGCCGTAGCGGGCTACGACGCCAACCCGCGCGAGGGCCTCGCCGCGCTGGATGCGCTGATCGAGCAGTTTCCCGCCGATCAATTCCTGCTCCTGGCGCGTCTTGGTCTCTTGCGGCAGCTGGCGACTCGCCCGGAGCGCGTGGCCTGGCTGGCATCGCTGGCGGATGCCCCCGACACCGATCCGCTGCTGCTTCTCGAGTACGCGGTCGAGGTGAGTGCCGACCAGCGTGTCATCGGCCGGGCCCTGGCGCTCGTTCGCCGCGCGCTGCGGCGCCGGCGCGACAGCCCGCAGGCGCTCTACGAGCTCTCCGGCATTTACTGGCGCCAGGCGGATCGCGATGAGGCGGTCGCGGCGGCGAGATTCGCTTCCTGCCTCGAACAGACGCGAGAGGAATACGCGCGATCCTACTTCGAGGTCTGTCGCTGGCAACGCGATCCCGAAACGGCGCTCGTCTATCTGAGGGAGCGAGTCGATCGTCTCGGTGGCCTCTCGGCGAATTCGGCCATCACGCTCTTTGACGCTCTGGAGCTCCTCGATCGGACCGAGGAGGCGTTTCCGGTGCTCGAGTCGTCAATCGCGGTCCATCCTGACGATGGAAATCTCAGGCTCTTCGCCGCGAATCGGTACGCGCGGTATGGCCAGCCTGAGAAGTCCGCCGCGCGTCGAGCCGCCGCCGAAGGAAATGTGCGCCGCCCCGACTGGCTCGCCGAAGTATCCCGCGAGGCCCGCGCGCGCGGCGATCGTGCCGCCGCACTCGCCGCGTCCCTCGAAATCATTGCGACGCAGCCGATCGATGTCGAAGCGCAGCGCATGACCGCGACGCTTCGTCTCGAGATGGGCGATCGTGCCGCCGCAATGGAAGGACTCCAGGCCGCATGCGCCGCCTTCCCTCACAATCCCGGTCTGCGGCGGCTGGTCTACGATTTCACCGACCGGGAGTCGGCGGCGGTTCGCGAGCAGCCGCTGCGCGACATTCTCGCCCTCGATTCCGCGGACGCCTGGGCGCACCGCGAGCTGGCGCTGAACTTGATGGAACAGGAACGATTCGACGCAGCCCTGGCCGAGGCCGATACCGGACTCGCCCTCGACCCGGCGGAAGCGGCGAGTCATTCCATCCGGGCGCACATCCTCAACCGGATGGGCCGTGTTACCGATGCGGCCGCCGGCTTTCGCGATGCCCTTGGGCGCTCCGCCGACAACTCCGATGCCATCCGCGGCCTGCTCGACACCGCGGGCGATCTTGCCTCCCGGCGATCGGTGCTCGTCTTCGTCGAAAGCCGGCTACTCGAGCAAACGGTACTCGGACAGGGACTGCTGACGTACCGCCTCGTCGCCCGCGGCGTGCTGACCCCGCTGGAGCTACTCGGGATCCTGCGACACGCGCACGAGGTGCGACCCGATCTGTGGCATGCCTGGTCCGCCCTCGGCGTACACCTCGATCAGATGAATCAGACCGAGGAGGCCTTCGGCGTCGTACGAGCGGCAACTGAGCGTTTCCCCACCGTCGCGCAGCTCTGGCTCCAGCTGGGCCGGCTGCACCGGCGACGGGGCGATCTCGAGCTGTGCATCGCCGCTCTCGAGCGATGCCGGGCGCTCCAGGATGCGGGTGCGGTGGAGGCCACCCTCGAGATTTCCGACGCGCTCGTGTCGAATGAGCGGATCGACGATGCGGTGCGCATTCTCGAGGCGGCGATTGCCCGGGCGCCGCTCGCGGCCGGTCTTCGCGGGGCCCTCGCCGAGCTCTTTGCCTTCCGGCGGGACTATCACCGGGCTGTCGCCACGATGCGCGAGGCAGTGAGCATCGATCAGGGCTACCTGTGGGGTTGGCAGAAACTTGCCGAATGGTCCTCGGTGCTCGGCCAGGCGAGCGGAGCGCTGGATCTGGCCCGGTCGCTGGCGCAGGCGCGGCCCGCCGAGTCCGCCGCCTGGATCAGGTTGTCCGAGATGCAGATCAATGCTGGATTCGCTACGGACGGCCTTGATTCCGCGGATCGCGCGATCGCCGCGGCTCCCCGCGATGAAGCCGCGTATGACGTGCGGGCCTGGGCACTGGCCCGGCTGCGCCGATTCCGCGAGGCCGATGATGCCTGCCGGCCGCCGGTGTTCGGGAACAGTCCGCCGATCGCGCTGCGCGCCCGAGCCGCCTGGGTGAGCGCGGAGCGTGGCGATGTCCGCGGCGCGATCGAGCAGATCAACAAGATCCTGGCTGAGCGTCCTGACTATCGGTGGGGATGGCATCGTTTGCTCGACTGGTGCGCTTCGGAAGATCGCATGAAGGAGGCGATCCGGGCCGCCGAGCATCTGGCCTGGCTCGAGCCGGCGAATGCGATCCCGCTCGGATGGATCGGCGATTTGAAGAACAAGGGCGGCGACCGGGAAGGAGCCAAGAGCGCTTTGCTCCGCGCCATGCAGCTGTCGCCCGACTATCTCTTCGCCGGACTTGGCTACTTCGACATACAGTGCAGCGAGCATCGATTCGAGGAAGCCACGCGTACCCTCGAGATTCTCAGCCCCTTCGCTGCGCCGGGCCGCATCCTGGCGGCACACGTCTCACTCGAGCTGGCGCGCGGCAAGGTCGACGCGGCGCTGGCCCTCGTTGACGAGCTCTGCGGCAATCCCGCGCACGATGCCAGCGCCGTCTGGATCGGCGCGAACGCCGTCATGAACCATGGCCGTGCCGCGGACCTTGAGCGCACCCTGCGCGGTGTGCTCGCGGGACAAGGATGGCATCCGGTTACGCCGGTTCTCTGGGCCAGGACGCGAACCATGCGCAACCGGTATGGTGGGATCCGCGACTATCCGTGGTTGATCCGCATGGGAGATGCGGGACGCTCGGCGGTGTGCGAAATCCTCGACGGAATTGGAGCGCGAGCCAAGGCCGGACCCAAGACGCTCTGGATACGGACCGGACTCGCCTGGCAGATGCTTCTGATCAGGCACTACTGCAAGGCATGGCGCTCCGACGACCGGTACTGGGGCAAGTTCGGCTACGCGCTGGCCGCGCGCGGGAAAAAGGGCCAGGTGATTCGGTGGCAACGCGACTGGAGGACGCGCAGCGAGAAGGAATCGTGGATGCTGAAGAACCTTGCCATCGCTCTCTTTGGTCGAGGGCGCGACAAGGAAGGCTGCGCCACTCTTCAATTTGTCGCGACCCAGATGGCCGCTGTTGGCGCGGCCGACCAGATGCACACTCTCTGGTGCTCCCTCGGCGCGCTCCTCGATTCCGATCTGCCGCTCGCCGATCGCATTCTGTACGAGGTTCCGGAGGGCACGGTCACGCCCAAGGATTGGTCGTTGTGGCAGACCGCGGTCCTGGTTCGCGCGATACTCGGCGGACCGTGCGGCGCTGCCATCACGGCCGATCAGCGGTTGGCGATCGACAAGGTCCTCAGTCGGCTGCCGGACCAAACCGGCAAGCGACTGGTCCTCTTGTCCCTCTATCGCGCCGCACGCTACTCCGGTGATCTCCGGCTCAAGCTGCGCGTGTGGAATGCTCTGCATCCCGACGTGTTGAAGGCCGGGTCCATCATCATCGGAATCGCCTTACTCCGCTTCTTCTGGGGCCCTTAGCGCCCGCTGTGTGCAAGTCGCGCCCCCGCGGTCGTCTCCCATGTGCATGCCCACAACCCGGAGGCGTACCGTGAAATCCCGCATCCTATGGTCGTTTGCCGCAGCGTTGGCTCTGCCCGCTCCCGCTCTCGCCCAGGGAAGGCCGCGCATTACCATGCCCGCCTTCACCAGCGACAGCGACATGACCGCCTATCTCCGCCATCTCATGCAGCGAGTGGGCGGCCGGCATGCGTATGGCGCGATGAACGACGCCACCGGCGCCGCGATGGGCGCTCCCGCCGCGCCGATGCAGGCCGAGGCGCGATCGGCCTCGCCCGATGCCATCACCAACGTCCAGATGCAAGGCGTGGACGAAGGCGACATCGTCAAGCTGCACGGCGACTATCTCGTGATTCTGCGCCGCGGCCGGCTTTTCACCGTCGCCATGGGCGGCGGCACGTTGCGGCCCGCGTCGAGCAGCGACGCCTTCGGTGAAGGCATCGACCCCAGCGGCACCTGGTATGACGAGATGCTGATTTCGGACGACCGCGTCGTCGTCATCGGCTACAGCTACGAGCGCGGCGGCACCGAGGTCGGCGTCTTCCGGCTC
>DASXPG010000162.1:0-2267 GCA_036493755.1 Gemmatimonadales bacterium
ACCGACCTGCGCGCCGAGTTCTACGAGCATCTGGAGCGCCTCGAGCCGGCTTTCTTCTGGCGCAACCCGACCGGCGACCTGATGGCGCTGGCCACCAACGACCTGGGCGCGGTCCGCATGGTGGCCGGGCCGGCGATCATGTATCTCACCGAGACCATCACCCGGCTCGCCATGGCCATCCCGCTGATGGTGCGCATCGACGGGCGGCTCACCGCGCTGGGACTGGTACCGATGTTCGGCGTCCCCGCCGCGATCGTGGCGCTGGGTCCGGCGATCGAGAAGCGCTTCGGCGACGTGCAGGCGCATTTCGGCACGCTCACGACGTTCGTGCACGAGAACCTCTCCGGGGTGCGCGTGGTGCGCGCCTACCGCCAGGAAGAGCCGCAGACCTCACGCTTCGAGGCCCTGTCGCAGGAATACCTGCGCCGCAACATGCGCCTGGCGCGGGCCTATGGCGCGCTCTTTCCGCTGGTGGCGCTGATCGGCGGCACCGGCGGCGTCATCACTCTGTGGTACGGCAGCGCCCTGGTGATCCGCGGCTCCGTCACGTTAGGCAGCTTCGTCGCCTTCTCGACCTACCTGACGCTGCTGATCTGGCCGATGATCGCGCTGGGCTGGGTGATCAATCTCTTCCAGCGCGGCGCCGCCTCGATGGCGCGCATCCGCGCCGTACTGGACACGCCACCCACGATCGCCGACCCAGTCTCTCCCGGGCCCCTGATCCCGGACGCCGGGCCACTCTCACTGGAATTCCGCGACGTCTGGTTCCGTTATGCCGCCCGCCGCAGCGCCGACGGCCCGGAGAAGGATCGCGGCTGGGCGCTCGAAGCGGTGTCGTTTCGCGCCGAGCCGGGGAGCTGGGTCGCCGTGGTCGGGGCCACCGGTTCCGGCAAGAGCACTCTGGCCGAGCTGATTCCCCGGCTCAGCGACGTCGGCAAGGGCGCGGTGCTGGTGGGCGGCGTTCCGGTGAATGAGCTGCCCCTGGCCGAGCTGCGGCGGCGCATCGGCTTCGTCCCGCAGGACACCTTTCTCTTTTCGCAGACCATCGCCGAAAACATCGGCCTGGGCGAGCTGGAAGGTCCCGCTGTAGAAGAAGCGGCGCGGGTCGCGCAGCTCTCCGACACCATCGCCGCGTTTCCGCACGGCTACGAAACGATGCTCGGCGAGCGGGGAATCAATCTTTCCGGCGGGCAGAAGCAGCGCACCGCGATCGCACGGGCGCTGGCCAGGGATCCCGGGCTCGTGGTCCTCGACGATGCGCTGAGCGCGGTCGACACCGAAACCGAGGCGGCGATTCTGCGGAATCTGAAGGGCGCTTTGCGCGGGCGCACGGCGATCGTCATCTCCCACCGCATCACCGCGGTGCGAGACGCCGATCTCATCGTGGTGCTGGATCAAGGACGCGTGGTCGAACAGGGCCGGCACGAAGAGTTGTTCGAGAAGCGGGGCCGCTACTGGGAGCTGCTCCGCCGGCAGCAGCTGGAGGAGAGCCTTACAACCGTGACTTGAGGAAGGCCGGCGTCATCGCCTGGAGCCAGCCGCTGATCTCGGACATCATCCCCAGCATCAGCAGCACGCCAAAAACCACCAGCAGCACCCCCGCCACGCGCTCCACCCAGCGGATGTATTTCCGGAAATTCTTGAACCAGCGCAGAAACGCCTCCAGCGCGCCGGCCGCAATGATGAAAGGAATCGCCAGCCCGAGCGAATAGGCCAGCAGCAGTGCGACGCCGCGCGACAGATCGGCCTGGGAGCTCGTGTAGAGCAGGATCGCGCCGAGGATCGGGCCGATGCACGGCGTCCACCCCGCGCCGAACGCCATGCCGGCAAGCACCGAGCTGAGATATCCCACCGGCTGGTCACCGAGCTGCACCCGCATCTCCCGCGAGAGCAATCCGATTTTCAGCACGCCGAGAGTGTACAGGCCGAAGACGACGATCAGCAGCCCGCCGATCCGCTCGAGCCATTGGCGGTACCGGTGCAGCACGCGGCCGAACGCCGTCGCGGTCGCACCGAGGGCCACGAAGATGATGGTGAAGCCGATGACGAAGAGCAGTGAATGCAGCAAGGCAAGATGCCGGCGAGATTGAATCTCGCCGGCGCCACTCATGCCCGTGATGTATGCGATGTAACTGGGGACCAGCGGCAACACACAGGGCGACAGAAAACTCAACAAACCGGCGAGAAATGCTCCCGCCAGATCAGCACTCATCTACGCACTGTATTCCACGTACACGCACGAGGCGACGACGGTGGTCCAGAGACCG
>DASXPG010000163.1:0-10734 GCA_036493755.1 Gemmatimonadales bacterium
GTGCTGTACCAGGCGCACCACGAGCTGGAGCAGCTGGTGCTCGACCGCCGCAGCATCGCGCTGGCCGATGACCTCGCTTCTCGTTATGCGGACCTGGTGTACGACGGCCGCTGGTGGACGCCGGAGCGCGAGGCGCTCGACGCCGCGGTCAACGCGGTGCAGCGCCACGTCACCGGTAGCGTGCGGATGAAGTTCTATAAGGGCGCGCTCCAGGTACAGGGCCGCGAGTCGCCGCATTCGCTCTATCACGAAGGCCTGGCGACCTTCAGCGCCGACAGCGTCTACACCCAGAAGGATGCCGAGGGCTTCATCCATCTGTACGGGCTCGCGGTGCGCACCGCCAACGAGCGCGAGCGCCGGCTCGACGCCCGCCTCGTAGAAGCGGCGGACTGAGCCCCCGGCCGGCGCGCGCGCTGGTCATCGGCGCGTCCGGCTTTCTCGGCTCGCGTCTGCTGAGGCTCGGGCCCAAGGGCATCGAGCTCGGCGGCACCGGTAACAAGCGGCCGGTACGCCCCGGGAACTGGCGGGAGCTCCGCCTCGACGTCACCTCGTCTTCGGCCGTGCGCTCGCTGATCGAGAAAGAGCGGCCGGGGGCGATTTTCTATGTCTCCTACGACCGCGTGGATCGCGCCGTCACCGTCGATGGTGCGCGTGCCGCCGCGCGCGCCGCGTCATCCATTGGCGCGCGGTTCCTCTACGTTTCCACCGACCTGGTTTTCGACGGCCGCAGCGGCAACTACAACGAAACCATGTCGGCGACGCCGATCATGACCTACGGCCGCCTCAAGATCGAGGCCGAGTCGTCGGTGCGTGACGCCGCTCCCGGCGCGGTGGTGCTGCGGCCCTCGCTGATGGTGGGCGAGAGCGGCATCATCATGCAGCCCCTTTTCGAGTGCGGAAACCTGATGCGCGGCCAGACCACCCAGCTTTACAGCGACGAATGGCGCAGTCCCGTGCACGTGGACGACGTCGCGCGCGCCGCCTGGGACCTGATCTCCGGTGACGCCTCGGGGAGGTGGCACGTCGGTGGTCCGGAAAAACTGTCGCGGCTCGAGCTCGGCAAGCTGTTGTGCTCCATGTTCCGGTTCGACCCGAAGCTGATCGTCGAGGCCAAGCGTCCCGACGACCGGCCCCGGGACACGTCGCTCGATTCGCGCCGCCTGACCGAGTTCCTGGGGTGGGCGCCGCGACGGCTCAGCACGCTTGCCAAGCCCGCGATGGCCGCCAGTGCCTGACGACATCAAGCCGCACGCGATGTGGGGCGGCCGGTTCAAGGAGCCGATGGACCCGCGGCTCGATCGTCTCAACCGCTCGCTCCCCGTGGACAAGCGGCTTTGGCGCGAGGATCTCAAGACCAATCGCGCCTGGGTGGACGCCCTCGCCGGCGTCGGCGTACTGACCGCCGATGAACAGCGCGCCCTGAAGTCGGGACTCGACCAGGTCGAGAAGAAAATGGCGGATGGCGCGGCGGATGGCGCGGGCGACGAAGACATCCATTCGCTCAGCGAGCGGCTCCTTGGCGAAGTCGCCGGCGCGGTCGCGGGGAAGCTCCACACCGGCCGCTCCCGCAACGACCAGGTCGCCACCGACCTGCGGCTCTGGACCATGGCTGCGCTCGACCGCCTGGACGCCGCATTTCTCACCCTGGGCCAGGCGCTCGTCAAACAGGCCAGGGCCAGTATCGACGTGCTGATGCCGAGTTACACGCATACCCAGCGAGCGCAGCCGGTGCGCGCGGCGCACTGGATGCTGGCTCACGCTTTCGCGATCGCGCGCGACCTCGAGCGGATCAATGGAGCACGCCGCCGCACGGCGGTGCTGCCGCTGGGAAGCGGCGCGATCGCCGGCTCGGGCTTCAACGTGGACCGCGTAGCCTTGGCGAAGGCGCTCGGCTTCGCGTCGCCGTCGCCGAATTCGATGGATGCCGTCGGCGACCGTGACTTCGCCATCGAATCGGTTTTCGCGGCGGCATTGGCGGGGACGCATCTCTCGCGGTTGGCCGAAGATCTGATCCTTTTCTCGACCCCGGAGTTCGGCTTTGTCGTCATCGCCGAACCGTTCACCACCGGCAGCTCGCTGATGCCGCAGAAGCGCAATCCCGACGCCCTCGAGCTGGTCCGCGGCTCGGCGCCGCAGATGGCGGGGCGGCTGGTCGGCATGCTGGGGGCGATGAAGGCGATGCCGTCGGGCTATCAGAAGGATCTCCAGGAAAACAACGCCGCGCTTTTCGCGGTGCTCGACACCGCGGAGGATGCGGCGCTGCTGATGGCCGGCGTGGTCGAGCGGCTCACCCTCGTGCCTCGGGCGATGAAGGCGGCGCTCGATCCGGCGACCCTCGCGACCGATCTCGCCGATCTGCTGGTCCAGGGGGGCGTCCCCTTCCGCCGCTCGCACGAGCTGGTCGGGTCACTCGTTAGGCGGGCCGAGGAGCTGGGCGTGACGATCGACCGGGTGCCGGAATCCGATGTGCGCGGCATCGATGCGGGGATGCCGCAGGTGCTCGCCCGGCTGGGCGATGCCGAGGCCGCGGTGGAACGCCGGATCGTGCATGGCGGCACCAGCCGGTCGAGTATTACGGTGCAGATAGAAACAGCAGCAAAAATCTTCGATCGCTAAGTGCCCGCCGTAGTGCCTGAGTGAGATACTGGCCCCAATAGAGTGCACGTTGCAGCTTGATTGAGCACGACCCATCCGCACACTTCCTGCGATGTAATCCGGCTGGCGTCCGATCTGGGCGTCATTCTGGAACGTCTGACGGAGGTGCCTCATGATCGAGCTCAGTGTGCTGACGTTGACCCTGACTTTTCTCTTCCTGCTGAGGACGTGGGATCGCGGGATTGGACGGCGCTACTAGGCCGTTGTCGGTAAGACGTTCAGGAAGGCGGCGCGCGCCGCGCTCTCTGCGCCAGCATCTGCCGCGCCGCCTCTCCTTCCAGCACCTCGTACATCCCCAGGATTCCGATGATGGCGCCCCCCGCGGTTCGGATCGGCGTTTTCCCTGCCAGCACCCAGGTAATGCCGGTGGTGGATTTCTGGCGCTCCAGAATGTCCAGTTTGGGGTGGCCGCTCTTGTAGACCTCTTCGTCGTCGGCGCGGTACTTGGCGGCCTGCGCCATCCAGGGAAGCCGCTTGTCGAAGTCATCGGTGCCCACGATCTCCTGGACCTTGAGCCCGGCATCGGCGGCAAAGTGAGCATTGCAGCCGGCGAACACGAATGTCTCGCCGAGCTTCCAGAAAACGCGGACCCGCGAGCGCTGGTCTGTTTCATTGAGATACTGCCGAAGCTCGCTCTCGAGCTGCGTCGCGGTCGCTGTCAGCCAGTGCTGGGCCCGCGCCGCCATGCCAGGGTGCAGGTCGGGCCATAAGGCGTCCATGACGAGTCTCCACGCCTGGAGCACTGCCCGCGTTTCTTCCGCCGTTCTCGGCATTGTCCCTCGAAGCTGGAGACGCGATTTCGGCTGTCAAGCAGGGAGTTGCCGCCCGCTTGCCGGGAGACCACGCTTCCGCTAGGATTTGAAGGACCGGGGGGCCTTCGGGCCCGTGCGCCCGTCCCGCCCAAGTCGTTGGCGGAGCGGGCTTTTTGCAACATCAAGCGCGATGAGGAGGATTGGATGAGCGCGGTGCGGTGCCTCGCGCTGAATGCCTCGTTCGAGCCGCTCACCATGGTTCCGGTGCGGCGGGCGCTGCGTCTTGTCATCGACGGAAAAGCCGAGGTCGTCGAGGCAGAGGACGGGCGCGTCGTGCGTTCGGAGCGGCTGACCCTGCCGCGACCGCTCGTCATCCGGCTGGTCAAGTTCATCCACGTGCCGCGTCGTTTCCGCCGCCAGGTGACCAACACCTTCCTCTTCGCGCGCGACCAATACACCTGCCAGTTCTGCGGGCGTCACCAGGCCGTGCTGCGGGAGCGGGAGTGCCTGACCCGCGACCATCTGATTCCGCTGTCGCGCGGTGGGACCAATGGCTGGACCAACGTCGTGACGGCGTGCAGCACCTGCAATGCGAAGAAGGGAAATCACCTGGCCGACGAGGTCGGGATGCATCCGCTGCATCCGCCGCTCGAGCCCCACTTCGTGCACCTGGCCTGGGCGGTGCGCCGGCTCACTCCGATTCAGTCGAAGTACATCCGGCTCTTCTATGGGCCGCAGGTGCTCGCGGAGTTGGCGGGCAGATAGACCTTGGTTCTCTTACGGGTGCGGTACAAACCTCGGCTGCGGCGGCGCGATCACGTGGCCCTGGATGATCCGAGCGAGGTCGGCCATGAGCGTAGCCGAGTGCGACTGGTCCGGTATCCCGCGGGTCATGATCACCAGGATGTAGCGCGGTCTCCCATCCCAGTACACGATCGCGGCATCGTGATGAACGCCCGTGAACCAGCCGGTCTTGTGGGCGACGCGGGTGTGCCGCGGAAGGCCCGCCGGGATCCCGTCATTGAAGGTCTGATGCTGCAGGATTCCGACCATTGTGCCGCAGGACTGCGGGCTCGCCGCGGTCGCGTCCACGATCGACGCCAGAACCCGTGCCATCCCGCGAGCGGTGGTGGTGTTGTTCATCCCCGCGCGGAAGGCCGGCGTGTCCTCGACGCCGCGCAGCACTCGGACCGAGTCCGCCCCCAGCTCGTGGAGCGTCGCCTGGACGCGTGACGCGCCCACCTTGTCGATCAGGATGTTGGTCGCGAGGTTGCTCGACTTGGTGATCATCAGCGTCGCCAGCTCTTCGACTTCGACCGGAAGCCCGATTTTCAGATAGAGCGATGAATCGCTGTCGTCGGCGCGGTCGAGGTGAAAGACCGAGCTGTCGGCGAGCGAATGAAAATCGTTGGTCACGATGATCTTGTCGTGGAGCCCGAAGCGTCCCGCGTCGATGTCGCGGAACACCTGGATCAGCACCGGCACCTTCATGGTGCTGGCCGCGTGGAAGCGAGTGTCGGCATCGATGAGGATCGATTCCGGCTTCACCAGATCGCGGAAGTAGAAGCCCACCGTGTCGCCCGACTCCTGCGCCAACCGCCGTTGCACCGATCCCAGCGTCTCATCGAGGGTGGTCAGACTGTCGGTTCGTGGTACCGGCGTTCGCTTCAACAGCTGGGCCTGGAGCGGGGTGGCACTGCCGAGGACGCCGGCAAGGGCCAGAAAACGGAGTGGTCGCGAGAGAATCATCAATGTCGAATGTACCCGCCCGGGGCTCCGCTGGACAAATCCCCCCGTTCAGGGACGGAACTTGTCGGTTCGGCACTGAAGAGTCCGGTGGGGAAGCCCCGCCAGCCGGATCATGAGCAGCTTCGCGCCGCGGCTGAAGGCATTGTCCACGTCGCCGGTCTGGGTCAGAGCGCGCCCCAGGTCACCTCGCAGCCAGCGCTCCACGTCGGCAAGCTCGGAGGGAGAGAGCGATTCGGCGTCGAGGTCGCAGGTATAGAAGAAGCGGCCGAATCGTCCGCCGTGCGGCGGGGGCACCATGTCGTCGATGGTATACGGTTTGGCCAGCGCCGAATCGAGACTGGCGAGGTCGGGGAAGCTCTCGATGGTGCCGTTGGTGGTGCGGATCAGCTGGTAGATGTTGGTGACCGGGTCGAGGACGACGACCGCATCCCATGTCACCTCGCGCACGTTGCGATCGTAGATCGCCGCGTCGCGCCAGAGGGTCAGCCTGAAAGTAAAGCGGATGGGAAAGCCGTTGCGCAGCGAGCCTTCGAATGCGCCGTCGGACATGAGGTGACGCGCGCGCAACACTGGAGCCACCACCGCCCCCGCGCTGTCACGCTTGAGCTCGATGGAGAGTTGCGGCGACGCCCGGGCGCTGTCCCCGCTTTCCTGCGCGCGGGCGCGGGCAGCGAGCAACAGCAGGAAGAACAGCGCCCCGGCGCCGCGCCGCACCCGCTAGAAGCGCCGCCCCAGGCGCAAGGTGAACGTAAGATCGTCGCGGCTGGCGCGGCCCACCGACTTGGCCACGTAGAGACCGATCGGTCCCAGGTCGAGGCCCAGCCCCAGGTCGGGGAGGAAGCTGCCTAACGATGGCAGCCGGCCGGCCGGGATCTGGCCCGGGCCCGATCCCACCGACCAGGCGTAGCCGGCGTCGGCGAAGACCACGATGTCCGGCCCGACCAGGTGCAGCGGCTGCCACTGGTCGTCGTCGCGGTCGTCGCCCCAGTCGTTGGCCCAGTCGGGCCCGAAGTCGAAGCCCATGTGGGTGCGCAGCTCGACCTGCGCCATGATGGCGCGGTCGCAGAGTGCCGGCGTGCCGTTGTATCCGTCACCGCCGCAGGAAAGCTGACGGAACCGGTAGCCCGGAATGGGGTCCGGGTAACCCAGGGAAAGCCGATCCTGGAGCGGGAGCGCTTCTCCTCCGAGCTTGCCGCCACCCGCGAGACGCAGGTTGAGGCGTCCGTGCGGCGTGACCTGGATGTAGGTGCGGGCATCGAGCCACCCGCGCTGGTACGTGAGTTTGCCGTCGGCGAGGAGGGGGTCAATCGGGCAACCCTGCGGCGGATTCAGGCACGTCAGCCCGCCGGGAGTCAGTGCGCCATTCTGAATGTTGCGGCCCGCACCGGCTTCAAACTCGGCACTGACGAGAACCCCCGACGATGGCCGGCTCTTCTCGTTCCGGGTGTCGATGCGCAACGTCCCCAGCATGGCCTGGTAGGTCCCGTCGGTGATTGGAGAATTCGGGCGCCAGGTTCGCGAGCGGTTGAACATCGTGAAGGGATCGTTGGCGGCAACCGAGATCTCATCCTGCTGCCGGCCCTCGATGGTGAGCGTGGTGCGCCGCGACGGCCGGAGCGCGGCGTAGAGGCCGACGCCCTGCTCGCGGTACCAGTCGCGATAGTCGTCGTGAAGCAGGAAGGCGGCCCAGCCGGCCTCGAAATCGTGGAGCGGCCAGGGCTCGATGGGCGACACGCGGTCATAGGCATGGATGCCGATACCGACGTTGGTCTCCTGTCCGCCCAGCCGGAACTCCCCCTGCGCGCGGTAGCCGAAGCGGCCCTTGTCGAGCGAGAAATTCTCGCCGGTGCGCATGATCAGCCGTACATCACCGAGAAAGCGCGTACCATCATTGACGCGGACATTGAGCCGCGGCCCGAAAACGATCGGCACGCCTTCGACCCGGTTGTAGGTGCCGCCTAACGACATCACGAAACTGGTGGAACCCGCCTCGTAGCGATGCCGCCGCCAGTTGGCCAGCGATTCGCGCTCGGGGGCGTAGACCAGGCGGTCGCCGGAGCGGCGGTAGCGCAGCACGGTGCGGTAAGCGCGCACCTCTCCGCTGATGGTCGCGTCGTGCCGGCCTTCGATCTCGCCGCCCACGACGAGCACGTCGCCGCCGATCACCGCGCCGGGCTCGAGGATGAGATCGCCGTTGATGACCTGGAGCGAGCCGCTGATGTGCCCCGCCACCGTGACCGGTCCGCCCAGCACCGCCACGTCGCCATCCACGCCCCGGGCGTGCGGAATCCGCGTGATCCCCGAGAAGTGGAGGGTCCCGCTGGCGTTGAAAAAGTGGATGACTTCATCGGCGACATCGCGCGGCAGCTGGCGCGGATCAGGCTGCTGCCGGGCCGAGATATGGATGGTGTAGGAGTCGTCGTTCTGGGCCGCCGCGCGGCCGGCCAGCAGCGTCAGTGCCGTCAGGACCAGCGCGGAAACAGAACGGATCGGCTTTTGGTGCATCAGAATCCCCGGAAGGAGCCGACCGCGTTGAGGCACGAGCCGTGCCCGATCGCCGGTTGGCCTAACCGTAACGTCGTCAATCACTTTCGATTTCGGCGCTGGCCGCACTGTCCGCCTCTCGTTCGATTCCGGCGTGTCCTTTGGACACGATGTACTCATCCGATCGCCTCGATGCCGAGGCGCTTCATCCTTCTATAGAGGTTGGGACGGTCGGTGTCCAGCGACCGGGCCGCCTCGGCGACATTGCCCCCTGCCGCCGAGAGGGCGCGGGTGATCAGCGTGCGCTCATAGGCATCGAGGGCGTCGGCCAGCGCGATGCGGCCGCCGGCGTCGCCCGGCGCGGGAAGTGGCGCGTCGGCGCCATCGCGGGCCGGGAGGGCGGCGAGCACGTCCGCGTCGCCGATGACCGCGCTCGATGCGAGGATGATCAGCCGCTCCACGATGTTGGCCAGCTCGCGCACGTTCCCCGGCCAGCGATGCTGCACCAGGCGCCGCATCGCGGCGGCGTCGAAGACCGCCACGGGCCGCCCGATGCGCGTGGTCACCAAACCGGCAAGATGCGCCACCAGCTCGGGTATATCGCCCGGCCGCTCGCGCAGCGGCGGAATGTGGACGGGAAAAACGTTCAGCCGGTAGAGCAGGTCCTCGCGGAAGCGGCCGTCCTTCGATTCGCGCGCCAAATCCTTGTTGGTGGCCGAGACCACGCGCACGTCCACCGGAATCGGCCGCTCGCCGCCGACCCGCTCGATCTCGCCGGCCTCGAGGGCGCGCAGCAGCTTGGCCTGCGCCTCGAGCGACAGGTCGCCCACTTCGTCGAGAAAGAGGGTGCCGTTGTCGGCCTGCTCGAACCGGCCGATCCGCCGTTCGGTCGCGCCGGTGAAGCTGCCCCGCTCGTGGCCGAACATCTCCGACTCGACCAGCTCGCGCGGAATGGCCGCGCAATTCACCCGCACGAATGGTCCGTCGGCGCGGGGACTCGCGGCGTGGATCGCGCTCGCCACCAGCTCCTTGCCGGTCCCCGATTCGCCGGTGACGTGCACCCGCGCTTCGGTTCCGGCGACCTTGGCGATCGTTTCCCGCAGCTCGGCGACCTGCGGCGAGTTGCCGACGATCGTCGCCGTCGGACCCAGCTCTTCGCGCAGCGCCTGCGCTTCGGCGCGCGCCTTCGCCAATGCCAGCGCCGAGCGCAGGGTGAGCAGCACCGTTTCGGGGGCCAGCGGCTTCTCGAGAAAGTGATGCGCCCCCAGCCGCGTGGCGCGAACCGCATCCTGGAGGCCGGCGCGGCCGCTCATCATCACCACCGGAAGTCCAGGCGTCTCGGCGCCTAACCGCTCGAGGGTGGCGAGTCCGTCGAGCCCCGGCATCTGGAGATCGAGGAGAACGGCATCGGGCCGCCGCCGCTGGACGGCGGCGATCGCTTCTTCGCCGCTCGCCGCTTCGGCGGTGCGAAAGCCGTCGGCGACGAGTACCGCCGACACCATCCGCCGCAGGTTGGCTTCGTCGTCCACGATCAGCACCTGCGGCGCCCGGCTCATGCCGCGCCCGCCGGCAGCCGCACCGTCATCGTGGTGCCAAGCCCCGCCTCGCTGCGCGCCTCGATGGTCCCGCCATGATGCCGGATCGTCTGCCTGACGATGGCCAGCCCGAGCCCGGTACCATGCGACTTGGTGGTGAAGTGCGGCTCGAAGATCCGCGCCAGATTCTCCGGCGCGATGCCGACGCCGTTGTCGGCGACGGTAACCTCGACATACGGCCCGCTGCCATTGGTGCCTGAACGCACGCCCAGAACGATTTCCTTCCCGCGTGCCCCGGCGCGCGCCCCGTCCTGGACGGCGTCGATGGCGTTCAGCACCAGGTTCTGGAGGGCGCGGCGCAGCGGCTCGTAATGTCCGGTCACCGGCACGCTCGGCTTGCCACCCTCGACGCGCACGGTGACGCCTTCCGGCGCTCCCCGCGCCAGCTCGTCACAGACCTCGCCGAGATCCACCGCGGCGGTAGGACCCTCGGGAAGCCGGCCCAGCTCGCCGAAGTCTCGCGCCATCTGCTCCAGCCTCCGGCTCTCGGCATCGAGCACCTCGACCAGTTCTTTCTGAGCGGGCGTGGCGTCCTTGCCGAGGCGCTGAACCGCGATGCGGATCGGGGTTAGCGGATTCTTCAGCTCGTGCGCGACCTGGCGGGCCAGCTCGCGGAAGGCGCGCAGCTCGGCGGCTTCGATTTCGCGGATACGGGCGCGATCGAGGGCGCCCGCCATCTTCTTCAGCGCGTCGCGCAGCACCGTGAATTCGGGGGCGCCGCGCACCGGCGGCGTGTCGGGAAGCGGATCGCCGCGCTCGATGCGCTCCGTCCAGGTCAGCAATTCGTCGATGGGCCTGGAAAGCTGGCGCGAGAAATGACCGGCCAGGCTTACCGCGCCGCCGAAGACCAGCACCGCGAGCGAGAGCGCGCCGGCGGCGAGAATGCCGGAGAATGCGGAGTGGATCTGCTCCGCCATCAGCGCGCGGCGCACCGAGCCGCTGATCTCGGTATCGTGCCGCTCCATCGCCAGCCGGGTGCCGGGACTGAGCCGCTCGGGACGGATGCCGCCGCGCAGCAGCCGCCAGCTCGCCGCCGCTTCTTCCCAGGCGCGCGATCCGCCGACCGGCGCGACGTATTCCGGCGACAGCAGCGAAACCGTCACCGCGATTGCGGCCGGCACCACCCCGATCAGGACCAGGGAGGCGAAGATGCGTTGGCGAAAGGTGAGCGCCACAGGCCAAAGGTAACCAGTTGCTGCGGCGTCGGTTAGGCGGCTGCCGAGGGTTGACAGGCCGGACCGGCGCGAGCCTCGTGCTGGCATCCTGGAACATCACCGGCTAGACTTCCTTCTGTTGAAGGTGGTTCTGGAGTTGGGAAAAAGCGGATTCAGAAGCGCGCCGGTGCTCGCTACAAGCTGGTCAGGGCTCGAAGCGGGCGACTTCCCTCGCTGTCATTGTCTGCAAATTCCATCGCCAGAAGGCCTTTGATGCGTAGCCGCGCCGCAAGCGCGGACCCTTTTCGCCGGCCGGCCATTCGGGCCGAATCGGCGGCGGGGGGG
>DASXPG010000164.1:0-9237 GCA_036493755.1 Gemmatimonadales bacterium
TCGGGGGAGCCGTCGACGCCCAGCCAGGCGCCGTCGGCTCCGCGGACGTTGCCGAACTTGGTGGCCAGGACGACGCGGTCTCGCCGGCCCTTGATGGCGCGGCCGACCAGCTCTTCGTTGATGCGGGGCCCATAGACGTCGGCGGTGTCGAGGAAATCGATGCCGAGGTCGATGGCGCGGTGGATCGTGGCGATGGACTCGGCGTCATCGCGCTCGCCGTAGAAATCCGACATCCCCATGCAGCCGAGACCCAGGGCAGACACCTTCAGTCCCTGGGTCCCGAGAATGCGTTGCAACATCATCATCACACTCCTCCAGCGAGTAAGACTCGCCGGGGTTGCCGCTTAAAAGAAGCCGAATCCCGGCGGTGCCATTCCGTTGTTCCGGAAGTTCGCCACGATCTGGCCGGCGGTCCAGAAAGTGTGCTCGTGAATCTCATCCCACACCTGCCAGGCCGGAAGTGTCTTCATGCCGAAGAGATTGACGGTCTGCGACCGGTCGGCGGCGCTCTGGTTGCGGAGCGCGGCGGTGGCCCAGTCGTACTGCGCGTTGATGAAACCCTTCAGTCCGGCGCGGCTGTTGAGATACTGCGCCGTGTCCATGCGCGCGGGACCGGGGATGTGAAAGGTCCCCGCCGCCACCATGCCGACCGAACCGGCGGCGTGCTCGATCTGCTGCGCGAAGTCGCGCTGGATCGGCGTTGCGTGCTGCCGGTAGAGGCGTTCGGGCATCGAGTCGGCCATGGCAAGGAGCGTCTTGCGCTGCATTTCCAGGGCGGCGAGCTGCACCTGCTTGTACGAATCCGGCATCGCGCCGGCACTGTTCCCGCTCATGTTCATCCCCGACATCGCCTGCTGCGCCGCGAGCGGTGCGGCGAGCAAGAGCGCGGCGCCGGCCGCGATGATGATGCTTCTCGAACTCATGCGATTACCTCCCCAGGAGTTTACGGCTGGAACATCGACAACCTGCATAGCAGAACACCCGGCGGCCGCGCGGTCAAGCCGCGGCTTTGGGCGGGCTCAGAGGTTGATACGGGCCAGAGGCCTTTCTGGATTCGACGCGGCAGGGCTCTCGCCGAGGAAGTCGATGCGCCGCCCATAGCCCCGGGCGAGGGCACCCTCGTACACGATGGTGGCTGCCGCCAGGTCCTGGAGCGCGGTTCCGGTACTGTCGAAGATGACGATTTCGCCCTCGGTCATTCGGCCCGCGGCCATCCCCGCGCAGACCGCCCCCAGCTCGGCGCGCACCTGGTCCCGGCGCATCAGTCCGGCTTCGATCGCGTGATGCAAATCGCCGATGGTCGCGGCCTGATCGACGAGATCGGGCACGACGGCGGCCGACGCGAGGAGTCCGGGATCGATCTCCTGCTTGGCCTCGCTGTCGGCGCCGACCGCGGCGACGAAGGTCCCGGGCTGAACGTCGCACCCATGAAGGATCGGCGTGGTCGAAGGGGTGCAGGTGACGACGAGGTCGCTGCGCATCGTGCCGGCGTTGAGGTCGTCGACGACGCTGACCGGAATGCGCAGCTCGGCGGCCATCTCACGCGCGAATGCTTCGGCACGGGGGCGATGGGTGTCGTGCGCGAAGATCTCGCGCAGGAGCCGGACGCGGCTCACGGCGCGAACCTGGAGCCGGCTCTGCAGTCCGCATCCGGCGATGGTGAGGATACCGGCGTCGGCGCGGGCGAAATGCCGAGCGGCGACGGCCGTCGCGGCCGCCGTTCTGATTGCGGTGATGAGCGTCGAGTCCATGACGGCGAGGGGCGTGCCGTTGCGCGCGTCGCACAGCACGATGAGTCCCTGGATGCGGGGGAGGCCGGCGGCGTCGTTGTCCGCGAAGTTGCCGTTGATCTTGGCGACGAAACGGGGCGGCTCGCCGCCCGCGGCGACCTTGATATGGAAGCCACCGCCAGGGAGATGATGGCCGAGCACCCCCGCGCCGAGCGACTGGCCGCGGGCGTGCTCGGCGAAGGCCTCCTCGACGGCATCGATGCAGGCGTCCAGGGTGAGGAGGCTCCGCACGTCGCCTTTGGTCAGCAGCAGCGTGGTCATTGCGTCCCTTCGGGTGCGATGATACAGTTGTATCATGTCTACTGCTACAACTGAATCATCGCAAGGGCGGCCCAGGTGGCTGCTCATGATCCACGCGATTCCCCCCAAGCCTGACTACTTCCGGGTGAAGGTCCGGCGCCGGCTCCAGCGCATCGGTGCGGCGCAGCTCAAGAACTCGGTGTACGTGCGGCCGAATGACGACGAATCGCTCGAGGACTTTCAATGGCTGGCCCGGGCGATCGAAGACGAAGGGGGAGAGGCGATGGTATGCGAGGCCAGCTTCGTGGCGGGCATCAGCGATCAGGAAATTCAAACGCTGCTCAATGACGAAGCAACGGGAGAAGTGGAAGAAGGGGAAGAACTGGAGTCCGGCGAGGTACTGACAAATCGAGTGTGGGTTACCAGAGAGGGAATCAAGGTCGATCGCATTGCGAGCGCGTGGCTGATCCGGCGCTTCATCGATCCCCGGGCTCGGTTCAAGTTCGTGACCGCGAAAGGCTACAAGCCCGGGCCGGACGAGCTGCGCTTCGACATGTACGGCGGCGAGTACACCCACGAGGGCGACCGCTGCTCGTTCGAGACTCTGTTGGCGCGCTTCGGCCTGAAGGAAGCGGCGCTGCGCCACATTGGCGAGATCGTGCACGACGTCGACTGCAAGGACGAGAAGTTTGCGCGTCCTGAAGCCGACGGCGTGGCCAGCATGGTGCAGGGGATCGCAGCCGGGTACCCACGCGATGAAGACCGTCTCGCCCGCGGCGCCGCCGCGATGGATGATCTCTATGCGTCGTTCAAGCGTTAGGCTCTACGGCTACTTCCTGCGTCTCGGCGCGACGGGCTTCGGCGGGCCGATCGCGTTGGTCGGGCGCATGGAGAAGGACCTGGTCCAGGAGCGCTCCTGGTTCACGAGCGAGGAATTCGCCGAGGGACTGGCGCTTGCCCAGCTCGCGCCGGGTCCGCTGGCCGCCCAGCTCGCGATCTACCTCGGCTGGCTGAAGCAAGGCGCGATCGGCGCGAGCCTGGCCGCGCTGGCGTTCATCGCTCCGTCGTTCGTCATGGTCCTGGCCCTGTCGGCTCTGTACGTGCGCTTCGGCGGCATGGCGTGGATCCGGGGCTGCTTCTATGGAATCGGAGCCGCGGTCATCGGTCTCATCGCCCGCAGCGCATGGGCGCTGACCAGGCGCGCCATCAAGGCCGACGCGCTGCTGTGGGTGCTCTGGGCGATCAATTTCCTGGTGGTTGCGCTCACCAGCTCGGAAGTCGTCTGGGTATTCGTCATGAGCGGAGTGGTCGCGCTTCTCGCCCGGCGGGCTCGAAGGCTGCAAGCGACCGCGGCCTCGGTGCCCGCGTTGCTCCAGCTCTTCGGCTTCTTCGCCAAGGCCAGCGTGGTGGTGTTCGGCAGCGGGCTGGCGATCGTACCGTTCCTCTATGGGGGCGTGGTGACTGGGCACCGCTGGCTCACCGAGTCCCAATTCCTCGATGCCATTGCGGTCTCGATGATCACGCCCGGTCCGGTCGTGATCACCGTGGCATTCATCGGCTATCTGGTGGCGGGCAGCACGGGCGCCTTCGCGGCCGCGGCCGGGGTGTTTCTGCCGGTCTGGCTGATCGTGGTCCTTGCGGCGCCGCACTACCGCCGGCTCACGGGCAGCGCCGGCGTCCGCGCCTTCGTGGGAGGCGTGACGGCGGCCGCGGTGGGTGGGCTTTGCGGCGCCGTGATCGTGCTCGCCCGCCGTTCGATTGTCGATCCGGCGACGATCCTCATCGCCATCGCCGCGCTGGGTCTGCCGATGCTGGTCCGGAGGATCCCGGAGCCTCTAATTATCGCTGTTGCTGGTATGGTCGGCGTGTTGATTGCGGGTTGAAGCGCCCGGCCCGTCAGGACCTGGTTTTACTAGCGCGCCGTCTCAGGGCGCGTGGGACAACGCCGTCACGGCCAGCTTCTCATACAGCCCGACCGCATCCCGTAGCTCGGCGATCTTGATGAATTCACGGTCGGTATGGGCGTCGTGGATCGAGCCGGGGCCGAGGAGGTACGGCGTGCCCCAGCCGCTCAGATTGGGGACGTCGGTTGCGTAGGCCACCACCGAGGTCGGGAATCCGGGGAGCGCGGTGAGATGAACTGGCGGAACGGATTCGCCGATCTCGATCGTCGCCCGTTTGCCCACCCACTTTCGGAAGATCGCGATCATCTCATCCACCGGCCTGACGATGCGGGCCATCAGCCGCGCCTCGGCGTGCGGCGCCATGACGTTGTCGGCGACGCCACCCGACAGTGCGCCGACGTTGACGTGGGTATCGCCGAGGACCGGGTCCTTCGGCAGCTCGAGGTCCGGCAGCTCGGCGAGGAGCGCCACCAGTTTCGCCGTCGCCGATTCCCCCAGGTGCGGGTAGGCGGAGTGCGCGGCTTTGCCGGTGGTCCGCAGGAGGAATCGCAGCGCGCCCTTGGTGCCGAGGGCGAGGGTGCTCTCGGTGGGCTCGCCGTTGATCAGGGCGCGGGTGGTGGATTGCTCGCGATTGGCGGCGGCGGCGCCGTCGTGGGTGTTCTCCTCGCCCACCACGAAGAGCAGCGCGACGCCGACCTTGCGGTCGCGCAGTTTTTCCGCGGCGCAGATCATGGCGGCGGCGATCCCCTTGGCATCGCAGGCGCCGCGCCCTTCGATGCGGTCGCCCTTGAGCCGCGGCGGGATGTACGGTGGGACGGTATCGAGATGGGTGGAGAGCGCGACCCCGGGGGCATCCGTGACGGTTGCGACGAGATCGTCGCGGCCTTCATTCACGCGGATGCGCCGCGTGCGCCAGCCGCGCTCGCCAAGCAGCTGCTCGGCGAGCGCGATGACCCCGGCCTCGTGGCCGGAGGTCGAGTCCACCTCCATCAATCGGAGGGCGATCTCGACCGGGTCGGCGGCTACCGCTTTTTCGCTTTCTTCGCGATCGCGCGCGCCGCCAGGCCGGCGCCAACGACGGCGGCGCCCACCGCGGCAACTTTGGCCGCCGTCTTCAGCTTGCTCGTCCGGCGCGGCTGTACCATCAACTTGAGGGCCTTGGCGCCCTTGCGGGCTGCTTTCTCGACGCGCTTCATCGTACTGGCCATGTCGCCGCTACCTCTTCGCGATGGCGCGGGTGGCCATCGCGGCGCCGACGACGGCGGCCGCGACCGCGGCGATCTTGCCGGCGTTGCGCATCTTGCTCCTGGGCACACCGGCGACGGCCTTCTTCGCCGCGCTGGTGGCGTCGCTGACCCTGGTCACCGCCGCATCCTTGGCGTCGCTCATTCGCTTCATGAGCGTGAGCTTGGCCGCCCGCGCCTTGGGGCGAGCGGTCTTGGCGGCGGCCCGGCTGGTCTTGCGAGTGGTCGTGCTGCGCTTCGTAGCCATTCGATACTCCCGGCAGAAATGCCTTCGCAATGTAATCGTGCATTGAGGCAGGGACGCTCGTCCCCGAGGGCGGTTTCCGGCAATAAGCGTGCCCTTCGTCACACCTGCCGGTTGCAACCCTGATCTCGTGGGATACGTCTATTTGATGATCCTCCCACACCATCGAAAGCGAGCCCGATGGACGCGCTGATCCAGGATCTCCGTTTTGCCTTCCGGACGCTGTCGCGCCGCCCCGCTTTCACGCTGGTCGCGGTGCTGACCCTGATGCTCGGCATCGGCGCGAACACCGCGATCTTCAGCATCGTCAGCGCGGTGCTGCTGCGGCCGCTGCCGTACCCGGATGCTGACCGCATCACCGTCCTTGAGCGCCGTCAAGGCGCCCAACAGGGTCTACTGATCGCAATCCCCGATGTGGATGAATGGCGCTCGCGCAATCGCACCTTCGATGACATCGGGGTCCAGCGGGCACAGAGCGTCAATCTTACGGGTACCGAAACGCCCGATCGACTCGTTGGTGCCTTCGTTACCGCCAATACCATGCGCGTGCTGGGTGCACGCACGGGGATGGGGAGACTCTTCACGGACGAGGAGACTGCCGAGGGAAGCCAGGCGCAGGTTGCCTTGCTTTCGAGTGCAACATGGAAGAACCGGTTCGGCTCTGATTCCTCAATTCTTGGCAAGACCGTCACGCTCGATGGACGGCCGCGTACCGTCATTGGTGTGCTTGCGGACAGCTACAAGGAGCCGTACGGCGATATGGAGGTTTGGCTTCCAATAACCGCTGCTCCGAGCTCGAACCTGTTCAGCCGGGACAATCCGTTTGTCTGGGCCTTCGGAAAAATGAAGCCCGGCGTAACCGTGGAGCAGGCGCAGGCTGATCTCGACCGCGTTGACCGGGATCTGGCGGCGGCGTATCCAGCGACGAATGCGCAGGTCAGTCCGCTGGTCAAATCAATCCGCGATGTGGAGACCGGGCCCTACAAGACTTCGCTGCTCATCGTCCTCGGATTTGTCGGTGTCGTGTTGCTCATCGCCTGCGCCAATGTGGCGAACCTTCAGCTGGCCAGTGCCGTCGCGCGGAGCCGCGAGATGTCGTTGCGCGCGGCGCTCGGCGCCGGCCGGGGCCGGCTCATCCGTCAGCTGCTGACCGAGAGCGTCGCGCTCTCGATCATGGGCGGCGCGGCCGGAATCCTGGTCGCCCACTGGGCCATCAAAGGCCTGGTCGGGATGATTCCCGGCGGCCTGCTGCCGGCGTTCGGGACGGTCGGCCTGGATCCGATGGTGCTGGGTTTTTCGTCGGCGATCACACTCGTCGCGGGATTGATCTTCGGCCTCGCGCCGGCGCTGCACGGCGCGCGCGCCGATCTCCAGGAATCGCTCCAGCTGCGGAGCGCGGAGCCGGTGATGCGCCGCGGATTCGACGTGCGCAATCTGTTCGTGGCCTTGGAGCTGGCGCTCTGCATCATGCTGCTGGTGGGCGCGAGCCTCCTTACCCGCAGCCTCTCGGCCATTACCAGGGTCGATCCGGGTTTCGATCCGTCGCACCTTTTCACCGCCGAGTTCCGGCTGCCTCGCGCTCGCTATTCGAGCGACGCGCAGGTCTCGGCGTTCATGGAGCATGCGCTGGCGCAGATCCGGGCGGTGCCAGGCGTCCGCTCGGCGGCGTTCGTTCGTTCGATACCGCTGAGCGGGAACTGGGGTGGCACGACGTACGTCCCCGATACCCATCCGGGGCTCAGCAATGCCGAGGCGCCGCCGACGCAGCAGAACACGGTGAGCGACGGCGCATTCAAGACCATGGGAATCCAGGTCGTGCAGGGCCGTGAGTTCAATGCCATGGATGTCACCGGCGGCCAGCCGGTGGCGGTGGTCAATGAGGAGCTGGCGCGCCGCACCTGGCCGGGCGAATCGGCGCTGGGCCACCGGCTCAAGATCGTCGGACCGCCCGACGTCTGGGCCACCGTCGTCGGCGTGGTGCGCAACATCCGCCAGCTTTCGCTCACCGAGCCGGTCGCCGCGCAGGTCTATCAGCCGATGACCCAGGACATCAACATCTTCAACAGCATCGCGGCGCGCACCGACGGCGATCCGATGGCGCTGGCGAAGACGATCCGCGCCGCGCTGTGGTCGGTGGATCCCGAGCAGCCGATGTGGAAGATGCGCTCGATGGAGTCGCTGATGACCCGCGACGTCGCGCCGCCGCGATTCACGATGCTGCTCACGGCGTCGTTCGCGCTGCTGGCGCTGGTGCTGGCAGTCATCGGCGTCTACGGCGTGATGAGCTACGCTGTCGCGCAGCGCACCCGCGAGGTCGGCATCCGCATGGCCCTCGGCGCGAGGCGCGCCGACGTGGTTCGGCTGATGCTGCAACGTGGACTGCGAGTTGTCGGTGTCGCCGTCGCTCTTGGGATGCTCGCGTCGCTCGGCGCGGGCCAGCTCATCCGCAAGCAGCTGTACGGCGTGGGCGCCGCCGACCCGATGACGTTCGCCGCGGTGCCGCTGATCCTGGCGACCGTCGCGCTGATCGCGTGCTATCTCCCGGCACGGAGAGCCGCGCGGGTCGATCCAGCCATCGCGCTCAAAGACCAGTAGCCGCATGGTCTAGTTCTTGCCCTTCTGTCATGTAGGAGTCGCACCACTGACCTACATACAGCCAGGGAGCGCCCTGTTTTTGGGCGAACGAACCTTTTTATGGCGGCTTGGACTCGGTTTGCTCGGTATCGGATCAGCGGGCTGCTGCTCGCGGCCTTCGCCCTCGCGGCGTGCGGCAGCAAAGACGGCGGCGTCACGCTGCCGCCCCAGCCACCTCCGGCTCCCCCGCCGCCGCCTCCTCCACCCCCGCCGCCCGTCGTGGCGTCGGTCGCCATGTCACCGGTATACCAGGCCGGCTCGATCGGCCAGTCGGTGACCATCACCGCCACGCCCAAGGACTCCGCCGGCAATACCATGACCAGTTCGGTGAGCTGGTTCACGTCGGATCCCGCGGTGGCGACGGTGACCAGTAACGGCTCGGTACAGATCAAAGGCGTCGGCGTTGCGGTCATCACGGCAACGAGCGATGGCGTGAGTGCGCTGGCGGCCGTCGGATCGGCGCTTCCGGGGAATACCAATCCGGTGGATCACGTCTTCGTGGTGGTGGAAGAGAATACCGAATACGGATCGTCGATCGGCTCGCCGCAGATGCCGTATTTCAATGCCCTCGCCACGCAGTACGGACTGGCCACGCAATATTTTGGCGCCGCCCATCCTTCACTGCCTAACTACTTCTCGATGACCATCGGCAATACCGAGAACGCCGTCAACAGCTTCGCCGACACCGTCACCGACGACAACGTGGTCCGCGAGCTGGTATCGGCGGGAAAGTCGTGGCGGTCATACGCCGAAGGCTTGCCGTCGGTCGGATATCTGGGTGGCGACAACGGCAGCTACATCAAGCACCACAATCCCTTCACCGATTTCACCGACGTCATCAACGACACTACCCAGCGCAAGAACCTGGTGCCCTTCACGCAGCTGGCGGCGGACATGTCGGCAGGCACTCTTCCCAACTACGCGATGATCGTCCCCAACGTCTGCTCCGACGGGCACAACTGCTCGCTGGCGGTACTCGATCAGTGGCTGCGCCAGTACATCGGGCCGCTGCTGCGCAACGCGCAGTTCCAGCAGAGCGGATTGCTGATCGTCACCTTCGACGAAGGCTCGACCAACCAGGGCACCGGCGGTCACATCGCGACGGTCGTAGTTGGTCCGCGGGCCAGGCGCGCTTTTCAGTCGGCAACCACCTTCTCGCATCCGAGCCTGGCTCGCTTCGT
>DASXPG010000165.1:0-5595 GCA_036493755.1 Gemmatimonadales bacterium
TCGCCGAGAGTTTGCCGGGGGCGTGGGTGAACGCCGGCCGCTCGACCGGGACTTCCTTGGCCTTGAAGAGCTTGTCGAAGTGCTCGGCCGCCTTCGTCGCCGCCTCGGCGCCATGGAACTGCGTCACCAGGTCGGCCGCCAGGGCGCGCTTCGACAGGTACGGCTCCTGCTTCGCGCGTTTGATCGCGTCACCCAGCTTCGTTGTGGGCGTCGTCGACAGCAGCGTGATCCACTCCTCGAGCAAGGCATCGGGGATGGACATCGTCTTCCCGTACCGGTCTTCGGGCGTCTCGGTGAAAGCGATGTAGTTGTCATACGACTTGGACATCTTCCGCTCGCCGTCGAGGCCGCGCAGCAGCGGCATGATCAGCGCTACCTGCGGCTCCAGTCCATAGCGTTCCATCAGGGTGCGGCCCATCAGCAGGTTGAAGCGCTGGTCGCTGCCGCCCAGCTCGACGTCGGCCTTGAGGTGCACCGAGTCATAGGCGACGAGCAGCGGGTACAGAAACTCGAGCATCGAAATCGACGACTGTTCCTTCCACCGTTTGGCGAAGTCGTCGCGCTCCAGCATCCGCGCCACGGTGTAATGCGACATCAGCGTGAGGATGTCCGCCGGCTTGAGCTGGCCAAGCCAGCTGGAGTTGCGCTCGATGACGGTGTGCTTGGGGTCGAGGACGGCGAAGATCTGCTCGCGATAGGTCTTGGCGTTGCGCGCCGCCTCTTCTTCGGTGAGCCGCGGCCGCGTCTCGCTGGCACCGCTGGGATCGCCGACCAGGGCGGTGAAATCGCCGATCAGGAAAATCACCCGATGCCCCAGCTCCTGGAACGTCCGCAGCTTGCGGATGCTGACCAGGTGGCCGATGTGCAGGTCGGGCCGGGTGGGGTCGAATCCCTGCTTGATGACCAGCGGCTCGCTCTTCGCGATCGAGCGCTCGAGCTTGCGCACCAGGTGCTCTTCGGGGATGATCTCCACCGCGCCGCGCCTGATCTGGTCCATCTGCTCGTTGAGGGGTGCGAAACCGGGCATGGGGCAATCGTAGACGCGAGGTCCCTCGCTGGCAAGCAGGGTTCCACCCATCTACGTTTCGCGCATGGCAGGGTGGAGTAACCGGATGGTGGAGCGGCTGCGGCGCTGGTTCTCGCCGCAGAACCTCAGGCGCACCGTCACGGTGCTGCTGCTGGCCGTGGGTTTCGTCATCGGAATCGCGTGGGGCAGCTGGACGCGGGTCTGCGCCGGCAACATGTGTCCCTCGATCGCGGTGCTCGACGACTATCGCCCCCAGCAGACGGCCAAGGTCTACGCCGCCGACGGCCGGCTGATCACCGAGCTGGGCCTCGAGCGGCGCACGCTGATCCGGCTCGACGAGATGCCCCCGCATCTCAAAGAGGCCTTCGTCGCCGTCGAGGACAAGCGCTTCTACCAGCATCACGGCATCGATTTCTCGCGCATCCTCGGCGCGGTCCGCGCCAACGTCACCAAGCTGCGCTTCGAGCAAGGCTTCTCCACCATCACCATGCAGCTCGCCCGGAACATCTTTTCCGACCGCATTACCCGGGAGAAAAGCCTCTCGCGCAAACTGCGCGAGGTATGGGTGGCGCGGGAGCTGGAGCAGACCTACCCCAAGAACCGCATACTCGAGCTGTACCTCAACCAGATCAACCTCGGCGGCGGCGCCTACGGCGTGGAGACGGCGTCGCAGCGGTACTTCGGGAAGTCGGCGCGGGATCTGAGTCTTTCCGAGGCGGCGCTGCTCGCCGCGCTGCCGCGGCGGCCGGAGTCGTACAATCCGCGGCGCCACCCGGCGCGCGCGGTGCAGCGGCGCAACCTGGTCATCGAGATGATGCACGATCAGGGCTACATCACCGGCGACGTGGCGGAAGAAGCCAAGGCCGCTCCGCTGGGTCTTTCGGCGCGCCAGGACTTCGGCGAAGTCGGTCCGTACTTCATCGAGTGGGTGCGCAAGACTCTGGACGACCGTTTCGGCCGCGACCTCTACGAGAAGGGGCTGCGGGTCTACACGACGCTCGACATCGACATCCAGCAGGCCGCCGAGCGGGCGCTCGAGAGCCAGATGGAATCGATCGAGAACGGCGCCTTCGGACATTTTCCGCACAAGAGCTACCAGGCTTACCTGGCCCAGCGCGGCGACTCCCCCGATCCGCGCAGCAGTACCACGCCGTACCTCCAGGGCGCCCTCGTCGCCATGGACGCCGTCACCGGCGAGGTGCGCGCGATGGTGGGGGGGCGCGACTTCGACGACTCCAAGTTCAACCGCGCCACCCAGGCGCTGCGCCAGCCGGGCTCGACCTTCAAGCTGTTCGTCTACTCGGCCGCGATCCGCGCCGGCCATTCGCCTAACGAGGTTCTCGACGACGCCCCGATTTCCATGTCGATGCCCGACGGTACCCTGTGGGAGCCGGGCAACTTCGAGGAGAACGAGTTCCGCGGCCCGGTGACGCTGCGGGTCGCGCTGGCGGCGTCGATCAACCTGGTCGCCATCCGGCTGGGACTCGAGATCGGCACCGAGACGGTGGTCGAGGAGGCGCGGCGCTACGGCATCACCACGCCGATCCCGTCGGTGCCCTCGATCTTCATCGGCTCCGCCGACGTCATCCCCATCCAGATGGTCTCGGCCTTCACCGCGCCGGCGACGCTGGGGGTGCGCGCGTCGCCCATCGGCATTCGCCGGGTCGAGGATGCCGACGGCAACATTCTCTGGCAGCCGCAGCAACGCCGCGAACGCGTCATGGCGCCCGACCAGGCGTACGTGCTCAACGACATGCTGAAGGGCGTCATCCACGGCGGCACCGCGACGACCGCGGTCAGGCAATCCGGCTTCACCTATCCGGCCGGCGGCAAGAGCGGCACGACCAACGACTATACCGACGTCTGGTTCATCGGCTACACGAAGGAGCTGGTGGCCGGAGTGTGGATGGGTTTCGACCAGCCCCAGACGATCCGGCCCAGCGCGCAGGGCGGCAAGTACGCCGCGCCCGTCTGGGGATCATTCATGCGTGAGGTCTACGAGCGGCGTCCGAATCCCGGCGACTGGACCGTTCCGAGCGGCGCACAGCGGCTCCTCGACGCCCAGCAGGGTGTCGTCCCGGCAGCCACGCCGGCACCCGCCGCCGTGACCCCGACCGGCGCGGCGCAGCGGATCAAGGCCGGCACGCCGCCATGAGAAGGCTGCGGCTGCGCGCGCGGTGGCTGGTGCCGGTGTCCGGCGAGCCGATCCGCGACGGTGCGGTCCTGGTCGGCGAAGACGGACGCATCGCCGACGTCGGTCCCGACTCGATCGTTCCCCTTCCGCAGGGCGCCGAGAGTGAAGATCTCGGCGAAGCGGCGCTCCTGCCCGGACTCGTCAACACCCATACCCACCTCGAGCTCACCGCTTTGCGTGGCCTGGTCACCGACACGGTGTTCCCGCGCTGGATCGGCCGCATCCGCAAGATCAAGGACGCGATGATCTCCGACCACTTTCGCGCCGGGGCCCGCTGGGGCGTGCTGGAGCATTTCGCCCACGGCATCACCAGCATCGGCGACACCGGCTCGACCGGCGCGGCGGCATTCGCGATGGCCGATCTGGGCGCGCGCGGCGTCGCGTACCAGGAGGTCTTCGGGCCCGACCCGGCGCAGCTCGATGACTCGCTCAGGGGACTGCGCGAAGCGTTGCATGCGCTCGATCTCGCCGCGGCTTCCGACCGGGTGCGGGTCGGGGTTTCGCCCCATGCCCCGTACACCGTTTCGCGCCAGCTGGCCGGCGCGGTGGCATCGCTGGCGCGGATCCAGAAGCGTCCGCTGGCGATGCACATGGCCGAGTCGCAGGACGAGTGGCTGTTCATCGCCGAGGGGCGCGGCGCGTTCGCGGAGCATTTGCGGGGCCGCGGCATCAGCGTCGATCGTCACCGCGTCTCGCCGCTGATCTGGGCGCTGCGCGCCGGACTCGACACCGCCGAGCCGCTGCTCATCCATTGCGTGCACGTGGACCGGGGCGACTGCGAGGCGATCGCCGGCTGCGGTGGCGCGGTGGCACACTGTCCCTGGTCGAACCAGCTGCTCGGCGTGGGGCGCGCCAACCTGGCCCAGCTGGCGGATGCGCGGGTCACCGTCGCCGTCGGTACCGATTCGGTCGTGGCGGGCAATTCCCTCGACCTCTTCGAGGAATCGCGGCTGGCCTCGTTAGGCAGCAGCCTCACGCCGCGGGAGCGGCTGGGGATGTTCACGTCGGCCGGCGCCGCGGCGCTCGGCGCGCAGGACTGCGGGCGGATCGCCGTCGGGGCGTGGGCCGATCTCTGCGCGCTGTCGCTCGACGCTCCGGTTTTCGCCCGGACCCGGAACATCGAAGGGGCGATCACCGCCGCCAGCAAGGCGCGCGACGTCACCCACACCTGGGTCGGGGGCCGGAACGTCTATCGGCGCGGGACCTGGCCGGGCGTCGATGCCGCCGCCGAGCGGGGCGCGGCCGAGCGGGCTGAGGCGGCGATGCGGGTCCTCGCGGCCTGAGGCCGCAGCTTCAGCTTCCAGCCTTCCTCGTTCAGCGTCATATTTGTGTGTGCCTTCCAAGACCAGGCGTCACGCCACCATCCTCCATCTGATCCGGGACCATCCCGTCGACAGCCAGGAAACGCTGCGCGAGCTGCTGGAGAAAGACGGCTTCGACGTCACCCAGGCGACGTTATCGCGCGACATCCGGGAGCTGGGACTGGTGAAGGTGAAAGACTCGGACGGCACCGGTCACTACGAGGCGCCGCAGGAAGCCATCCTCCCCGCGCCGGCCCTCTCGGCAATGATTCCCTCACTGCTGCTCAAGACCGACGGCGTGGGACCCCTGCTCGTCATTTCGACTCCGACAGGAGGCGCATCGGCACTTGCCGCGGCCCTGGATCACGAGGAATGGCCCGAAGTCCTCGGTTCCATCGCGGGCGACGACACGTTGCTGATGATTACCCGATCGATCACCGACCGAAAAAAGCTGGAGCAGCGCGTCGCGCAGTTAGCGCCCCAGCGGCGGTAGCTGCCACTTTCTGCGGCTGACAGTGAATAGTTCTGACGGGACCGCACTATTCTGGTGCATCTCGCTCATTGCGCTGCTGAAATTGTCACAAGTAAATAATTGTAAAATATAGACTTACGAGTGAATAGCATCACCCTGCTAATGGCCTATTTGTTGCCCACAAGATCAGCGTTCTCATACGCATCCGAATTTCATAACCGGCCCTTGGCCGGTATTGCTGTTTGCCTTTGCATCTCCAGATCGGCACCCGTTTGGCGACGGTAGCAACCCTTGGCCGAAGGATGTGTTTCCCATGGAGTATTCGGACCGCAACTCTTCCTCAACCGCGCTGAACGGGCACAGTGAGCCCGCGGTGATACTGGACGACCAGTTCACCCGGCTGCTGCTGGCCGCGATGGTTGAGTTCCGCGACGGCAACTTCGGCGCTCGTTTGCCGCAGGATCTGATCGGACTGCAGGGCAAGATCGCCGACACCTTCAATGACATCGTGGCCCTCACCGACCGCCGCGCCCGGGACGTCGAACGGGTGACGCGCATGGTCGGCAAGGAAGGGAAGCTCAAGGAACGGATGAACGTCTTC
>DASXPG010000166.1:0-2627 GCA_036493755.1 Gemmatimonadales bacterium
GCACGACCGCTTCGGCGACGTGGCGGATCTCCTGCTCGACCAGGCACGGCTGGTCGTTCTCGATGAGGGCGATGACGTTGGGGCCCGGGATGTCCCGGTGGTCGACGATGGTGAAGCCGTTGGTGTCGAAATCGAAGCGGACCCGCGCGATGCGGCCGCTGGGGATGGTCGTGCGAATGGTGCGGCCGTAGAGCATCCCCGGCAGCGTGATGTCATCGACGTATCTGGCGGTGCCGCCAACCTTGGCGGCGCCGTCCTTCCTCAAGACGCTGCGGCCGACAACCGGCACATTGGATCCTGACGGGTGGACGGCTAAGATGATGGCCGCACACATGAGCGACAAGTGGCGAACCCTCCTGATCCTGGCCGCGGCCGAGCTGCTGGCCATGGGCCTCTGGTTCTCGATGTCGGCGGTGTCGCCCTCCCTGGCGGTCGAATGGGGGCTCACGCCGTCACAGACCGGGTGGCTCACGACGGCGGTACAGATCGGATTTGTCGCCGGCGCCCTGACCGTGGCGTTCACCAACGTCGCCGACATCTATCCGCCCCCCGTCGTCGTGGCGATCGGCGCCACCCTGGGCGCCCTGGCGACCACGCTCATCGCCGTAGCGGCCCACGGGATGGCCCTCGCCCTGCCGCTGCGCTTTCTCACCGGCTTTGCCCTCGCGGCGGTCTACCCGGTGGGCATGAAGATCATGGCGAGCTGGACCCGCGAGGACCGCGGCCTCGGCCTGGGGTTGCTGGTGGGCGCGCTCACCATCGGCTCGGCGTCGCCGCACCTGGTCCGCTCGTTAGGCGGGCTCGGCGCCTGGCGCAATGTCCTCACCATCGCCGCGATTTTGTCGGTCATCGGCGGGGGCGCGATCTGGCGCCTGGTCAAGATGGGACCGTACCACGTGCCGGCACCCCGCTTCGACTGGCGTCACGCGAGCCGCGCGTGGACCGAGCCGGGGCTGCGGCTCGCCAACCTCGGGTACCTGGGGCACATGTGGGAGCTGTACGCCATGTGGACCTGGATTCCGGCGTTTCTGCTGGCGTCGTTCCGGGCATCCGGACTCGCGAGCCCCGATCGCACGGCGTCGCTCGCGGCCTTCGCGGTGATCGCCGTCGGCGGCCTGGGCAGCCTGCTGGCGGGACGGATGGGCGACCGCTGGGGACGCACGCGCACCACGATCCTGAGTCTGGTGGTCAGCGGAAGCTGCTCGATCCTGATCGGATTCTTCTACGGCGCGTCGCCGGCGCTGGTGCTCGCGGTGGCGCTGGTGTGGGGCATCAGCATCGTCGCCGATTCGGCCCAGTTCAGCACCGCCGTCAGCGAGCTGAGCGACCGCGAGTATCTCGGCACGGCCCTGGCGATGCAGACGGCGCTGGGCTTTCTGCTGACGATGGCATCGATCCAGCTGATTCCCGTCGCGGAAGCAGGGCTGGGCTGGTCGCGGGTCTTCAGGCTGCTGGCGCTCGGCCCGGTGCTCGGCATTCCGGCGATGTGGAAGCTGAAGCGGTCGCCGATGGCGGCCCGGCTCGCGGGCGGGAGAGGATGAGCAGGAACAGATTGAAACCGATTGCGACAGATCACTACAGCAAACGCATGCTTGCTGTCTCAATCTGTCTCAATCTGTCTTTCGCTGTCGTTGGTTCCGCGCAGCTCACGCCTAACGATCGCGCGGCGCTCGGCGACCTGGGCCCGCAATACGCGCAGCACTTCACCCTCCACCGCGGCTGGTTCCGCGGCACGGCGATCCAGTACTTCGACATCGGACCGCAGGCACGGGCATCGCTGCCCGTTTTCATCCTCGTCACCGGCGTCGACCCTGACGGCACGGCGCACCCGGTGCCGGAGCAGCGGCCGATCCTCCCTTCGATCCCGGAACTCGAGGGATTCAGCGCGCTCTGGCAGGTGAACTACATCGTGGTCGGACCGGAGTACGTGGCGAATCAGCTGCGGGATGCGCGGCAGGTCGTGGGGCTGGTGCTCGCGGGAAGGGCTCGGCTCGTCGTTCCGGGCGACCACATCAATTATTCGATCGTGCCGGATGGATCCTTCCTGGTCGACGATCCCGACAACCGGCCATTGCTCAAGGGGTGGTACAAAGGCGCCGAGGTGCCGTATTTCGACTTCGGCCGCACCTCGGCGGATCCTGCGCCGATCTATCCCTTCGTCACCGGGTTCAACGGCGACAATCCGCAATTCCTGCGCGCCCAGGCCAATATCGTGGACGTGGTGCCGGGTTCAGACGGGGGCGGGACGCACGATCTCTGGGACGTGACCTTCGTCATCGTCTCGGCGAGCTACGTTCCCGACACCATCAAGGATCGCGCGACGCTGCTGGGCCGCGCGGATCTCCTGATTCGGCATGCCGGTCAGGTCCGGAACTGTCCAGTCGTGCTGATCGGCGGGACTCGCGCGCCGCGTTAGGGCTGGCCCGCCACTTTCACCGGCGCATGGCTGTCGATGCGATTCCCGATACCAAGCTGACCCACGCTGTTATCGCCCCAGCAGTAAACGAGAATTGTGATTCTGGTAAAGGCGCAACTGTGCGCGCTGGTCAGGAGGCCGCGCCCATCGGCGCTGGTCGAGTCGTACTCGCCGGCATAAATAGTAGTAAAGAGCAATGTGCTGGCGACTT
>DASXPG010000167.1:0-20118 GCA_036493755.1 Gemmatimonadales bacterium
CCCATCAGCCAGGTGAAGGTCACGGCGAGGACGAAGAGCGCGTACTGCGATCGCTCGGGCATGTGACCCCAGCGTATCTCGCCCATGCTGGTCGCGCCCTTGAGCATGGGGATGTCGATCGCCATGACCACGACGATGGTCGTGATCACCGCCAGCACCTGGTAGACGCTGAAACCGATGCGCACGATCGCCGAAACGAAGTAGCCGTAGACGCCGAAGAAGAGCACCACCGCCGCCGCCAGGCCGAACATCACCCACTGCGCCAGCATCCCCTGCTTCGCCCACGCCGTCACCGGTTCCTTGTTGGCGCGCCGGTACAGCAGGAAGGAGAGGAAGGTGGTGAGAATCATGATGTTCACGGCGGTGTTCTTGGCGCTCATCACGCCCAGCACGCCGAGCAACGGATGATGCGCCCCGCCCATCGCCTCCATCTCCGAGCGGCTGGCGATCATGGTGTGCGGTGTGGACCAGACCAGCACGCCCAGGAGCAACAGTAGGAGCAGCCACTTGGTGTACTTCTGATAGCGCTCGGCGCCGGGGATGCGTCCCATGCCGAGCCACAGGTAGTAGTTGGCCGCGAGGAACAGCACGCCGATGAGGAAGGCCTGGAGAATCCAGAGCCAGCTCATGAAACCGCCCATCATCGTGATGCCCATGGTCTGGTTGTACTGGTAGATCTCCCGGCCCAGCCAGTAGCCGGCGAAGGGCAACACCACGAGCGTCGAGATGGAGATGAAGTTGCCGATGTACCCCATCCAGTCGTAATGCGCGCGCTCCTCGTCGGTCTTGGCCGCCAGGAAGCGGTAGGCCGCATACGCGGCGACGATCGCGCCGCCAAATACCGCGTTGGCGATCAGCCGGTGGATGTTGATCGGCATCCATGTCTGGTTGGCGATCGCGTCCCACAACTTGACCTGCGAGGGCAGCGTGTCCGGCGTCTCGCTCTTGGGCGGGCTCATCATGTAGGTGAGCCAGCTGTTGGCGATCAGCATCACCGTGGTGCCGAACACGTTCAGCAGAATGCCCAGCGTCAGGTGAAAGACCTTGGCGCGGCCGTACTTCCAGCGGTCCCAGCCGTAGTAGTAGAGGTAGAGGGTGAACGATTCGACGAAGAAGAGGCCGGCGTAGATCCACATCGAGACATGGAAGATCTCGGTCATGTGGTTCCAGAAGCGCGGATACAGCGTCGTCAGGAAGAAGACCAGCACCGCGCCCCAGATCGCGGTGGCGCTGTAGGCCACCAGCAGCAGCCGGGTGAATTCCTTGGAGAGCTTGTCGTACTTCTCCTTGTAGCCCGCCTCCTTGGTGAAGATGCCGATCGCTTCGGTGATCACCGCGAACATCGGTACGCCGAGGACGAAGGCGGCGAACATGAGGTGGACCTGCGCCGCGATCCAGACCGCGGCGCGGCTGCCGATGAGCGGGAAGGCGCGGTACGCGCCCGCCGTATCGGCGACCGTCTGGATCATCAGGTGATCAAGCATCGTCACGCGCAAAGAAAGGGACGCGGCGGGAGAAATCGACCGGCATCGATTTGCGGATCTCGCTGAGCAGATCGACCGTCACCGTGGTCATGCCATGCTCCCGGGCATACGCCTCGACGCGCTGGGTCACGACGCCGCGTACGAACGAGGGAATCCGGCTGATACGCGCCTCGGCATCGGCGCTCCAGGCGAGGCCGCGCGGCGCCGCCGAGCCGTAGACCAGATCGCGGCGCTCGATCAGCTCCCTGGTCCCGTCGGGCTGATAGGAGCAGGACGGATCGGCGGCCAGGTAGTCACCGGTCGACGCCAGCGCCCGCGCCCGGCAGCCGCCGCAGATCATCCGGTATTCGCACTCGCCGCACTTCCCGCCCAGCTCGCGACGGCGCAGATCCGCAAACACCGTCGCTTCGCGCCAGATCTCGCCGAAGGTCTGGCGGCGCAGATCGCCGGCGACCGTCGGCATGTAAGGGCACGGCGTCACCGTCCCTTCGGGAGTGATACGGCAGTACTGGATTCCGCAGGGGCAGCGGGTCTGATAGTTCAGCACCGGCGAATCGGGATTGGTCTCGTAGACCCGGCGGATGAAATGGGGCGCGCACTTGGCGCGCACCATCATGGTGCCGCGATAGCGCTCCTCGGCGTCGGCCAGCATCGCCAGCATCAGCTCGACTTCGTCGGCATCGGGCGCCGCCAGGCGCTCGGCGCGGCCGGTCGGAACGAGGAAGTAGCAGTTGAACGAGACCGCGCCCTGCTCCGCCGACCAGTCGAGAATGGCGGAGACTTCGTGCGCGTTGCCGCGGGTGACGGAGGTCTGAACGATGAAGTCGAGGTGATGCGCGCGCATCCGCTCCAGCGCCGCGATGGTATCGGCGAGCGCGTCGGCGCCACGGCGGAAATTGTTGTGATACGCGGGCCGCAGCGAATCCACGCTCACCGCGACGCCGGTCACGCCGGCTTCCATCAGCGCGCCGATTTTCACCTCGGTCAGCAGCGTGCCGTTGGTCCCGACGACGACCGTCGCCCCGCCCTGCTTCGCGTGGGAGGCGATCTGCGCCAGGTCGTCGCGCAGCAGCGGCTCGCCGCCCGACAGGATGAGCATCGGCGACGGATTCACCGCGAGCAGCTCGTCGATCACCCGGCGGCATTCGTCGGTGGTCAGCTCGCCACGGATGCTTTCGCCGGGACCCGCCGAGATGTAGCAATGCGAGCAGCGGAGGTTGCAGCGGCGGGTCAGATTCCAGGCGACGACGTGCGGGAGTCCCGTATCGGCGTGGGCCGGTGCGTCGAACTCGGCCAGCCCTGCCGGGGTCACCCGCGTCGTGGTCACCAGGAGGCCGCGGTGAAACCGAGGGCGTCGGCGCGCGCCGACTCGCTGGTCCAGAGCTGCCGCAGCCCTTTGAACTTGCGGCGGAATTCGGCCGGATCCTGCGCCAGGGTCCGCATGTTCATGCTCGGCAGCATTTCCGAGATCAGCCCCTCGAGCCGGGACATGGCCACCCAGCCGTGCCGCAGATACTCGAGGGCGTTGAGATAGTCGGGCTCGTCGCCGCGGGCGATCAGCCGGATCACCACGCAGTAGGGATCGAAGTGGCGCAGCTCGAGCGGGCCCGGCTCGGCGAGACCGCCTTCGACCAGGCGGCTGCGCTCTTCCCACCCGGCGGGAGCCGGGACCACTTCGGCCGGCGACTCCCAGATGATGTCCATGCCTAACGCCGCGGCCGCGTCCCGAAGCGTCGGCGCCAGCGCGGCATCGCCGGCCAGCTCGAAGCGGGGGACGCTGTCGCGCCACCCCATGACGATGTGGGACGTCGCGTTGACCAGATACATCCTGCGGGGCGACGCCAGGGCCCGGCGCACCGCGCCGACCAGGACGCCGAGGTCCGCGACATCCACTCCCCTCACTTGTGGCGCCGCTTCGGCGTCTTGTCGTGTGCCGCGACCACCCAGAAGGTGTAGGCGTAGGGGAAAATCGTCTGCACGACGTGGAACGGCTCGTACTCGAAGAGCCGGCGCATCGCCCATGAGAAGCGGTAGCGCGGATCCTCCTTGGGAATGATTTCGACGGCGCAGTCGACCTGGTAGCTCACGAACACCGGCGCGTCGCCGGTCCAGAGCACCGATGCCATGGGCCGCTTGGTCAGGTTCTTGTAGGTCTCGCCCTCGAAGATTTCGAGCAGGCCCAGGCGGCGCCAGTCGATGTGCTCGGGATGGGCGTAGAACTCACGCGCGGTGCCGATGCGCAGTGCGCGGGTCTGGTCGACGGCATGCGGCGGCAGCTGGACGATCTGCTCGACCGCGTCCTCGACCAGCTTCACGTAATGCTCGATGTGTTCGTCTTTGGGCGTGAAGCCGATGCCCTTGTTGGCGAGGTTGGGGATCAGGCCTTCGTCATTGAGCGTCGCGACGACCGGCAGGTGTCCGGCGTTGAAGGCGATGTACTGGTCCTTCTCGATCGCCTCGTAGACGCGCCGCTTGTAGTCGAGCTGCCACTGGACGAAGTGCTCGGGCAATTCCTGGATCGCGAAGTCGCGGATCGTTTCGCCATCCTCCATCAGCCGAGCCGTGTTGCCGATGATCTCCATCTTCTGCTTCTGCGTGCCGCGCGATGCCACGTCCGTCATGCCTTCTCCTCCTGAAGAAAACGCTCCACCGCCGCCTTGGCGTCGGCGGGCGATACCGTTTTGAAGTCCACGGGACACTCGTCCATCTTCTCTTCGATGTCGCGGATCGGACAGCGCGTGACGCCGTTCTTCTTCGCCTCCTCGATGAAGGCCCGCATTTCCGGCGAGAGCCCGTCCGCCCCTTCGGCTTCGGCGCGGATCTGCTTGGCGCGCATCTCCCGGAACATCGACATCATCGTTTCGGCGTCGAACTCGTCCGCCTCGATCATCGCCTGCTTGTTCTCGTCCATCACCCGCGTAGTGATGCGCCAGATATCGTGCTTCTTGGCGAACTTCTCCACCGCGCCGCGGGCCAGCGGCCGCGCGATCATCGGCACCGTCCGCAGCCGGTCGAAGGCCTCGGCCGTCCACACCGACGGATCTTCCATATTCCGCTGGCGTTTCTGGATGTGGTAGGGCGGTACCGGGCACTTCGACTCCACCATCGCGCCGGCCGGCTCGTCGTCGCTGTCGCTGCCGAGGACCAGCGTCTTCGCCATCATCTCTTCGGCTTTGACTTCGGCGCGCACCAGCTCCTCGGCGCTGCCGATGCCCATGATGAGCTGCATGTGGGTCGGCAGCAGCTTCTGGATCGCCTCGTCGAGCCACTTATTCGTCACGATCGGCAGCGGCGCCTTGCCGTTGCCGTCCCCGTTCCCCGTTCCCCGTTCCCCGTCGCTGATGTGCTCGAGCAGATACTCCTCGACCGCGCGGCGCGCGATTCCCTGCGCGAAGGGCGGCACCCGGAAAATCCGTTGTTCCGCATCGGGCGCCCAGGGAAGACCGGCCTGCCCGTCTTCTTCGATCCAGGGAATATCCTCGGGCTTGATGCCGACCGTGCCGACCATCAACAGGTTGCAGGGCGAGAGCCGCACCAGGTTCTCGGCCTGTGAGCCGATCTCGGTATTGTCGATCCGGTGGGCGCCATGCCGCGCGATAATCAGCAGCGAGGGCTTGATCTCTTCGGCCCACTGCATGATGACCTGGAAGGGCTTGCCCACCAGGATCTGGGTCTTGAGCGGGACGTCGGGGAATTCCCGCGCCATGATCTCGGCGCGCTTCAGGTTGGCCTGGCAGAGCTTGAGCAGGCCCTTGTCGATGATGTTGTTGTGCAGCTCTTCCTGCTCCTCGAACTTGAACACCTTCGAGGCCTGCACCGACAGCACGTCCTTGATGTTGTTGAAGACGACGTGATGGTATTCGACGTCGAAGGCGCTGCAGGCATAGAGCGAGCCGCCGAATTCGCGGGCCAGCTCCAGCGCCTCGCGCATCGCCTTGTAGCAGTACGACGATCCATCCACGCAAACCATGAAGCGCCCGCCCTTGAGCGCCGTCTCGTCGCGGACGATCAGCATGTCCTTCTCGATGCCGCGCAATGAGCGCGCGACCACGCCGCCGAGCTGCGAGTAGGGCTGCCGGCCCAGTCCATGGGCGCCGAAAACGACGAGGTCATAGCTGCGCTGCGAGGTGCCAACCAGCCGCGCGGCGGAATCCTCTTCTTCGGCGATGATCCGCCCGTCCTCGCCCAGCTTCACGTCGCCGCGAACCTTCTCGCCGCCGTCGTAAGTCTTCGCCCGATTGGGATCGAAGCCGATCAGCCCCGGTAGCCGCCCTTCGCCCCGGTTCACCTCGTTCACGATCTCCTCGAAGTTGATCCCCTCGAGCAGTTGGCGGGTGAGCTTCACGCCGGCCGCGTCGCAACGGCGGCCCATCTGGTCCAGGAAGCTGTCGGCGATGAGCTGGAGGCCCTTTTCGATCAGCTTGTCGTGGATCTTGCGCTGCTTCTTGATCTCATCGGGGGTCTGGAACTGGGCGGGAAGGCCGGTCTCGAGCTGACGGAAGCGGACATCGTGGAGGCGCGCTGCATACACATGATTCCCGGTGATACGCCCACCGGTCCTGTGGCACAACTCGATCGCACGATCGACGGCCCAGTCGGAATGCTGGGAATTATCGACAGGCACGAAAATTTCACGATACATCGCACGCCCGGGTAGAGAATTTGGGGAGTGTGCAGCAAGTCGAGTATATGAAGCCAAAGTAAACAGTGTCAAGCAGACGCTACCGGTAGCCCACCGCGGCCTGGATTGCCCCGTGCATGTAGTGGAAGGGGACGAGCCGCTGGATCATGGCGGCGAGTGAACCGGGGTCCGGCGTTCTGAACACACCGCCGGCATGCAGCAGCAGCAGCGCGGCCACCGACGCGATGAGCGCGGTCTCGGCCAGCGACCCGGCGAAGGTCGCGATCAGGATTCCCAGCGCGTTGGCGAAGACCAGTCCCAGCGCAACCGCGATGATCAGCCGCATCGTGTCGGCCGGGTGGGTTCCGTAGACCAGCACGATCAGCAGCAGCGACGGCAGCAGCTCGACGAGGTCGATGAAGGCCGAGGCGCCCAGCCGCTGCAGAGCGACGACGAACTTTGGCGTGCCGGCCAGCACGATGCGCTGGAGCCAGCCGCGCTCCTCGTCCCGGGCCCAGGGTACCGCGGCGCCGAACGTCCCGAAAAAAGTGAAGAGAACGGTGTAGACGAGCGCGGCGTGCGGCGGCGGCGCATGGCCAAGGGCAACGACGGCGACGAGCAGCAGCGGCACGCCGGCGCTCAATATGGCGACGCGCGGCCGGCGCATCGCGAGCTTGAGCTCGACATCCCAGATGATCGACGTCATGAGGGCGAATTGCGAAGCGCGAAGCGCGAATCGGGAACCAGCTCGGCACCGGTCGCCGCCAGAAAAACATCCGCAAGATCCGGCCGGCGAATTTCGACCGGCTCGCTCGCTCCCAGCCGGGCGATCAGCTCATCCGGCTTTCCGGCAAGGATCACCCGTCCCTTGTGCAGAAAAATGACGCGGTCGCAGACCCGCTGCGGCTCGAGGGGATCGTTCGACGCGAGGACGATCGCCGCGCCGCTCGCGGCGCGCTCCCGCAGCATCGACCGCAAGGCATCCCGGCCCGCCTTGTCGAGGCCGGTGGTCGGCTCGTCGAGAATGATGAGCCGGGGGTCGTGCACCAGCGCCTGGGCGAGGAGCAACTTGCGGCGCATCCCGAGCGAGTAGTGCGCGACGGGACGATCGGCATCGGAGTCCAAGCCAAAACGCGAGAGGATCGCGCGGCCGCGCGCCTGCGCGGCGGCGCGCTCCAGCCCGCCCAGCTGCGCGAAAAACTCCAGGTTTTCCTGGCCGGTGAGGGCGTCGGTATGAACGGCCTCGTCGCCGGCGATGCCGATTTGACGGCGGAGAGACACGAGAGAACGGGACGAAGGAGAGACAGGGTGACCGAGGATGACGAGGGTGCCGCCGCTGGGCAGGCGGCCGGTGCACAGTAGTCGCAGCAGCGAGGTCTTGCCGGCGCCGTTGGGCCCCAGGATGCCGACGACTTCGCCGAAACCGACTTCGAGATCGAGCCCGCTCAGCGCCTGGCGTGCGCCGTAGCGCACGCCGACGCCGCGGGCCGAGATGGCTAGCGTGGAACGAGCTGGTTCCGTGCCGAATCCCAGACGGTGAGGGCGTCCACGGGACAGGTGTCGCAGGCTTCGAGCAGCTTTTCGCGATCCACCTTCTCCGGTTCGACAAAAATCACGACGCCCTCATCATCGAGAACAAAGGCTTCGGCGGCGGCCTCGACGCAGTCGCCGAAACCGACGCAGAGGGTCCGGTCGATGCGGATGGTCAGATCGCCGACCTGGCGCTCCACTTCGGCGTCGCTCACTACATCCCCTCGAGGCCGAGCTCGCGGCGGGCGGTGTCCATGACGTCGGTGGTGATCACCACGATGCCGCGCTCGGCGGCGTAGTCGGCGTAGATCCGCTTCACCATGCCGCGCACGAACGAGGGGACGCGGGTGAGCCGTTCATTGGCGCCGGCATCCCAGGTGGGCCGGCCTCCCGGGGCCGCAGCCTCGCTCGCGCCGCCGTCCACCTTCGACTGCACCAGCTCCATCGGCTGGGCCGGCACCGTCCGGCCGCCGATCTCGACGCCTAACGATGAGACCAGCTGCGTCTCCATCGGATTGGTCAGCATCGCGACGGATCGCGAACACTTCGGGCACCGGAACGTTGCCGCCAGGGTGCCGTCACCGGGGAGGGCGCGCTCCTCGAAACCCATCTGGGTGTCGCATTCGATGCAGAGGAACTTCACGCGCCGCCGCCCGGACGCGCCGCCGCGCCGCCCTCGCCCAGCCGCTCGAGCAACGCGTCGACGGCTGCGGCGATGGCCTGGGCCGCGGCACCGCTCGCCATGAGGTGGCCACCGTCGGCGGCCTGCTGGGCAGCGGCGTCGAAGGGAATCCCGGCCAGGACAGGAGCCTTCGCCGCTTCGGCGATGTCCTTTCCGGCGTCGCCCGCGAAAAGCGGACGCACCGCGCCGCAGTCGGGGCAGGCGTAGCCGGCCATGTTCTCCACGATGCCGAGGATGGGGCGGCCCGATTCGCGCACCATTTCGAGAGAGCGGCGCACCGCGCGGCGCGACGCGTCCGACGGAATCGTCACCACCACCACACCGGCCAGCGACGGCACCAGCTCCATCAGCATTGCCAGCCGCTCCGTTCCGGGGGGCAGGTCCACCAGCAGGAAATCCAGCTCACCCCAGGACACGTCGCCGAGGAATTCGCGCAGCATCCCGGCCTCCAGCGTGCCACGCCAGATGAAGCCGTCCTGCGCCGGCTCCTTCCATTTGAGTGGCGCGTCCTCGGCGAGGATCAGGTCGGTGGACATCACCCGGATGCCGTTGGTGCCGGTGGCCGGAACGGCTCCGCTCTCGCGAACCTCCATCGGCTGGCGTCCGACGCCCAGCATCCGGGCCGCCGTCGGGCCATGCAGATCGGCGTCGAGCACTCCGACGCGCCGGCCGCGCCGCGCCAGCTCCCTCGCCAGGGCCGCGGTCACGAAACTCTTTCCCACGCCGCCCTTACCGCTCATCACCGCAACGGCATGCCTAACGTTCACCAGGCGCTCCGTCACTCGCTGCCGCTGCGCAACTACTTGCGCGAGCAGCCCCGAGCGGTCGTCGCCGGTCACTTCATGGTAGGTACGGACGTGCGGGGTCACCGGTCGAACCTTGGCCGTCTGTGGGGTATGTGTCAATTGTGCGCGGGCCCGGATGGATGGGCGCAGGTAGCCCCTTTCGCCGAGCCCCCGCTATATTCGCCTCAAGCGGCTCCCCGCGAGCTGCGCATTGAAACCCTGAGCGACGGAGAGAGCATCGTGGCCGCAGCGAAGAAGACGCCCTCAGCACCCGACGAAGGCTATTGCGTTAAGTGCAAGGCCAAGCGGAAGATTTCGGACGCCAAGGAAATCAAGATGGCGAACGGACGGCCGGCGCTGAAGGGCAAGTGCCCGGTCTGCGGCACCGGCATGTTCAAGATCCTGCCGCCCAAAAAGGCGTAAGCTCCGTATTCCCGCCGCCCGCCCCGCTTGCACTGCGTGGCGGGCGGTGTATTTTTATGCAGTCCACTGCATGACTATTCACCTTTGGGCAGGACGGGTATCCGCGTCATGACGACCACCCAGGAATATCTCGACGAAGTCGGCCGCTGCTCGGCCCGCAACTACAAGCCCCTCCCGGTGGTGCTCGAGAAGGGCGAAGGGGCGTGGGTGTGGGACGTCGACGGGAAGAAGTACCTCGATTGCCTCAGCGCCTACTCGGCCCTGAACCAGGGCCACCGCCATCCGGCGATCGTGAAAGCGGCCAAAGCCCAGCTCGACAAGATCACGCTGACCTCGCGCGCCTTCCACAACGACCAGATGGGCCCCTTCCTCGCCCAGCTCTGCAAGCTCGCCGGCTTCAGCAAGGCGCTGCCGATGAACTCGGGCGCCGAAGCGGTCGAGACCGCGCTGAAGGCCGTCCGGAAGTGGGCCTACAAGGTGAAGAAGGTTCCGGAGAACCAGGCCGAAATCATCGTCTGCGAGAACAACTTCCACGGCCGCACCATCGCGATCATTTCCATGAGCACCGATGCGCAGTACAAGGACGGCTTCGGCCCGCTGACCGCCGGATTCAAGATCATCAAGTACGGCGACGCGGCGGCGCTGGAAGCGGCGATCACCAGGAACACCGCCGCCTTCATCGTGGAGCCGATCCAGGGCGAAGCCGGCGTTATCGTGCCGCCCGCGGGCTACCTCAAGAAAGTCCGCGAGATCTGCACCAGGCACGGCGTGCTCTTCGTCGCCGACGAGATCCAGACCGGCCTCGGCCGCACCGGCAAGATGTTCTGCTGGGAGTGGGATGGCGCCAAGCCGGATGCCGTCATTGTCGGCAAGGCGCTGGCCGGCGGCTTCTATCCGGTCTCGGCCTTCATCTCGAACGACGAAGTCATGGGCGTCTTCAATCCCGGCGACCACGGCTCGACCTTCGGCGGTAATCCGCTCGGCGCCGCCATCGGCCGCGCGTCGCTCTCGGTCCTCACCGACGAGAAGCTCGCCGACCGCGCCCGCGAGCTGGGTGACTGGTTCATGGGCGAGCTGAAGAAGATCGACGCGCCCGCGATCAAGGATGTGCGCGGTCGCGGCCTGCTGATCGGCGTCGAGATGAGCGGCCCGGCGCGGCCCTATTGCGAGGCGCTGATGGAGCGCGGGATCCTCGCCAAGGAGACCCACGATCACGTGGTCCGCTTCGCCCCGCCGCTGGTGGTGTCGAAGAAGGATCTCGAATGGGCGCTGGAGCACATCGCCGAAGTGCTGGCCATGAGTTTTGAGACGGCCGGAGCGGCCCACTAGTCAAGGACAGACTGAGACAGATTACTACAGCCAGCAAGAACCCCGCGGTGTGTGCCGTGGGGTTTGCTGTCTCAATCTGTCTCAATCTGACTCTATCTGCCTTACATTCTTGCTATGTCGCGCGCCTCCCTCGATGCCCGTTCTCGCCTGAGAGAGGCGCGCGACGCTTTCAAATCCCGCCACGGCGACCTGCATATTCCGGAGCTCTGGTACGCCTTCCAGGGCAAGATTGCGGCGGTGCTCGCCGGCGGCGGCGCGCGGGGCGGCTACGAAGCGGGCGCGCTGCTGGCGATGCAGGACGCGGGCCTTCCCACCCATCTCATCACCGCGACATCCATCGGCAGCATCAACGGGGCGAGCTACGCGGCGCATGCGACTGGTCTCGTCGGTAACGCCGAGCCGCTGGTCGACGCCTGGTTCGAGCTGACGCCGACCGCCGTCGGCGTCGAATGGACGCGCTATACGTGGATGCTCTTCGGACTGGTCGCCACCTTCAGCGGCATCACCAACCTGACGTACTACATCCTCCAGACGAAGGGTCTCGAGATCCACCTGGCGCATCCCGCACTGGCCTGGGGGTCGCTCTGTCTCGCGGGCATCACGGTTCTCCTGTTCCACGACCAGCTTCCCTATCTCTGGTTTCTGCTCCGGCGGCTGTTGCGCGGATCGCGCTGGCGGCCGGCGCGGCGGCGGCTCGCGGTCTCGGCGGTCGCGAATCTCGTGGTGGCCTCGTTCATCGTCTCGATCTTCGAGTCGCTCGACATCCCCGGGGCGTTACGCGACCTGCTGAGCCGCAAGCCGCTGCTGGTTTTTCTGGGCCTCGTCGTCCTGGTGATCATCCAGCAGGTGCGCCGGCGCGCCAATCCGCGCGTGGGCCGCATCTGGGGACGGATCCTGCGCCTCCCCTTCCGGACCGGCATCTTCTCGAACTTCGAACGGTCGCGTTTCCTGCGCCGCTACATCCCCGCCGACCGGCTGCGCACCACGCCCATCCGCGTAGTGCTGACGTCGACCGACCTCGAATCCGGCGTGCTGCGCTTCTTCACCAATGCCGACCCCGCGTCGTTCCTCAATGAGCGCGGCGTGGAACGGGCCTTCGCCAAGCGCGAGCTGATCCGGATGGACGACTTGATGGACGCCGTCATCGCCTCCTCGGCACTGCCGATTGCCTACGAGCCGCTGGACCTCGATGGGCGGCTGCATGCCGACGGCGCGATCGTCGGCAGCCAGCCGATCCGACCCGCCATCCGCCTGGGATCCGACGTGCTCTTCCTGATCTCGATGGAGCCGCCCGGCGGGCCCCGCGGCGCCATGCACACCTTCGTGGACGTCGGGCTGCGCGCCCTCGACATCCTGATGCAGCGCAACCTGCAGGCCGACATCGGATTGCTCGAGCAGGCCAACAGCCAGATCGAGACCGCCGCCGCCCAGATGGGAATGCGCCCGGAGGATGTGGTGATCGAGTTCGAGGGGCGGATGTTCCGGTACGTCAAAGCGTTTTCGATCCGGCCCGACCAGCCGATCGAAAACAGCATTCTCGACTTCGGCGGCCGCGCCACCGGCGAAACGATTCTCCTCGGCTACAAGGACGCCGTGGCGCAGATCGAGGCGTTCGCGAATTACGTCAACGGCGGCGGCGGATTCCAGGACAAGCGCCGCACCCTTCCCCTCGAGCTGGTGCGTCCCCGCCGGAAGTCGAACTAGCATTAACTTCCGTACATGAGCGCCAGGTCCGAGATCGCCACGCTGGCCGGGGGCTGCTTCTGGTGCCTCGAGGCCGTGTACGAAAACCTGAAGGGCGTCGAGAAGGTCGTGTCGGGATATGCCGGCGGAAAGCGGCCGAGCCCGAGCTACGAGCAGGTCTGCAGCGGCACGACGGGGCACGCCGAGGTCGTGCAGATCACTTTCGACTCTTCTATTGTCAGTTACAGGGAGCTGCTCGAGGTCTTCTTCACCATCCACGACCCGACAACGCTCAACCGACAAGGGGCCGACAGCGGGACGCAGTACAGATCGGCGATTTTCTACAATTCCGACGCGCAGAAACAGGTAGCAGAATCGGTGGTGAAAGAGCTTGCCGGGAAGGGGCTTTGGAGCGACCCGGTCGTCACTGAAATCACCGCGGCGCCGGCGTTTTATCCCGCCGAGGAGTACCATCAGCATTACTTCGCGCGAAATCCGACCCAGGGCTACTGCAGCTTTGTCGTGGCACCGAAGGTGGCGAAGTTCCGCAAGCAATTCATGACCAAACTGAAAATCTGAGACGAGAGGGGTGACGGAGGTGGCGGAGGCGACGGAAGCGACGGGCTTGAATCAGTGGATTCGCGGCGTCCTCATGCGGGATCTGCGCGGTCTCAAGCGGGAGTTGGAGGCCTATCCCGACGAAGCGGATATGTGGAAGGTCATGCCGGGCACCACCAATTCGGCGGGCAATCTCGCGCTGCACCTGGTCGGCAACATGCGCCACTTCATCGGCGCGCAGCTGGGGCATAGCAGCTACACGCGCGATCGCGACGGTGAATTTGCGACGAAGAACATGCCACGGGCCGAATTGCTCAAGCTGATCGACATGGCGATCATCGGCGTCGACCACACCATGCCGGCGGTGGACGAGGCGACCCTTCGCTCGCCCTACCCGCAGAAGATCGTCGAGATGACGGTGACCACGGCTGATTGGCTGCTGCACCTGATCGCGCACCTGGGCTATCATCTCGGGCAGATCGACTATCACCGCCGCATCGTCACCGGACAGGCCGGTGCGCCTGGTGTGATCTCGGTGCTGGAGCTGACGACGGCGACGAGATAACGTGCCGTGCGCGGCCGCGCGGCCGCTCGTCTAGTACTTCAGGCCGGCCGCGTCGGCGAACTCCTTGAGCTTCGCTTCGGCTTCCGGATTCAGCTTCGGCGGTACCTCGACGGCCACTTCGACGATCTGATCGCCGCGGTGGCCGTTCTTGTCGATCCCCTGCCCCTTGATGCGGAATTTACGGCCCGGCTGGGTCCCCGCCGGGACCCGGAGCACGACGTGCTTGCCGTCGAGGGTGCGGACCTTGATGCGGGTGCCTAACGTCGCCTGGGCGAGGTTGATCGGGATCGCGCAGTGGACGTCGTTGCCGTCGCGGGTGAAGAAACGATCCTCTTCGATCTGGAAACCGACGATGAGATCCGCGGCGCGGCCGTCGTGACTCCTGGGACCCTGGCCCTTGAGCCGCAACCGGGTGCCGGCATCGCTCCCCGACGGCACTTCGATCATCAACCGCTTCTCGACCTGGACGTCGCCGATTCCCTGGCAGGTGGGGCAGCGCTGCGAGGGGATCTTCCCCTTGCCGCGGCAATTCGGGCAGGGCCGCTTCACGGCGAAGCCGCCGTAGCCGAACGACACCTGGCCCGAACCCTTGCACTCCGGGCAGGTGCTGAGCGTCGCGCCCGGCGCCGCGCCCGATCCCGCACAGGTGGGACACGATTCCGTCACCGGTACCACGATCGGGACCTTGCCGCCTAACGCCGCCACGCGAAAGGGAATCGTGACCACCGTCTCGATGGCTTCGGGGCCGCCCCGGCCGGGACCGGTGCGACCCTCCGCACCGCCCGCTCCCCCGCCGAAGATCGACGAGAAGATGTCGCCGAGTCCGCCGAAGTCGAAGTCTTCCATCGTCGCGCCGTCGCCGGGAGCACCGGGGCGCGGCGTCCGGCCCGCGCCGCCGCCGGCGCCGCCGCCCCGCTGGCCGAGTCCGGCGAACGCGCCGTACTTCCGCAACCGGTCGTATTGCTTCCGCTTCTCGGCATCGGAGAGGACGGAATTCGCCTCCGAAATTTCCTTGAAGCGCGCCTCGGCCGACTTGTTCCCGGGATTGGCGTCGGGATGGTACTTCTTGGCCAGCTTGCGGTAGGCCTTCTTGATCTCGTCGGCGGTGGCCGCCTCGGGGACGCCGAGGACCTTGTAGTAGTCCTTTTCGGCCATCGTTAGGCGGACGCTCCATCGCCGGCCGCGGGCGCGATGCCCGACCACTGGAGCACCGCCACCCGCGCGGGACGCAGCAGCTGGCCCTTGTAGCGGTAACCGTGCTGGTACACCGCGCCGACGGTGTGATCGGCTTCGGCGCCGGGCGCCGGCATCGACGCCACCGCTTCCATCGTGTTGGGATCGAAGGGCTGGCCCGTGGGATCGATACGCTCCAGGCCCGCCGTCTCGAGCGTCTTCATGAACTTTCGCTCGATCGCCAGCATTCCCTCGTGCAGCGCTTCGCCGGTGGTGACGGCCGGATCGAGGTTGGCCACGCGCGCCAGGTCGTCGATGACGTCGATGATCCGCGAAAAAGCGTGGGCCTGGCCGCGGCCGTTGGCCTCATCACGCTCCTTGATGGCGCGCTTGCGGAAATTCTCGAAGTCGGCCGCCGAGCGCAGCGCGCGGTCCTTCCATTCCATTACTTCGCGGCTCAACCGGTCGGCGGTCTCGTCCGCCGCCTCGGCAATCGGACTCACCGGGGCCGCCGGAGCGGCGGCGCCCTCTTCCTCGACCTCGATCCGGGCGATCTCGTCCTGCAAAGCCTCGACCTCGGCCGACTTGTGGTCGGCCTCCGGGTTGGCTGGTTTGTGCTGGTGCGGATGGTGCTTGCGGCTCATGGCTCCCCTGCTCAAAACGTGCGTAGGTCCTTTGCGAAGAATAAGATAAGCAAGGGGAGAGAGGGGTGGGGAGGGACGGAGAGGGATGGGGAGGGTATGTCCGACTCCAGCCCTCCCCATCTTTCCGCATCCCTCCCCGTCCTTCTCTCCCCTCGTAGTCGTCCAACCAACCATCCGGAGCCGATTTACGACTAAGGATCGAATGAACGCCGCCGCCGAGGCCGTCAAGCAAGACTCGGACCGGTCGCTCGCAGAGCTGGTGCTGGGAGGAGATGAGGACGCGTTCCGCCTGCTTTACCGGCGGCATTCGCCTCGGCTCTACCTCCTGGTGCTCCGGCTCCTGGGCGGCGCGGAAGCCGATGCCGAGGATGTGGTCCAGGAGACGTGGCTCAAGGCCACGGAACGACTGAACACTTTCCGCTGGGAAGCGTCCTTCGGCAGCTGGCTTTCGGCGATCGGGCTCAACGTCGCGCGCGAATTGCTGCGCCGGCGGGGGAAGCGCGAGGAGCAATGGACCGAAGAGACCGAGATCGCCGGTCCGGCCCCGCGCGACAAAGTGGATCCGCTCGATCTCGAGCGGGCGATCCGCGGATTGCCGCAAGGCTATCGCACCGTGCTGCTGCTGCACGACGTCGAGGGCTACCGGCACGAGGAAATCGCCGAACGGTTGGGCATCACGTCCGGGACCTCGAAATCACAGCTCTTTCACGCGCGGCGGGCGATGCGCGCCGCGCTCGGAGGATATGGAAAGGATGATGCACATGACTGACGAACGGGATGAGGCTCCCCAGGATGAACTGAGTCCGGGCGAGCGGCGCGCCTTCGAGGCGCTGCCCCGCGAGGCCGATCTGCCGCCGGAGCTGGAAGAGCGCACCGTCGCGATGCTGCGCCGGGCCGGCCATCTCCCCACGCCCATAACGGTCAGCAGGCGCTCAGGCGGGCAGACGGGCAGAACGTGGTGGATTGCCGGGGCGATTGCCGCGACACTCGCCGTCTTTGCCAGCGGTATCGCGATCGGACAATACCTCGGCATGCGTAACGCGACGGTGCTGGCCTTCGTCAGCGCGCACAATGCCACCGAAGCCGCCGACCGGGTGCAGCGGACCGGCGACCGTTATGTGCAGGCGCTGGCGTCGCTCAGCAATCTGCCCGCCACCACCGACATCGTCGCACGGAACAAGGCCCGCGAGACCGCCATGGCGGTCCTGGGCGCCGCCGCCGAAGAAATCGCGCACCTCGCGCCCGATGATCCGCTCGCGGCCGCGGTGATGCGCGGACTCAATGAACGCAGTCGCCGACAGGGACCGGAAGCGCCGTCGTCGCGGTCCGTGATCTGGTACTGAACAAAAACCAGAAACGGGACACAAGGGAGAAATGGGAGAAATGGTGAGCAAGAACAGCATTTGCCGAGCCGTCGTGACGCTGCTGCTGCTCGGGGCGCTGCCCTTGGCGGCGCAGGAGCCGACACCCGCACCCGCGGTGGCGCCGAATCCGACGCCGGCCGCGATGCCCGCACCGGCCGCGGCCCCCTTCGGCACGGTGGTCCAGCAGAATCGCCGGGGCTGGTTCGGCATCAGCCTGAGCTGCGAGGAGTGCTTCGTACAGCGCGGGCCGGCCCGCGTCGCCTACGCGCAGGCGCCGGCGATCAACTCGGTCGAATCGGGGAGCCCGGCCTGGCAGGCGGGAATGCGCACCGGCGATACGCTGGTCTCGATCGACGGTCAGGAAATGACCAGCCCCGAGGGCTTCGAGCGTTTCGCCAACGCGGTGCCGGGCCAGCAGCTCCGCGTCGGACTCCGTCGCCAGGGCCAGTCACGCGAGGTGTCGCTGACGCCGATCGCGAATCCCCAGGCCACATCGGCCGTCGACTTCTACAACAGCCGGCTGCGCATCGCGCAGCGCAGCGGGTACCGCGCGCTGCAGGGTCTCTTCCGTCAGCCCCTGGGCTGGCTGGGGATGGCCATCGACTGCGAGCAGTGCTCGGTCAACGTGGCGCCCCGGCGCGGCAACTTCAGCTTCCGCCAGGCACCCGCGGTTTACAGCGTGGATGCCGAGGGGCCGGCGGTTCGCGCCGGGATTCACCGCGGCGACACGCTGACCGCGATCGACGGCGTCGACCTCACCGATCCGGCCGGCGGCCGCGCCTTCGCGCAGGTCGAGCCGGGGCAGCACGTCAACCTCACGGTGCGCCGGGACGGGCACGAGCGGCGGGTGATGCTGGTCGCGGTGGCGCGGCCCGACGCGACGGCCGACGAGCTGCACGCCTACGACGAGTACAAGCGGATGCGCGATTCGTCGGATGCGCAGTACAAGGAAGTGATGGCCCAATCGGTGGCGCGGGCGCAGGAGCAGGTCACCGAGCTGCAGCGGGCGTTGCGCGACCTGGAGACCAACAAGAGCTCGCTCGATTCATCGCGGCGCAGACTGGTGAGCATCGACAGCGTGCTTCGGGCGCTGCGGAACCTGGAGCGTCAGCGGCTCGGCGATGAGGGGTTCGGCTCCAGCTATTCGTACGCCATGACGATGCCGCTCGCGGCGCTGGCCCCGTCGGCGCCGATGGCGGGGATGACGATGCCGCCGATGCCGCCGGGTTACGCAGGCCGGGGGGTGACGATGACCGGACCATTCCCGCTGCGCTACAGCGGGCGGCTCAAGGATGTGGCCAACGTGGAAGTCCGCTCGATCGGCGCGCCGAGCATCAGTGAGGTCGGTGACAGCCTGATCGTGGTGACGGTGAATGGCGCCGAGGTGAAGGTCCAGCTCCGGCAGCGTTAGGCGCGGCACGAATGACGAACGGGGTCGCGGTCACCCGCGGCCCCGTTTCTTGATCTCTACGCCGCCCGCAGCGGACGGAAGAAGGCGCGGATATCCTCCACCAGCAGCTCCGGTTCTTCCATCGCCGCAAAGTGCCCGCCCCGCGGCATCTCCGTCCAGCGCACCAGGTTGTAGAAGCGTTCGACCCAGGCCCGGGGCGGCGGCAGCAGATCGTGCGGGAAGCTCGCAAACCCCGTCGGCACCGACGATGACCCCGTCCACTTCCTGATCATCTCGACGATCCAGGCCATGGCACCGGCGTTCGAAGCGTCGTAATAGAGTCCGAAGGATGAATCGATCGTCCCCGTCGCCCAGTACAAGGTGATGCTGGTCAGCAATTCGTCCTTGGTGAATCGGCTTTCCACGTCGCCATGGCAATCGCTCCAGGCCCTGAACTTCTCCACGATCCAGCCCGCCAGCCCCGCGGGCGAGTCGTTCAGGCCGTACGCCAGGGAGAGCGGCCGCGTACCCTGGATCATCGCGTAGGCGCCCTCTTTCTGTTGCCACTTCTCGGCGGCCTCGGCAAAGGACTGTTCCGTGTGCGACAGATCCCTGGGCTTCTGGAAGAGATGCAGGAAGGGGACGTCGGTGAGGTGGATGCCGACCACGGCGTCGGCGTGGCTGCGCGCCAGGTGCTCGGTGATGGTGCTGCCCCAATCGCCGCCGTGCGCTCCGAACCGCTCGTAGCGCAACTGTTTCTTCATCAGGTCGGCCCAGAGATCGGCGATCTTGAACAGCATCCCCTGCTTCGCCGGCGGGTCGGAGAACCCGTAGCCGGGAAGACTCGGCACCACCACGTCGAAGGAATCCGAAGGGTCGCCACCGTGCGCCGCCGGATCGGTGAGCATCGGAATGATCTTCGCGAATCGGAGAAAGGAATCCGGCCACCCGTGCGTCAGAATCAGCGGGAGTGGCCGCTCGCCTTTGCCGCGCTCATGGATGAAATGCACACCCAGGCCGCCGATGTCGGTGCGGTAATGGGCAAAGTGGTTGATCTCATTCTCTCGCGCACGCCAGTCGAACTGGTCGTGCCAGTAGGCGACGAGCGACTCCAGATATTCACGCGATGTGCCATGGTCCCAGTTCTTGTCCCCGTTGGGCGCCGGCCACCGGGTACCGGCCAGGCGCCGGCGCAGATCATCCAGCGCGGACTGCGGAATCGCGACCGTGAACCGTTCCATGGCTATTGAGACACTGATGCGGCCTTCGAGTTCGCACCGCAGACCGCGGGTCGCGACCCGTATCCCGACTCAGACCTGGGCCAGCGTCCCGGCCCAGGCGGCCAGCAAGAGACACGCCGCGACGACGCTCGCGAAAATCCCCGGGGCGACGAAGAAGTAGCGCCAGGTCATCGCGGCGATGCCCACATAGGCCAGCGCGAATGCCCAGCAGACGAGGCTCAATTCGCCCCGCGCCACTGAAGAAATGCCGGCGAGGCGCCACGCCAGCACCGCGGAAAAGAGCAGGAGGATGGTGACGAAGAAACCGAATCCCGAGAAGAAATCCCAGTATCCCCGATTGAATCCCTGCACCGAGAAGCGGGTGCCTTGCATGGCCTGGACCACCGCTTCGGCATGCCACTCAGGGGCGGCGCGGCGAAAGCCGAGCTGGTGCCCGGCGGCGAAGAGGACCAGGAGAATTGCGGCGAGACGATAGAGCAGCACCGGGTTCACGATTGCCTCACCACTCAGAGTTGTTGCCGGATCGCCCAGAGATCCGGAAAGACGGGCTGGAAGAGCGAGCGCCGCAGGTACTCCGCCCCGCTCGACCCTCCGGTCCCCATTTTGTTACCGATGGTGCGCTCGACCATCTTGACGTGCCGGTAGC
>DASXPG010000168.1:0-14806 GCA_036493755.1 Gemmatimonadales bacterium
GGCGCCGCACTGCGCGTACCCGAACAGGTAGAAGGTGTAGTTCTTCCCCTGCGCGAAGGTGAAGCTGGTGTCGAAGAGAATCTGCGACGACACCGCGGGGCTGCCGCCGTTCATGAAGACGCGAATGTGGCGGGTGCCGGCGGCGACGGCCTGGTGCAGCGGCAGGAAACCGCCGGTGCTGACACCCTCGGGTGCGCCGCCCGTGCGGAAGGTCGCGCCAATCTGGTTCGGCGCGCCGGCCACGACGTCGATGATGCGGAAGTCGACCGCACTGGTGTCGGGCACCAGGTTGACGTAGCGCAGGCCCGCCAGAGAATCGGGCGTGACCTCGGTTCCGGTGCTGTCCTTGGAGCACGCCGCTGCCGCGCCCGCCAACAGGAACAGTGCACTGACCTGGAACAGTTTCATATCGCGTGTCTCGTAGTCAGAGGTTCGCTGCTGTTGTCGTCAGGTACCGTTGGGTGGCGGCGGATTGCTGGTGGTGCCGCCCGACCCGCTGCCTATCAGTCCCCGCGTCGCGATGAAGCCGACGATGCCGGCTGCCGTTACACCCGCCAGCAGAACCGATTTCGCGGTCGAGAACCGCTTCTCGCGGGCCGTCGCCACGTAGTCGGTCCGGATGTGGACCACTTCGCCATTCCACGGTGTCGAGTTGCCCCGGATGTTGACCGACCGCTCCATCCGCACCGTGTACGCCGAATCGTCAAGCGAAACCAGATAGCCTTCCACGCGAACCACGTCGGGGCCGAGATGCTCGAACTCCGCGGCCCGGCCGCGGTCCGTGAGGTCGAGAGCGAGCCTGGTCTCTGGAGCCGGCTGCGACGGGAGATAACTGAAGGTGTAGCATCCCGTCAGCATCATCGGCATCAGGCAGGCCAGGCCCGCCACTCGACTGCGAATCACGTTCTTATGGCAATCCCAAGCCGTAGGTATTGGTCGCGGCCGAATTCGGGCCGCCACCGCCGTAGGACAGCACGTAGGGCGGCGGGTTGGGAGAGGTCTGGCGCGTATCGATTTCCTGATACGGCACCGGCCACTGGAGACCGGTGTTGATCGGCAGGTCACCCCAGCCACGGCCGTCGGTATACCACATATAGGGACCGGTGAACTCGGTCTCCATCCGCTTTTCCCACTTCATGGCTTCCAACATGGTGCCGCAGCTCGTCGTGGCGGTTGCGGCCGCGGTGAGGAGCGGAACCCTGGGCACGCAGGCGCTGCCGCCGGGCACCGGCGTCAGGGCCGTCATACCGTTAGGCAGCACCGGCAAGCCGGCGTTGGTCCGCGAGACGTTGATGAGCGCGGCCGCGGCGTCGAAGAGACCCTTCCGGATATCGGCTTCGGCGGCCAGCATCCGCATCTCGGCCAGCGTCATGACCGGGTACGGCCCGATGCGGCTCGAGTTGAAGTAGGCGGCGAACCGCTCGTGGTCGTACATGGAGTTGGCGTACGGATCGCCGGCCCAGTCCGCGGCCGAACGATTCCGGAAGTACACCAGTTGGCCGGAGACCGTCGGCATGACTGCGGGCGGACCCTGCCCGACCGCCTGCTGCGCGGCGCGCGTCGCGCCGGCGGGGAAGCGCCGGTCCGGCGTCTGCACCAGGAAGGAGGTCTTGGAGGTGTTGGCCGTGTTGAGCCAGGTCGCGTAGGCACCGCTGGTGTCCGCCATGCCGATGACGAACTGCCACATCATGTGCCAGGCATTCTGGTTGCTGGCGTACATCTGCGAAATCCAGACGATATCCCAGCCGTTGCTGGGACTCATCGGGATGTTCACGTCGGTGGTCCAGTTGGCGACCATCCCGCTGGCGTCGTTGAGCACCGAATCCCAGTTGACCGCGGCGCGGTCGGCGGGGGTCCGGGCGACGCCGGCGAAGAGGCGCGCCTTGTAGCCCTGGATCAGTCCGCGAAACTGCGCCTGGGTCATCGCGAGACCGGGGCTGCCGAACCAGTTCTGGCTCGAGGTGAGCGGGAACGAGTTCGCGGCCGGCGTCGTGTAGACGAAAGCCGAGTCCAGGTTGGCCAGTGCATAGCGCATCAGCGAGTCGAAGGGAATCAGCGGCTCGGGCGCCAGCGTGCCGTTGTTGGCGGCGCTGACGGCGGTACCCTGGTCGTAGATCATCGCGACGTCGCCCAGTGCGGCGCCGATGCAGAAATACGCCATCGACTTCGCGCGGGCGATGGCCGATGCGTTGGTGGCCGGCGCGGCGAGGGTGAAGAAGGCGAAGCCGGGAGCGCTGACCGCCTGGAGCCCCACCGCCGCCTGACGGGCCGCGCGGTGCAGGTTGAGGAAGTCGCGATAGTTCCCGACGTTCGCCGCATTGTTGCGCGAGTTGTCGATCGACGACCGCGGAATCAGCGCCCGCGGCCCCATCCCGAAGTTGGCCAGGTTGGAGAAGCTCTCCAGCCCCATCGTGATGGCCTGGGTCTCGATGTCGTCATTGGCGCCACCGAGGTTCGAGGAATGGATTCCCTGATAGCACGAGCCGATGAGCGCCTCGACGTCGCTGGGACGCGCGAGGGCTCGGCTACGGTCGGGGTTGTCGGTGTTGGCGACGTCCAGAGTATCGCTGCACGCAGCGAGCCCCAGCGCCATCGCACCTGCCACCACATATCTGAGCGTTCGCATCATGGGCCTCCGCGACCGCTCCGGAGCGGGCGCCGAAGCGCCCGCCGCGGAGTGTCGCCGTCTAGAAGCTGGTGGAAAGCGCGAAGGTGAACGACCGGGTGTTCGGGAACGTGAACGCATCCACCGCGTTGATCGCGCCGGAATTGCCCAGTCCGCCACCCTGACCGACTTCGGGGTCGAACCCCTTGTACTTGGTGATCGTGAACAGGTTGCGGCCGATCACGCTGGCCGTCCAGTTCCCGATGCCACTCACCGGCCCGACGTTGTAGGAAACCGACAGCTCGCGCAGCTTCGCGTAGCTGGAGTTCTCCACGGTGTAGTTGTTCGGTCCGAGGATGTCGTAGAAGCCGCCGATACCGACGTTGTCTGGCGGCTTGGCGCGCCAGTAGTAACCGATCGGCTTCGCGGTTTCGACCGTAGCACCACTCTGGTCGATGTCACCGCTCATGTAATCGAGATGCGCCCAGTGGCGGCCCTGGTCCCAGACCATCCGGCCCATGACGCCCTGGAGCAACGCGTAGGCGCTGAGACGGCGGTACTGGAAATTCTGGCTGACCGAGAACTGCCAGCTCGGAAGCCCGCTGCCCAGGCTGACCTGACGCGCGGTGCAGTTGGGATTCGGGTTGGTCACCGCGCACGACGTATCGCGCACGATGATCGGCATGCCGAAGTTCAGGCCCACGCCCCAGGGAGAAAGCGGGGACTGCAGGCTGTCTTCGTAGAGGTTATGGGTGATGCCGTCCCTCCATGTGTAAGCGCTGCCGGAACCCGGCGTGCCGCCCGCCCACACGATGAAACCATCGTTGTTGATCTGGAAGGACTTGCCCGCGCCGCCGCAGTCATTCTGGAAGGCCACGGTGGGAAGCTCGGAGCAGCTGGTCACGAACTTCCGGCCGTACATCGACGCGTACTGCTCGCCGCTCTGGGCCAGGTAGATCGTGTTGGTGGCTTGCGACGTGGAGCCGTAGTTGAAGGGCGCCACGCTCAGCGAATCGATCCGGGTACGGGTGCGGTCGTAACCGAAGGTCCACGACCAGCTCACGTTCCGGGTCTGGACCACGGGAATGTTCAGCTGCAGCTCCCAGGTCCGGTTGGACAGCACGCCCGCATTCGCCCACTGGGTCGCGAAGCCCTTTTCGGCTGGGTTCGGGACCTGCAGGATCTGGTTCTCGGTGCGGGACTGGTCGTGCGTGACGGTGAACAGCGCCTTGCGGAAGAGCTCGATGTCGGCGCCGATCTCGTTGTCGATGGTGACCTCGGGACGCAGGTTCACGTTGCCGAGGTTGCCGAAGCTCACACCCGCCGCCGAGACGTTCCAGGTCTCATACTGGGCGAAGAAGTTCGGCCGGCCGCCGGCGGAGCCGCGCGAAGCCCGCAGCTTGAAGCTGCTGAGGGCATGCGGAGCGAACCACCAGGGCTCGAGGGCGAGGTTCACGAAGCCGCTGATTCGGCCGAAGGTCTGCCAGCGGTTGTCCTGCCCGAAGAGCGAGCTGCCGTCGCGGCGGATGAGGCCGTCGACGCCGTACCGGCCGTTCCACATGTCGAAGCCCGCGCCGGCGAAGAGACCCAGCTGCTTGGTCTGCGTCGTGAGCGAGGTGATCGACTGGCCGGCCGTCGCGTTGCTGAGCTGCGGAACGCCGACCGCCGCGAGCGTGCCACCCTGGCCACGGCGGTAGTCGAAGTCCTGCTGCTCGTAGAGCACGCGGAAGCTGTAATGGCTGGCGATGTTGTGGGTCAGATCGGCCCGGAACGTCGCGTTGATGCTGGTGTTCAGGCCCTGCTGGCGCTGCGCGTTCTTGTAGACGAACCCGCCGTTGGCGCCATTGGCGTTGCCCGTGGTCGACGCCGTGGTACGGAAACCCTTGTCGTCGAAGTTGTATTCCTGGTAGTTCTGCAGGTCGTAGCTGAAGTTGCCCTCGAAGTCCGCCCACCGGATCGGCGTGAAGTGCAGATCGAGACCGCCGAGGAACCGGTCGGTCACGGCCTTGTCCGGATCGTTCTGGAGAACGTAGAGCGGATTCTGGTTCTGGGCGCCCGAGGCCTGCATGTCGGTCCGGATGTACAGCCGGTTCAGGGTATCGACCGCGAGCAGATTCGAGATGGCGCGCTGGCGCGTCAGGCGGAAGAACGCCGTGCCGCTTCCACCGCCGCCGGCGGCGGTGCCATTGAGGGCGTTGGAGTTGGTGCCGCCGTCTTCATTGAGGCCGTCGGCGTAGTTGCGGCTGTAATAGCTGCGCAGCGACGCCGTCCACTGGGTACCGATGCGCTGGTCCACGTTGACGCGGCCGCTGTAGCGCTGGAATCCGCTGAGGTAGCGGATCGAGCCGGCCTGGTCGAGCGCCGAGGCGCTGGCAAAGACCGTGGTGTTGTTGAACCGGCCCGTCATGTCGACGACGCCGTTGAGATAGCCCTGGTTCTGGATCAGCTGGTCCACCGGGTTGTAGATCACGCCCGGATACTTCGTCGCCTGATAGGCGTTGCGCAGCGCGCCGGCTGGAGTGGAGCTCGCCGGATCGAGCGGGAAGGTCACCGGCGTGAGGGCGAAGTCACCGGCGGGATTGTTGACCCGGGCGGCCTCGGTATTCCAGTCGATGGTGGCCGAGCACAGCGGACGGGTGCCGCCCTGCGAGCAGAAGCGCGTCCCGGTCGGATCCAGCATCATCGCGGTCGTGGTCGCGGGATTGAAGCCCCGCTCCAGATCGCTCGCGCCGGTCTCACCGCGCACGTTGAAGCTCATCCCGTCGGCCGCGCGGCGGCCGCTGCGGGTGGTGATCTGGATGACGCCGTTGCCCGCGCGTGCGCCGTAGAGCGACGCGGCGGCGGCGCCCTTCACGACTTCGATGTTCTCGATGTCGGAGGGATTGATGTCGGGGAGCCCGCCGTTGACGATGATGCCGTCGACGATGTACAGCGGACCCTGGTCGCGGCCAGCGGCGTTGATCGATGTCGGGCCGCGGAGAATGACCGCCGGCGCGCTGCCCGGCCGGCCGCTCGCCGAGGTGACGTTGGCGCCGGGGACGCGTCCCGCAAGCATGCGGAGCGGATCGACCGGGGGCACCGGCACATCGGCCATGTCGACCGAGCTGACGGCGAAGGGAACCTTGGCCTTCTCGGTCCCTTCCATCACACCCGTGACGACGATTTCGTCGAGGCGATTGACGTCGGCCACCAGCGAGAAGTCGGCCGACTGGTCGCCCGCAACGAGCGTGACCATCCGGCTGCTCGGCCGGAAGCCGATGGCGCGGACCCGCAGCTGGAGCTGCTGGCCCCGCGTCCGATCACCGGGCACGGTCAACACATACCGTCCCTGGTTATCGGTCGGCGCCTGTGCCGCGACCTCGACGAGGTACACCGTTGCTCCTACCACCGCTTCGCCGTTATCCGCTTTCACCGATCCGCGGATCACGGCGTTTTGCGCCTGGACCTGACGAGGTGACGCGGCCATCGCCGCGAGACCTCCGGCCAGACACAGCATGCCAAACAGCGAACGTCTCATCGCATGCCCCCCTGCAGGAGTAAAGTGAAGCCCTTCAACTGCGAAATCGCGGCAACAAAAACAGCACCGCAGCCGGGGCATGTGGCTTCGCCCAGGACCGCCTGCCTTCTTCTACATGTATTGAACCAACGTGAGGATACTGGATGAAAAAGGGTCGCAGCCCTCCTCCATTCGGGTACTAGCTTGCAGCGCAGCGGATATTTGCGCAAGGGCCTTTTGGTGACCAGTTTGAGGCGCCAGTCCGCCACTCCCGGGCTCTCGCGGTCTCGTCCTCTCCACGGTACAATTGTGCCTTACTGTCCGAAAAGTGAGTGTTCCAGGTGGCTACACATCGCTTCATGCGCCTGGTCCTGATGAACAGACGGACACCCGCGGTTCTTGCCGCGCTGGCGATTTTCAGCGCTCCGGCCGCCGCCCAGCAGAACGGTGCGGTCACGGGTGCGCTGGTTGACCGCCTGACGAGACGGCCCGTCGAAGGCGCCCGCGTCAACATCCTCGGCACCGCGCTCGGCACCAGCTCCGACACCGCCGGCCGCTTCGACGTCCGCGGCGTTCCCGCCGGGGTGCGGGTGATCCAGGTGCGTGCGATCGGGTACGTGGTGTCGTCATGGGTCGTGGACCTTGGCGAGGGGCAAACGATCCAGCAGACCTTCGAGCTCGAGGGCCGCACCGTGCCGGTGGACTCCATCACCGCCACGGGACGCGAGCTGGAGGGTTGGCGCACCGAATCCGGCTTCGAGCAACGGCGGGCGCGCGGCGGCGGCTGGTTCATCGGCCGCCAAGAGATCCTGCAACGCCACGCCGAAATGCTTTCCGAGTTGATGCGCAGCGTCCCCGGCCTGCTGATGACCTGCCGCGGCCGCGCCTGTAACGTGATCATGGAATCCAGCTCGAGACCCTGCGCGCCCGAATACTTCCTCGACGGCTTCCCGGCCAGCAATTCCACCGGCCCGTCATTTCCGCTCCAGCAGATCCGGGGCGTCGAGATCTACAACAGCCGCTTCAGCGTGCCGTCTGAATTCCAGCGGCCGAACCAGCAGTGCGGCGTCATCGCCATCTGGACCACTGACCCGGGATCGAGACTTGGGAACCATTAGAGCAATCCTGACAGTCGCAGCAGTCGCCGCAGTCGTCATCGGTGCCGGTGTGCAGCAGGACGATCTGCGCGCCGCGCGAACCAAAGGAAACCCCGGCGCGTCGGTCACCGTCTTCGAGATGGCCGACTTTCAGTGCCCGGTCTGCGCGCGCTTCGTCCGCGAGACCTTTCCTACTCTCGAGCGCGACTACATCGCCACCGGCAAGGTGAAGTGGGTCTTCGTGAATTTTCCGCTGCCGATGCATCCCAATGCCGAGCCCGCGGCCGAGGTCGCGATGTGCGCGGCGAAGCAGAACCGGTTCTGGCCGATGCACGACCTGCTCTACCGCCATCAGAGCGACTGGGAAAACCTGCCGCAGCCGGGGACCTACTTTCTTGGTCTCGCCGACTCGGCCGGCACTGACCGCGACCAGATGTTCCAGTGCCTCAAGAACGGCGCGACGCGCGACCTGGTCCGGACCGATGCCGAAGGCTCGACCCGCTCCGGGGCAACCGGCACACCCAACTTCTATATAGAGAAGGGACTGATACGGGGGGCGATACCTCTGCCGCAGTTTCGCGCGGTGCTCGACAGCATCATCCGGACAAAAAGCCACTAGAACCAGGTACGAAAGTCCACTACCTGGTTCTTGGTTCTTGAATACTTACGTCTGAAGTATCGTCAGCATCACGTCATACAGCGCGTGGGTCCAGGCGGTAATTCCCAATCCGCGCGTGACGTAGAGGGCGCTGAATATCAGGCCCGCGATGGCGCGGAAGATGAAGCTCTGCATGGTGAAAGTGTCGCCCAGCGATCCGATATAATGGAAAGAAGAAAAGATGAGCGCGCTGAGCACCACCGCGATCGCCTTCCCCGCAAATCCGGCGAGCCCCAGCACCACGCGGCAGAGCAGTACCAGGCCGCCGGTCAGCAGCACCCGGAAGAGCAGCTCCTCGTAGATCCCCGCTCCCAGCGACGTGACCAGCCGGGTCGTGAAATCGAGTTGACCCGCGCCCGCGTCGAGCAGCTGCGGCATGCCGAGCACCAGCGCCGTCAGCCTGCCGACCACGATCCCGAAGAGCGCCGCGTACACCGCGGCTTCGACGAACATCATCACGAAGATGCGGCCCTCGAGGGGACCCGGATTTTTCTTCTTGTCGCGCCAGGCGACCGCCGCGCCGCTGCCGAGAAGGAGGGCGTCGAAGACCACCAGCCCGCGCCGGCCTCCGTAGGAGACGAAAAGGCTCTTGAGGATTACGTCGGCGCCGTTGCGGATACCCGCGGTCGCCGAGCTGTTGAGAATGAAGGCCGCGGTTTCGTAGAGCAGCAGCAGCGGCAACGCGAAGAGGACGCTGTAGCGCGGTGCGCGCGAGTCGGCGAGATAGTCTTTCACCATCGGCACTGGTAACGTACTCCGCGTGTTGACGTTCCTCTATCGCGCCGCCTGGGCCGCGGCGCGCGCCGCCGCTCCGATCCTCGGCACGGGGGACGGAAAGCTGGCCCGGAGCCTCACCGGGCGGCTGCGCGCCGCCGACGCACTGGCGCAGTGGGCAGCCCCTTCTCGCGATACGTCGCGGCCGCTGATCTGGTTCCACGCCGCGTCGGTCGGCGAGGGGCGGCAGGCCGAAGCCGTCATCACCCGGCTACGCCGCCAACGGCCGGAATGGCAGCTGGTCTACACTTTCAGCAGCGCCTCCGCCGAAGCCTTCGCGCAGCAGCTCGACGTGGCCGTCGCCGGCTACCTGCCCGCCGATACCCCGCGCGATACCGCGCGCACGCTCGATGCCCTGGCGCCATCAGCCATCATATTCAGTGCCACCGACCTGTGGCCCGAGCTGGTCGGGCAAGCCCACCAACGGGGCGTCAGAGTGGCGCTGATCTCGGCGGCGCTCCCGCCGACCTCTTCGCGCCGCGGCATCGGGGCCCGGGCTCTCCTGTCGGATACCTACAGGAGTCTCGACATAGTCGGCGCGGTGGACGCTCCCGACGCCGACGGCCTGGTCCAGCTTGGCGTGCCGCGGGAACGAATCACCATCACCGGCGACACCCGCCACGACGCCGCCGCCACCCGCGCCGCGGCTATCGACCGCCATGCGCCCTATCTGCGCGCCATTGCCAGATCCGATCGTCCCGTCATCGTCGCCGGATCCACCTGGCCCGCCGACGAGGCGGTGCTCCTGCCGGCACTCGCGGCCCTCCACCACCGAACCCCCTTCGCGCTGGTCATCGCGCCCCACGAGACGGACGCTGCGCACCTGGTCAAGCTGGAGCGATCCCTCAAAGACTCGTTAGGCGACGTCAAGGTCGCACGCCTCGCACAGCTGGATGCCGGACCCTGGGACGTTTGCCTGGTGGATCGGGTCGGGATTCTCGCCGAGCTCTACGCCGCGGCCAGGGTGGCCTACGTCGGCGGCGGCTTTCACAAGGCAGGCCTGCATTCGGTCATCGAGCCGGCGGCGCTCGGCATTCCGGTAGTCTTCGGGCCGCGCTGGCAGACCAGCCGCGACGCCCGGCTGCTTCTGGACCAGGGCGGCGTAACTTCCGCCGCGAACGAGATGGAGCTGACCTCGGCGATCGAGCGTTACTTGATGGATGCCGAAGCGCATGACCGCGCGGGCGCCGCGGCGAGGTCGGTGGTCACAGCGGGCCTGGGAGCTGCGCAGAGGTCGTTGGAGTTGGTGCTGAGGCTGGTGGAGCAGCTCGGCTGAGACGAACGAAGCACGACCTGGCGATGAGCGGAGCGACTGTTGCCATTCTTTGCGAGGAGCTCCGCTCGCGGCCAGGTCGTGCTTTGTTCGTCTGTCTTGTCTTCGTCTCGATCGGCTAGCGCATCCCGCCGATGCCGAGGCTCGCGCCGATGCCCCAGTTGCTGGTGGTGACCGTCGCGCCCGTCGGTCCTTCCTTGCCGCTCTCATACGCGGCGCGGATCGACAGGACGCGCAGGATCGGGAAGTCCGCACCCAGCGCCCAGCGGAAATTCGACTGGCTCTTGGCGTCGCAGGGGCCCGTCTGGCCCGCGGGGCAGTTCACGAACTTGGTGATGCTCATCCGCGGCGCGCCCCAGAGATTCAGGCTGCCGAAGCCCAGCGGGATCCGCAGGCCGAGCGCGGCGCCCACCGGAATGGTGAGCTGCTTGGCGGCGTGCTGGTCGCGCTGCGCCTGGCAGATCGTGAGATTCAGGCCGGTGAAGCTCGAGCAATCGAGGGCGTCGTAGGCCGTCAGATCCATGCTTCCGCCGCCGAAGATCGACAGCGACAGGTTCGAGCGGCCGCCACCCATGACCTTGATCTGCGCCAGCGCGCTCGCCGTCACCTTGGAATTCGCATTACAACCGGAACCGCTGGGATTGCTCTGGCAGGCCTGGATGCCCTTCAGGTTGCTGCGCAACGAGCCGATGTTGGCATCGATGCCGACCGGCCCGAGGACGAAGCCGAGGCCGCCCTGGAAGACGCTGAGGTCGGCGCCCGAGGGGTCCTTCTTGGTGGGCATGCCGTAGTCGGCGTGCACCCGGAAGCCCGTGGCGATCCGCGGGTTGGTGAAGAGCGGCATGCCGGGCACCTGGGCGGCCAGCTGCGGCGCCGCAGCCAGCGCCGCGAGCGCGGCAACGAGTCCGGTACGCTTCAGCGAGTTCATCATGCTCCTCCAGAAGGTTGGCCGGCCGCTACGCCGGTCGAACAGATGCAATTCACTTCGATCCGCCTGACCAGGTCAGGGAGACGGGCCCCGCGTCACCCGGCCGCTGAACGTCACCGTGGTAGGCGACACCAGTCCCAGCGTCAGCACGGTGACCAGCACATCGTCCCACTTCTTGCGCGAGTGGATCGCCAGGTTGCGCACCCCGGAGCCCTGCCCCAGCTGGCCCGCGAGCGCCTGCTTGAGGCTCGGCTCGTGCGCCGTCGCCAGGCCCCAGAAGACGTGGAGCGCCTTGGTGGTGACGGCGAAGGAATCGCCGGCGACGCCCTGCGCGAGCGGCTCCGACATCGTGACCGGAACGCCTAACGAGCGCGCGTTGAAATGCAGTGCGCACGCGCCGGTCAGCAGCGGGAGCAGCAGGGAAGACAGGCGCAGCGCGCCGGACAGTCGTCGCACGGTCTCGTCGGGAAGTGGGAGAAAGCGGCGGGGCGGCGGCAGCATTGCCGCCGCCCCGGGCCGCCGAAGATCAGGGAACGCCGGGAAGTCCGGGAACGCGGAAGGTGAAGTGCGCACCAACGCCCCAGGCGTTACCGCTGCTGCCGAAGTCATAACCGGCATGCAGGCCAAGACCGAGCAGCAGGTTGAAGTTCGCCCCGACCGTGAACCGGGCTTCCTTCTTGAGGCCGTTGTTGCCGGTCTGATAGTAGGCCACGCCAAACGGCTTCAGCGGAAAGAGCGGCGGGCTGATCTTGACGTACAGCGCCGGCAGGACGACGGTCTGGGTCACCGACCCGCCGATACTCGTGTACTTCGTGGAGCTGGCACCCACCTGCGCGCCGACCGAAAGCGGCACCAATCCGCCGCCAAAAAGCTTGATACCGATCCGGCCGCCAAACGAGGTCTGGGCGCTGGCACCAGTCGGCTTCACCGCGCCAACCGAGGCGCTGAAGCCAAATCGGCCCAGCCCCAAGCCGCCGGTCAGGCCATATGCCGAGCCGGAGTTCGATGCCGTCGGCTTGCCATAGTCAGCCGCGATGCTGATCCCGGTGCCGGTCTCGACCGGCTGGTACGGGATACCGGGCAGCTGGGCCCAGGCTTGGGAGGCCGACACCGCCACAAGGGCGGCCGCCACCGCGAGCGAACCGAACCGCTTCATTGAACTCCTCCAGTGGATGGGCACGGGCCAACCGTAGCCAGAGCTACAAGATAGCACGTCCGGCTCTGCGAAAAAACATGTGGCCCGCACCCGAAATGGGACGAGCCACATGTTTCAAGCCGTGACGAGCGTCACCCCTCGCCAGATCGAAACCCTAATGCCCGAAGGGCATCATGTACCCGACCTCCACCGTGAAGCCCTTGTTCTTGAGATCGTTGCCGGCGCCGGCGCTGCTGATGAGGTTGGTGAGCCCGATGAGGTACCGCGCCTCGACGAGGGCATGGCCATGGCGGCCCGCCGGAAACATGACACCCGCGCCGCCGGTGACCCCGATGTCGGTGCTCGAAACGTTGGTGCCGAGCGCCGTATTACAGTCGGTGCTGCTGCCACCACCGGATACGCTGCAGCTGGCCTTGATGCCGAACTGCCCGCCAGCCATGACGTACGGCCTCGTGCGCGAGCCTTGCATCTTGAAGGTGTACCCGAGCATGGCGGGAATCTCGATGTAGTTCAGTGAGGCGTTGCCGTTCGTCTGGTCAGCGCCGCGCATCGAGTAGAGCGCGCCGATGCGCAAGAAGAGGCTCTGGGCGAGGTCGCGCTGAAGCTCCAGGCCGACGGTGAGGCCGGTCTTGCTGCTGAACCCCGCGCCACTCGCGCTGGATCCGCCGAAGGTCGCGAAGTTGAGTCCGACGACGGGACCCCACATCGTCGACATTGCCCCGTTCATCGAGCCGGAATGCATCCCCTTCATCTGCGCGAGGAGCGGCGTAGTCGACAACCCGGCGAGCAAGAGCGTACTGGTGAACAGCTTGTGCACGAAGCCTCCAGAAAAAGGGTCTTGGGCCGGCCAACCCGGCCGCCTTTTGCTAGTTGCCTTTGAACATCAAACCGAAGGTGATCGGGATGAAGGTGGTCGAGCCGCCGCTGGTGAAGATGTCCATGAAGCGCGCTTCGGCGAAGGCATGGGTCGTCTTCCCCAGGCCGAACAGCACGCCGCCGCCCAGGTTCATTGCGATGTTGGTGTTGGAGACGGAACCACCGGTGAAGGACACGTGCCCGTTGAACAGCCCGAGGCCGCCAAGGATGTAGGGACGCGCCGAGGCGGTGCGATCGCCCAGGTGATAGAGCGCGTCAACGTCTGCGCCGATGACCCGGGTGCTTCCGCTCACGCCGTTCTTGTGGGACGTGGTCGAGAACATCACGTCGGCCCGGAGATGAACGGGAGTGTGGCGCAGGGGCATCTGGACCAGGCCCAGAGCGTGGAAGCCAAGATTGTCACCGGTGCTGTAGTTGCCGAGCGGAAGCGTCAGACCGGCGCCGAGGCCGAACATGGTTCCTTCGGTCGGTTGGGCGACGTTGCTGCGCATCTGGGCGTGGGCGGCGACGGGAATGGCGAGAGCAGCGGCAAAAATGGTGGTGGCGAGCAGCTTGTGCACGGAGCCTCCTGAAGAGTGGTCGGCGCCGGGGGATCTCCCCTCAGCGGGTATGCCCTGCAAGGTAGCTATGTCAGCCGGTAGCGGCCTCTTCGGCGACAACCCGGACGACGTTGGCCCGGACCTGGACGAATCCGCCGCCGACCTTGAAGCGCCGTTCGCCGCCGGCCGCCTTGACCCTCAGGATGCCGCGGCCGAGTAACGCCAGCATCGGCGCATGGCGGGGAAGGATGCCGATCAGCCCGTCGTAGGCCGGCACCGTCAGGCTGGCGGCGGTTCCATCGAACAGGATCGCCTCGGGTGAGACGACCTGAACGGTCAGCGTTCCCCCGTGGGGATGCTCCGCCAGCGCGCCGTGCGGCGCGTCGAGATGCATGTGGCCCGACGCCGCGTGATCGACCGGCGTACCGCTCATGCCGATTCGAGCTTCCGGGCGTTCTCGACCACATCCTCGATGCCGCCGGCCATGAAGAAAGCCTGCTCGGGAAGGTGATCGAACTCGCCGTTCGCCATCCGTTCGAAGGACGCGATGGTCTCCTCGAGCTTCACGTACTTGCCCGGGATGCCGGTGAACTGCTCGGCGACATGGAACGGCTGCGACAGGAAGCGCTGGATCCGCCGCGCCCGCTGGACGATGGTCTTGTCCTCTTCGGAGAGCTCGTCCATGCCGAGAATCGCGATGATGTCCTGGAGGTCCTTGTAGCGCTGGAGCGTCCCCTGCACCGCGACGGCCACCTTGTAGTGGCGCTCGCCGATGTACTGCGCGTCGAGGATGCGGCTCGAGCTGTCGAGCGGATCCACGGCGGGATAGATGCCTAACGCCGCGATGTCGCGCGAGAGCACGACCGTCGCGTCGAGATGGCTGAAGGCGGTGGCCGGCGCCGGATCGGTGAGGTCGTCGGCGGGGACGTAGATGGCCTGCACCGAGGTGATCGAGCCCGACTTGGTCGAGGTGATCCGCTCCTGGAGGTCGCCCATTTCGTTGGCCAGCGTCGGCTGGTAACCCACGGCGCTGGGCATGCGGCCCAGCAGCGCCGACACCTCCGAGCCCGCCTGGGTGAAGCGGAAAATGTTGTCGATGAAAACCAGCACATCCTGGCCCTCGACGTCGCGGAAATATTCGGCGAGGGTCAAGCCCGTCAGTGCGACGCGGGCGCGGGCGCCCGGCGGCTCGTTCATCTGGCCGAACACCATCGCCACGCGGTCGAGCACGTGCGCCGTCTTGCCCTGCGCATCGGTGTACTGCGCCTCCTTCATTTCAAGCCACAGATCGTTGCCCTCGCGGGTGCGCTCGCCCACGCCGCAGAAGACCGACTTGCCGCCGTGACCCTTGGCGACGTTGTTGATCAGCTCCTGGATGACGACGGTCTTGCCCACGCCGGCGCC
>DASXPG010000169.1:0-17855 GCA_036493755.1 Gemmatimonadales bacterium
TGCATCAACATCGACGTGGGAAGGTGGAAATGCCTGGTCCGCAGCAGTTGCCCGCTCCACTTCTTCCGGCGACTTTTCGGCTCTGATGGTCACCAAGCGGGGCGCAAACTACCTTCTGATCGACAGTGCCGGCGCGCTCACGTCGTTTCTGAAGCGCATCGCCTCGCAGCCGCTCGTTGCCGTCGATACCGAAGCCGCCTCGTTTCACCGCTTTGTCGATCGTACCTACCTGGTCCAGCTCTCGACCCGTGACGAGACCGCGATCATCGATCCTCTCAAGGTCGACGACTTTCAGGAGCTGGGGGCGGTCATCGCCGACCCCGCGGTGGAAGTCATTTTTCATGACGCCGATTACGACCTGCGGATCCTGAATCGCGATTACAAGATTCGCGCGCGGCATCTCTTCGACACCCGCATCGCCGCGCAGCTCCTGGGCGAGCCCGCCATCGGACTGGCCGCGCTGCTCGAGAAATACCTCCACGTCAAAGTCGACAAGAAATACCAGCGCGCCGACTGGTCGCGCCGCCCCCTGACCCCTGAGATGCTGGACTATGCCGCGATGGACACGCGGCACCTGCCGGAGCTGCGCGACGAGCTGCGGCGCCAGCTGGAAGAAAAGGGCCGGCTGAGCTGGGCCGAAGAGGAGTTCAAGCACCTGGAGGATCTGCGCTGGACGCCGATTCAGACCAACGGCGATTCCTACCTGCGCATCAAGGGCGCCCGGCTGCTGTCGCGGCGCGGCCTGGCCCTGCTGCGCGAGCTGGCGCACTGGCGGGACGAAGTCGCCGCCGAGCTGGACCGAGCCACCTTCCGGGTCATGCCTAACGAGGCGCTGTTGCTGATGGCCGGCACGCCGCCGGCATCGCTCGACGCCATGAAAGCGCTCCCCGGCGTGTCGCCGCGCCTGGTGGAGCAGCGCGGCGACGCACTGCTCGGCGCGCTGGCCAAGGGGCTCGAGGTTCCCGAAAAGGAGCTGCCGCGCTTCCCCCGCGGCGAGCGCCGGGTGCAGGATGCCGCCTTCGACGCCCGGGTCGACAAGCTCAAGTCGACCCGCAACAAGGCCGCCGAACGGCTCAAGCTCGATCCCGGTGTGCTCTGTCCCAAGGGCGCGCTGGAGGCAGTGGCCCGCGCGAAGCCGAAGACCATGGCCGAAATGCGCGCGGTGCCCGATATGAGGAAGTGGCAGGCCGAGGAGCTGGGGAAAGAGTTCCTGGCCGCGCTGGAGAGCTAGCCTCCCAGGAACGCCCGCAGCCGGGGATCGATGCGATCCGGCGTCCAGTACGGCGTCCACACCAGCTCGATTTCCACCGTTCCGATGCCGTCCATCCCCTCGATCACCCGCTGGGCCTCACCCATGATCTCGGGCCCCGACGGGCATCCCGGCGAAGTGAGCGTCATGTTGACGTGGACGTTTTTCTCCTCGCTGACCTCGATGTCATAGACCAATCCCAGGTCCACGATGTTGAGGTTGAGCTCGGGATCCTTCACCCGGCGCATGATGCTGCGGACTTCTTCTTCGGTGATCATCGCAACTCCTCTAGGTATCCTAGAGTAAGGTCATCGCGGCGGCGTCCAGATTCCCGGAATCGTCGTCCGGCAGCCGGGGCAGCGCCCGTCGCCGCCAATGCGCTGCTTCAGGATTCTGTACCCGCGCCGCTCCACGAGCAACTCGCCGCATCCCGGGCACCAGGTATTCTCCCAGCGACCGACCGCGCCGGGGAGGTTCCCGGCGTAGATGAACCTGAGTCCCGCCGACCGCCCGATTTCGCAGGCACGGACCAGATCCTCGGCCGTCGTGTTCCTGGGGCCGGTCATCCGGTAGTCCCGGTGAAACGCCGTCAGGTGCCAGGGAATCTCCGGTGAGACCGCGGCCACATAATCGGCCATGCGGCGCAAATCATCGTCGGAATCGTTGAAGCCGGGGATCACCAGCGTCACGATCTCCAGCCAGAAGCCGCGCTCATGGACCATGCGGATCGCGTCGAGCACGTGCCGCAGTACACCGCCAAGCCGCCGATAAGCGGAGTCCTGCATCGCCTTGAGGTCGATCTTGTAGCAGTCCGTCAGCGGACGAATCGCGTCGAGCACCTCGGGCGTGGCATTCCCGTTCGATATGAATGCGGTGACCAGCCGTTCGCGCCGCGCGGGCGCGAAAACCTTCATCGCCCACTCGGCCGTGATGAGCGGCTCGTTGTAGGACGACCCGATCGCGCGGGCGCCGCGGCTTTTCGCGAGCGCGACCAGCTCGTCGGGCGAGACGGCGGTGGGGGTGAGTCCGGCGGCATCGTCGCGCAGTGCCTGTGAGGTGAGCCAGTTCTGGCAGTACGCACAGTGAAAGTCGCAGCCCAGCATGCCGAACGTGAGGCAATCACTGCCGGGAAGGACGTGGAAGAAGGGCTTCTTCTCGATCGGGTCGGACTGCAGCGCGGCGACATAGCCGGTCGGCACCATCAACGTGCCGCCCTCGTTCCAGCGCACCTTGCAGATGCCGCGGCGCCCCGGCTTTACCAGGCAGCGATGTCCGCAAGCGACGCAGCGGACGGCGTCCTCCGGTTCCGGCAGGACCAGCGTACCCGGCTCCGCGGAAGCATCCAGGAGCTTCCGCAACGACTCCGAATCGCTGCGAGCCCGGCCCGGCAACAGCGTCTCCATCATTGAAGGGTGGGCAGACGCTTGCCCCTGCGCCAGTCGCGTAGATAGGATGCGCCATGCGGAGTTTCCTCATTCTTGCCGCCATTTTCGCGCCGCTGGCCGGCGCAGCGGCGCAGGAGCCGGCGCCCATCGACTCGATGGCGCTGCGCGCCCATACCTACTTCCTCTCGCATGATCTGCTCGAGGGACGGGGCACCGGAACGCGCGGCGCCGAAATCGCGGCTCGATATCTCGCCACCAGCGCGGAGCGCCTGCATCTGTTGCCGGCCGGCCCGAACGGAACGTGGCTCCAGGATGTCCCGCTCGTGGAGGCGGTGATCGACACCGCCGGCACGACGTTGACCATCCGCGATTCGACGGGCTCGGTCGTCCTCAGGACTCCGGGCGATTTCATTCCCAACGCGGGAACGGCGCGGACGCTGACCGGGTTCGCCGGTGGCCTGGCCTGGATCGGCGCGGCCGCGGATGTACTCGCGCACCCCGATCGCTTGCCACCGCTGGCCGGCCGCGTCGTGATCATGGCCGGCTCCTTCGGCGCCGACATGGCAGCGGCCGATACGCTGCGCGCCCGCGGCGCGACCGGCGTCATTCATTTCGTCGGCGACGATGACACCTACCATCTGTACGTCGACAGCCGCGGCGATTCGCGCATCTACGTCGCCGATTCCACCGTCGTGTCGTCCTTCGATCCCGACATTCCGGGCATCATCGCCCGCTCCGACGTGATTCGCCGGCTGATGCCGCCGGGCACGACCCAGGACAAGCTCGAACGGCCCTTCCTGATCGGCAACCGGCGCATCGAGGTCACGCTGCGCACCCGCTCGCATCCCATCCCCGGCCATAACGTCGCCGCAATGCTTCCCGGCACCGACGCGAGACTCAAGAACGAGTACGTCGTCTACACCGCGCATTACGATCACCTGGGCGTCGAGAAACCCGATGCCAGCGGGGACTCGATCTTCAACGGTTTCTCCGACAACGCCGCCGGCTGTGCGATGCTGCTCGCACTCGCCGAGTATTTCGGCGCGCACCGGCCGCAACGCTCGATGCTCTTTCTCTGGTTCACCGGAGAGGAACGCGGACTCCTGGGATCCGACTACTACGTCGCCCATCCTTTCGTGCCGCTGTCCCAGGTCGCCGGCGTGATCAACCTCGACGCCGGGGCGCCGCCGGCCCGCCCGGTGCAGTGGCACATCTCGGGGGCCGGGCGTTCATCGTTAGGCGACGCGGCCATCGCGGTGGCGCGGCAGGCGGGATGGGACGGGTCGGCGTCGGCGGCGTCACCCAACACCGATTACTACCCGTTCCTGAGGCTCGGCGTCCCGGCGGTCTTCCTGGTTCCCGGTCCGGGCGCATATCAGGGACTGACCACCGATTCATCGCAGGCGCTCCGCCGCCGCTGGGACCATTATCACCAGGCGGCGGACAACTGGGCGGCGGATTTTCCGTTCGAGGGCCTGGTGCGCTACGCCGACTTCGCCAGGCTGCTGGGGATGCGAATCAGCTCGGGGCCGAGGCCCGTGATGGTCCGCTGATCAGCGGATGCTGCCGATCGGCAGCTGGTACAGCAATCGCGCGGTGCGCCGGTCCCGCTCCGACAGCTCGGTGGCGTACGCGACCGGATGCAGGACGTCGTCGCGATTGGGCGAGTGGTTGAGCCCGATGGCGTGTCCGATTTCATGAAGCGCGAGCCCGGACATCCTGGCCCCGTTGAGCTCTCGTCCGTCCGGACTATGGGTCGCCAGCACGATCACCGCATGGTGAATAACGCCGCGCCGGTCCCAGGTGAGGTCGGTGCGCCCGGTGCGATTGCTGTCGAGCTGGCGTGTCCAGACCACGACGATATCCGCGCTCGCGCTGTCGGCACCGGTATCGAGATGGACGGGGATGATGCCGTCCCATTGGCCCACCGCCCACGCCACGTTGGCGACGAAATCTTCCTTGAATCCGTCCACGCTCTGCCGGGTGATCGCGACGTGCAGCGGATGATTGATCCGGTCGTCGGGCCAGCGCCGCACCGTGGAATCGGCGGCGGCGATGGTCGGGACCAGGTAGCTGTTGGCGGAATCGTCGTCGATCAGCTCGCGGATCCGGGCGCGGCGCCGCGCCGACATCGCGGCCGTGTCCAGGACAGGCTGGGTACCACCGCCCATCGTGGTGGTGTCGGCGGCGGGCCTGGGCGCATCCGGTTTGCGATCGGGGATCAGACGCCGGACAACGTCGGCGCCGACCAGGCCGATGATCAGCAGGGCCAGGAGGGGGAGAATCGGTCTCGAGCGCTGGGTCTGCGCCATGATTCCTCAATGATGCCGAAGCCGGCTCGCTCGGCAAGAGGCGACCTCGCGCCCGCCGCCGCGATTGCGGATCGGGTCCGGCGGGGCGAAAATCCTGTACCCATCTCGTACGTGCATCCCGGGGACCCGCGTTGATTCCACTGCCTGCCAACTTCATCATCAGGTGGCGCTGGCCGATTGTGGCCATCTGGATTGTGCTGGGCAGTCTTTTCATTCCGGTCGCACGCGAGGTTCATCAGCGGCTCCAGGTCGGCGGCGCCAACCAGGCCGGCTCCGAGTCGACCCGCGCCGAAGAGATGATCCGGCAGGGCTTCAACACCAACTTTGGTTCATTCTCGGTTGTCGTGATCCGCCACGACACCCTGACCACAGATTCCAGCCGTTACCGTGTCTTCGTCGATTCGCTGACCCACCGGCTGCAGCAATTGCCGTGGGTCCTGCAGACGCTCAACTACCGCTCCGGCGCCAACGTCAGCGATCTGCGCAGCCCCGACGGCCACATCACGCTGATCGTCGTGGGGCTGCGCCAGGTCCACGACAACGATCCCACCAGCTACACGCCGGCGCTCCGCGCGCTGCTTCGCGAAATGTCGGCCGGCATCGGCGCGGGATTCCAGACCCATCTTACCGGTGGCCCCGCCTTCGACTACGACACCCGCACCGTGACCGCCGAAGACAGCAACAGGCTCGAGCGCGCGGTCATTCCCATCTCGCTGCTGCTCCTGGCCATCGCCTTCGGCACCCTGGTCGGTGCGGCGATGCCGATCGCCATCGGTTTCATCGCCATCGAGATCACCCTCGGGATCATCGCGACCATCGCGACCTACACGCCGATGTCGATCTTCGTCCTCAACATCACGACGATGGTCGGACTCGGCGTCGGCATCGATTATTCGCTGCTGATCGTCACCCGGTTCCGCGAAGAGCTGGCTTCGGGCCAGGGGCCCCACGCCGCCGCGATCGCGACGGTGAAAACAGCGGCGCAGGCGGTGATCACCTCGGGATTGACGGTCATGGTCGGCCTCGCCGCATTGCTGGTGGTACCGCTGCACGAGACGCGGTCGGTGGGAACCGGCGGCCTGATCGTCGTCGGCGTCTCGATCCTCCTCTCGATTTCATTCCTGCCGGCGATGCTCGCCATCATCGGGCACCGGGTCGAATGGCCGCGCGGTCTCGTGCGCCTCACCTCGCGGCTGCGCTCCGAAATGGGGTGGATGCGCTACGCCGCCAGCCTGGGGCGTCATCCGGTGCGCGCCATCATGATCAGCGGCAGCATCCTCGCCGTGCTCATTCTGCCGACGGCGAGCCTGCACATCGGGCTGCCCGTCTCGGGATGGTTTCCCAAGGACACCGATGCCGGCCGCGGGCTCGGCGTGCTCACGGCGATGAGCGCCGGCGGCTCGCTCCAGCCGATACGCGTCGTGCTCCACTCGACCGACAGCACCAGGTTGCTCGATGTCGATCGCCTGCGCGGACTCAAGGCCGTCTCGCGCGCCATTCTCGCCGATCCCCGCGTGCGCACGGTCCGAGGTCTCGTGGACCTGAGGCCCGGGATTCCGCTGTATCAGTACGCCGAGCTCTACGCCGACACCGCCAAGGCACGCGCGCGCATGCCCGACGCGTTCCATACCTATGAGAGCCGCGACGGTACGGCGATGCTGTACGATGTGATCCTCGGTGACAGTGTCACACTGGATGGATCGCTCGACGTCGTCCGTCATCTGCGCGCGATCGACCCCAAGATCTTCCCGACCCTCCAGCACGCGGAGCTGATGGTCGGCGGATTCGCCGCCTCCAGCCTCGACTTCCGTGACGCACTGCTGCACCGCTTTCCCTTGCTCGTCGGCCTGGTGCTCGGCGTGACCGGCCTGATGCTCGGCCTGGTCTTCAAGTCCGTGCTGGTACCGATCAAAGCCGTGATCATGAATTGCTTCTCGGTCGCCGCCGCATTCGGCATGACGGTCGTCGTCTTCCAGTGGGGCTACGGCGGAAAGCTGATCGGCCTTGAGGGCCCGACCGGCGCGATCTGGGTGCTGGGGCCGGTTCTCGTCTTCGCGATCGTCTTCGGATTGTCGATGGACTATGAGGTGTTCCTGCTGGCGCGTATCAAAGAAGAGTTCGACGCCACCCACGACAACGACTCGGCGACCATTGCCGGGCTCGCCGCGACGGGCGCGACGATCACCAATGCCGCCCTCATCATGATTCTGGTCTTCGGAGCGTTTGCCTTCGCGCGGGTACTGGCGGTGCAGGTGATCGGCTTCGGGCTTGCGGTGGCGGTGCTCCTCGACGCCACCGTGATCCGGATGGTGATGGTGCCGGCGGTGATGCACCTGGCGGGACGATTCAACTGGTGGCCGGGCTACCGGCGCCCGCCCGCCGGCGGCGACTATCGTCGCGGCAGCCGCGACTCGATCAAGGTTCTCGATCCCCGCTGACCCGCGGCGGCAACCGGCTGCCGAGCAGATCCCAGTGCCATGCCTCGACCCGCTTGCCGGTGCGCGGATCCTTCAGCGGATGATGCTGGATCCAGCGCGCATCCATTCCGTTCGCCGCGCCCCAGGCCAGCAGCGCGCTCTTGTCGCTCGATACCAGGTGCGCCATCGGCCGTCCGTCGGGAAGTTTCCAGCGGTGTAACCACAGTCCGCCGTCGAGCGCGTAGCTGAACCCTTCGATGCGATTTCCTATTTCCCGGTAAGCCGGCGTCACGACGCCTTCGCGTCGAGCCACGTCGCGCCGATGCCGACGTCGGCAACGAGCGGTACCGTGAGCGACGCCGCCTCCTCCATATGCTGCTTCACCAGCGCACCCACCGTTTCCGCTTCGGCAATCGGAGCCTCGACGATGAGCTCGTCGTGGACCTGAAGGATGAGGCGCGCCTTGAACTGGGCCTGCAACGCGTCGCGGACCCGGACCATTGCGATCTTGATCAGGTCCGCCGCCGAGCCCTGGATCGGAGAGTTGGTCGCGGTGCGCTCGCCGAAAGACCGGATGTTGAAATTGCGATCCTTCAATTCCGGGATGTAGCGCCGCCGCCCGAAGATCGTTTCGGCGTAGCCCTTCTCCCGCGCCTTGGCGACGCTGGCATCGAGAAAGGCGCGCACGCCGGCGAAGCGGGTGAAGTACTCCTCGATGAACCGCTTGGCATCCGGTTGGCTGATGCCGAGCTGCCGCGAGAGCGAGTGCGGACCCTGGCCGTAGATCGTGGCGAAGTTGATGGTCTTGGCCTGCGCCCGCTGCTCCGAGCTGACCTGCGCGACGTCCACACCGAAGATCACGGCCGCCGTCTGCCGATGAATGTCGCCGCCCTTGCGGAACGCCTCGACGAAGCCGGGATCGCCGGAGAGATGCGCCAGCAGCCGCAGCTCGATCTGCGAATAGTCGGCGACGACGAAACGCGATCCCTCGCGCGGCACGAAGCCCTTGCGGATCACTTCGCCGCGGGCGGTGCGGATGGGAATATTCTGAAGATTGGGCTCGGTCGAGCTGAGCCGGCCGGTGGTCGCGCCGATCTGATTGAAGGTGGTGTGGATCCGTCCGGTTTTTGGATTCACGTAGCGCGGCAGCGCTTCGAGATAGGTCGACAGCAGCTTCGAGATCTCGCGGTGCTCGAGCATCAGCTTCGGCACCTCGTGACCCATCGCGGCCAGCTCCTCCAGGACATCGGCGTCGGTCGAGGCGCCGGTCTTGGTTTTCTTGAGAATCGGCAGCTGGAGCTTTTCGAAGAGCACGTGCCGCAGCTGCGGCGGGCTGCCGAGATTGAATTCGGTCCCCGCCGCCGCGTAGATCCGCTTCTCGCTCTCGGCCAGCTGGGCGCGATACTCGGTCGTCAGCCTCTCGAAGAGAGTGCGGTCGATGCCGATCCCCTCCCATTCCATGTCCGCCAGCACGCTGATGAGCGGCATCTCCACCCGGCCATACAGCGCGGCCAGGGCGTGCTCTTCGAGCGTCGGCTCGAGCCGCGCGCGCAGCCTGAGCGCGTAGTCGGCGAGTGGAGCGGCGAGATCAGCGGCTTCGCGAACCGGCAACTGCGCGAACGGCCGGTCGTCCTTCGGCTTTCCTGGCGCCTCGCCGTGCGACGGCAGCTCGACGCCGAAGTGCTCGGCGGCGACGGTGTCGAGGGCATGAGTACGACGGCCCGGGTCGATCATGAAACTGGCCAGCATGGTGTCGAAGACGATGCCGCGCAGCGTCACGTCGATGCGCCGCAACATCAGCAACTCGTACTTGATGTCGTGTCCGACTTTCTCGACCGATGGGTCGCCGAGCAGTTCGGCCAGCGGCGCGAGCGTTGGATCCGTCAACGGCGGCAGCTGCGCGGAGCCCGCGAACATCTCGCCATCGGCAACATGACCGAACGGCAGGTACCAGGCGCCTCCCGCGAATCCGATCGCCAGGCCGGTGATCCCGGCGCGCATCGCCTCGGCCGATGTCCCCTGGATATCGAGGCTCATCGCGCCGGCGGCGCGGACCTCGCGAACCACGTTGAGGACGGCGTCAACGGTGTCCGCAATTTCGTAGCGGCCGTCGGGCAGCTTGGAGGGAACCACCACCGGCACGGGCGGCGCACCGGCCGCCACCAGCTCCGACTCGGCCAGCGCCGAGCTGGCACCGCGCTCGGCCAGCGTGCGGACCAGCGAGTGGAATTCCAGCTCGCGCAGGATGGGGATCAACAGACCGAAGTCGGGTTGCTGCGCCGCGAGCGCGGGCACCTCGACATCGACGGGAACGTCGCAGTGCAGCGTCACCAGCTTCTTCGAGAGCCGGGCCTTGTCGGCGTTGGCGAGCAAGGCCTCGCGCGGGCGTTTTCCCGTGATCTCGGCAGCGCGCGCCAGGACACCGTCGAGATCGCCGAATTCCTCGATGAGCTTCTGCGCCGTCTTCTCACCGATGCCGTGGACTCCGGGAACGTTGTCGGAGCTGTCTCCGACCAGCGCGAGAAAATCGACGATCCGCTCGGGCGGGACACCAAAGCGCTCGCTGGCATTCGCGGTGGTGACGAAATGCTCCTCGATCATCGCCGAGCCGCCGCGGCCGGGGTTCAGCAGGCTGATCCGCGGCCCGATGAGCTGGTAGAAATCCTTGTCGCCGGAGACGATGACCACGTCGGTCTCCTGCGCCGCGGCACGGATCGCGAGCGTCGCGATCACGTCGTCGGCCTCGTAGCCGTCCACCGTGATGAGCGGCACGCGAAAGGCGGTGAGCAGTTCCTGGACCCGCACCACCGACTGGTCGAAATCCTGCTTCAACTCCTCGCCCAGTTTCTGGCGGGTGGCTTTGTAGTCGGGCAGCTCCTGCTGGCGAAAGCTGCTGCCGGCGTCGTTGACCCAGCCGACATAATCAGGATGATGTTTCTCGGCGAGGCGCAGCAGGAAGTTGGCGATGCCCCACGCGACCGAGGTGTTCTCGCCACGGCTGGTGGTGAGCGGACGCGCGATCATCGCGTAAAACGCGCGATAGATCAGGGCGTAGCCGTCGACCAGGAAAAGGCGCGAGCTCATGTCAGCAGGACCAGCACTGCGGCCGTCGCCAGCGGAATCGCCAGGTTATCGAGGCCGGCACCCGGAAGGCGCTCGGCGAGCGCGGCGGCGATGGCAGCCACCAGCGCCGCGATCCAGGATGGCGTCGTCAGCAGCAGGACGATGAACGCCACGCCTGCCGCGGCGAGCGAGCCGGCAATGGTTTTCCGTCCGCGCTGCCTCGAGAGCATCGGGCCGAACGTGGCCGCGGCGGGGTCGGCGGCGGCGGTCACCATGATCGCGGGCGCGGCCGCCGAGGCGGGGAAGAGAAGCCAGGCGAGAGCGTAGCCGGTCATCAGCATGGTAGAGCCCAGGATGCCGCGCTCCTCAGCCGGACGCATCACGCCGAGGGTGACGCGCTCGAAGCCCCGCTCCACGGCCTTCGATTGCCGGCGCGAGAGCTCCAGAACCACGGACGCGACCACCAGGAATGCGAGAGCAACCGGAATGGTACGACGCGGCATCGGAAGAGAGTACGCCGCGAGTCCCAGAGAGCCCGAAGCGAGGTGCACGGCGCGGCGCCAGCTTTCGCGCGGCGCGTTCGGCGTCACATCCGCTGGCGATTCGATACGTGCTGGAATTCGCTGCGCGACCGGGGATCGAGCCGGAAGCGCCCGAAACCGGTGTCATCGAAGAAGGTGAGCGTGAGACGCAGATCGTAGTAGGTCCACTGAATGAATCGGCCCCGCCCCTGGGTATCGGCGCGACGATCCAGAATCTCGCTCGGTTCGCCGATGGTGATGAACACTTCGCCGCGCTCCGTCAGCCAGCCGGGAACGCCTTCGTCACGGAATCGCTCGTTGGCGATCTGCACCCGATGCAGGTACTCCTCGATCCCCTCGTTCTCCGGCGTCGCCGGATTGGGGTCGGTGGACTTCCAGAAGTGCAGCCAGGCGGCACCCCGCTCCTCGGGCGGCGCGTTGAGCAATGCCTTCAGCGTATCGGGCGGCGCGAAGTAGCGCAGCAGCGACACGATGTCCTGGAGGTTGCCGGCCGCGTACTGGTCGGAGAAGGCGACCAGGAACGGCGTCTCGGCCATGACGTTGCCGCCCTGCGAGAGGTGCAGCTCGTAGCGGCCGATCGAAAGGGTCGCGGGTGGAATCGACACCACAAATCCGGCGACGGGACGCAGTGAATCAATGCGCAGCGTGTCGAGCCAGGAGGTGTGGCCGGTGCCGTCCACCGCCTCGAGGGTCATCTTCGAGCCGGCGGCAGCGTTGTACGTCTCGACGTAGAAGTGAAGCGTGTCGACGCCATAGTCGACCGCGATTCGCGGATTCATCACCAGCGCCGGCTGCTCGGTGAGCGAGGTACGCGGCGTCGCCTGGTACACCGAGATGGGAAGCGCGACCGCACTCGACTGAAGCGACGGCACCGAGATGGGCGTCTCGACGTGCGAAGCATTGGCGCCGTTGCGATCCCGGATCGAGATGTCGAGTACGTAGTCCCCGGGCGCGGCGGTCACGAAGCTCTGGAAAATGATGCTCTCGTCGGCGCGCTGGGTTTCGCGGAACGACGAAACGCGAACCCGCTCGTCGCGCTGGGTGCGCGAGACAACGGTGTTTCCGCGCTTCAACGCGACATCGGCCTGGTATTCGGCGACGAATTCCTCGCCCTGGCGCTGGAAAGTGAGCCCGCGATTGCGCATCGAAAGGCCAACAATGACCTGGAGCGAGTCGCGCGAGCTTCCAGCGAGGATTCGGGCGTTCCCGATGACACCCAGCGGTCCGTTGTCGGTCAGCAGGCCCATCTCGCGATAGACGAGTGTCGGGTCAAAGAGCTCCGGCAGACGCTCGGCCGGCATGGCCGGTTCGGGCGCGGAGCCTACCCGTTTCCACGATCCGCACGCGAGAGGAGCCAGGAGCAGCAGACACGGCAACAGTCTTCGGAACTGCGTGGGGACCTCGACGGGGATTGGGAGAAAGGGGGACGGCCCTCCACGGGCAAGCTACGGACGCGCGCGGCGCAGCGTCAAGGCGCGGCGCCCCATTCACTTGCCCGCTCCCATTTGCAACCATAGCTTGAGTCAATCCCATGTCTTCCGAAGACCTCACTGGCGCCACCGTCGCGGGTTACAGCCTTCTCGAGCGCGTCGGCGAGGGGGGGACTGCGACCGTCTACCGGGCCCAGCACAAGGACCGCGGCGTTTGTGCCGTGAAGGTGCTGCGCGAGAAGCTGCGCGGCGACCGGACGGCCGTGCAACGCTTCCTGCGGGAAGCCTCGTTCGGCGCGCGGGTGCAGCATCCCACCGTCGTGCAGACCTACGACTATGGCGAAGCCGATGGGCTCCATTACCTCGCCCTCGAGTGGGCCGAAGGCGAGCTGCTGGTGAAGTTCGTTCGCCGCTCGGGACCGCTGGCGATCGGACTGGCCGCCACCATCATCCAGCAGATCGCCGAAGGAATCGGCACGGCGCACGCCGCCGGCATCATCCACCGCGATCTCAAGCCTGAGAACATCATCTACGATCCGCGCACCCAGCGCGCGCGGCTTCTCGATTTCGGCATCGCGCGTGACGCCGAGGCCAAGCCCGAGGAGCGCCTCACGCGAACCGGGTTCTTTGTGGGCACGCTTCAGTACGTGGCGCCGGAAGCGTTGTCGGGTGAGCTGGTTGGCGAAGCAGCCGACATCTATTCCGTCGCGACCATCGCCTACTTTCTGCTCTCGGCCTGTCTTCCCTACCAGGCGAAGTCGCCCCGCGAGCTGTTTCATCAGCTGCTCACCCAGCCGCCGGTGCCGCTGTCACAGGCGCGCCGCGACCTGGCTTTCCCCCGTCCGGTCGAGGAAGCGGTGATGAAGGGATTGTCGCGCGAGCCGGCGAAGCGCCAGCGGACGGTCATGGCCTTCGCGCAGGATCTCACCGCGGCGGCGAGCGCACCGGCGAGCGCCGGCCGCGGCGGACTGCTTGGCTCGATCAAGGGACTCTTCGGCGGCGGCCACTAGAGCAGTCGTGGCCGCGCGCGACCGGCTCATCGAGCTGCTGCGAACGAGGTCTCTGCGCACCGGCGATTTTGTTCTCTCTTCCGGCAAACGCTCCAGCTTCTACATCGACGGACGATTAACCACCATGCACGCCGAAGGCTTCACCCTGATCGGCGCGCTCGGGCTCGCCGCCATCCGTGAGCTGGGCTGGAAGGCGAGCTCCGCCGGCGGCCTGACGTTGGGCGCGGATCCGGTGGCGTACGCCATCGCCGCCGCATCATTTCGCGATCCGCCGGTGCTCGACGCGTTCACCGTTCGAAAGAGCGCGAAGACACACGGGACCGGAAAGCGGATCGAAGGCTGTTTCGCTGCTGGAGCTTCGGTGATCGTCGTCGAAGACGTCATCACCACCGGCGGATCGGCGCTCGATGCGATCCAGGCGGTGAAAGCCGAGGGCGGCAACGTCGTCGGCATACTGGCGGTGATCGACCGGCAGGAGGGTGGCCGCGAGGCAATCACCGCGATCGGAATTCCGGTTCATGCATTGGTGACGCTCCAGCAGCTGAGCTCGGCCGGTTGAGCGCCCCGGCGCGGACCGATCGAAGCGGTTGGTTCGATCGTGCCAGCCGGCGGCGCTGGTGGGCGATATCCATGGGTGCAGGCCTGTTGCTTCTGGGCCGCCAGGGCCGACTGGTCGACGCGCCAGAGCGGGCGATTCTCTGGGCCGGCGCCATTGCCCTCGCGGCCAATGCCCTGCTCATCATCATGGCCCGCGCGCGGCTGTTGCGGCCGGCGCTCCGCCGCATCTCGGCGATCTTTGATCTGCTGATCGTCACCGCCGTCGTGGTGTTCACCGGCTACTCGGGCACACTCCTCCTCTACCTGCTCGTCATGGCTCCCTACGTTGCCGAATCGAGCGGGCAGTTGATGCCGATCATGGCACCGATCGCCGCGCTCCTCGCTTTGACCGGTCTCTTTCTGCATGCGCGCTGGCTGGTGCCCGGCCAGTCGTCGCTCGCCTTTCTCGACATCCCCGGACCGTCGCTGGTCGACGCCGTGCTGTTGTGGATCGTCGCCTGGGTCCTCTTTCGCGGGCCCGGTGCGCTGGCCGCTCGACTCATAGCCGCGCGCAAAATCGTCGAGGAGGCGGAGCAGGGCGATCTTGCGGTGCGGGCCAGCGGCACCGGCTCCGACGAGCTGGCGATGCTGGAGCGTTCCTTCAATCGAATGATGGAAGCCACGGCGGCGACGATCGCGAGCGTGCAGCGCGAGGCGGATGAAGTCGCCGCCTTCTCCGAGACGCTGAGCGGCCGCACCGAAGATCTGCGCCGGACCAGCGCGTCGGTGGGGGGCAGCGCATCGCGCCTGGCCGCGCAGCTGCGGGAGCAGCGGGGCATCACCACCAGCAGCGGCGAGCGCACCGAGCGCAGCACGGCGGAAGCGGCGCAGCTGCGGCGGTCCGCGGCCCAGATGGCGCAGCGCGCCCAGTCGCTCCACCAGTCGGGCGAGGCTAGTCGCGAACGGATCGGCCGTGCCGGCAAGACGCTGGTGTCGATCGGCGACGAGGTCCGGCGCAGCGCCGCCGCGGTATCCGCCCTGGCGCCGGTGTCGGAGCGGATCGGGACGCTGGCGAAGACCCTTTCCAAACTGGCCCGCCAGACCAACCTGCTTGCGCTCAATGCGGCCATCGAAGCGGCGCGAGCCGGCGAGCATGGGCAGGGATTCGGCGTGGTGGCGCTCGAAGTGCGCAAGCTCGCCGAAGAATCGGCGCGCGCCGCGAAGGACGTCGGCGGCGCCATCGAGGATGTGCGCAGCGGCGTGACCGCGGCGGTGGAGGCCATCCGCAGCGGCGAGGCGCGGGTCCGCGACGTGGGCGGAATCGCCGGCGAAGCCGACAGCGCGCTCCAGGACGTCCTGGGAGGAGTCGGGTCGCTCACCTCGCTGATCGAGTCGATGGCAGCCACCAGCGAGCAACAGGCGGTGGCGATGACCGCGCTCCTCGAGGCCATGGGGAAGGTGGAAGGTCTCGCCGCCGGCTCGGCCGACAGCGCCGCCCAGGCGGCCGGCGCCATGACCGAACAGCACGTCTCCCTCCAGCGGATCGCCGACACCGCACAGGAGCTCGCGGCCGTGGCGGAGCGGATGCGCGGCTCGATCGTGCGATTCTCGGTCATCGGGCGGCGGCACGACACGGCGGAATACGCCGCGATCCACCGTCGTTAGGCATTCACCCCGCCGGGACGGCGCTCACGCCGCGGTGTGTCCGTGGTCACCGGGCAGCGTTCCGAGTGGATGGAACGTGAGCAACCGGTCCCGGTACGGGGTGAGGTAGGTCTGCCGGTAGCGCGCCAGCGCGGCCGGAAAAGGGACGCGGCGCCGGAATTCGCCGGCGGTGAGTCCCAGCAACATGCCCAGGTGCCGGCTGAAGCTCTGCGGCGACGAGTACTCGAGTCGATGCGCGACGTCGGCGATGCTGAAGCCCTCGCTGGCGAAGAGAAAGGCCGCGTGCACCAGCCGCGCGTGCATGAGGTACACCTTGGGTGACGGCAATCCGGCTCGGAAAAACCTGGACATGAACGAGCTCGGAATGGTGCGCAAGGCGCCCGCGAGGGTCACGACCGTGGCGGTCGTGGGCGCACGCCGGATCACCAACTCGAAGAAGAGCCGGCAATCGGGCGGCACGCCGTCGATGTCGGGATCGATGCCGGCCATGATCGCTGCGACGGCCGGCGAGGCCGGCTCGCGAATCACGTCGCGCAGCCGCTGCCATCCGCCAATCGCGGTGATGTCCACGATGGTGCGAACACCGGACGCTCCGAGTCCCAGGACACGGCCCGGGGCACGCACATCCGTCTGGCTGATGAGCACCACCGCGGGGATGTTGGGGAACTCGCGCACGAAGCGCGCAACCCGCGGCAGGTCCGACTCGGCGCAGCGGTGCACCGAAAGAAACAGCGCGTTGGCGGCTCCCAGCCGCACGGCGCGCGTGGCATCGTCGATGGAATCACGATGCAGCGTTCCGAAGCAGCCCTGGCCGGCGGCCTCGAGCCGCGCCCGCTCCGCCGGAAGCAACACCGTCGCGACCATCGCCCCCTTCGCTCCCACGATTTCACCTCTTCCACCGTTCGCACATCAAGGTATCCGGCGCCATCACCTCGCCATCATCCTCGGGACACGCGCCTGATGCGGATACTCATCTGCGGTGCCACCGGTGTGATTGGTCGTTATGCAGCTCCCCTTCTCGTGCAGGCGGGTCACGACGTCACCGCACTGGTGCGCAGCGAACCGCGCGCGGATATGGCGCGGGCCTGGGACGCCCGACCGATCAGCGGCGACATCCTGGTGCCGCAATCGCTGCACGCAGCCTGCGCCGGACAGGATGTGGTGATCAATCTCGCCACCAGCCTGCCGCGCACTTTTCCCGGGAAGCCCGGCGACTTCGCGATGAACGACCGCATCCGCCGCGAAGGGACCGCCAATCTCCTCCTCGCCTGCGAGAAGGCCGGCGTGAAGCGCCTGGTCCAGGAGAGCATGATCTGGGTTCACGGCGATCAATGGGGCGCATGGATCGACGAGGACGCGCCGCTGAAGCCCGGCATCCTCGCCCGCTCGGCGGTCGACATGGAATCGCAGGTCAACCACCACGCGGCCCGTACCGGCATGACCACGGCCCTTCTGCGCTGCGGCGGGCTCTACGCCGCCGAGGCGTGGCACATTCGCGAAATCATCGATCGGCTGCGGCGGCGGCTGGTACCGGTCATCGGCCACGGCGACAACTTCCAATGCTTTATCCATGCCGCCGATGCCGCCGCTGCCTTTGCACGCGCGGCGGCGGGCAACGGAACCGGCGCGTATTTCGTGACCGACGACGAGCCCCTGCGCCTGGGCGACTACCTGCGCTGGCTGGCGAAGGCGGTGCGCGCCCCGGAACCAATCCGGATCCCGCAGTTCGTCGCGCGCATGACCCTGGGTAGTGAAATGGCGGAGGCGTACGGCGCCTCGCTGCGGTGCCGAAACAATCGGCTCCGCGACGCGTTCGGGTGGGTACCTCGCTACCCGACAACAGCTCGGGGTTACGCGGAGGTGCTGCCAAGATTGATGGGCGGGGAGGGGCAGGGAAGGACAGCGAGGGATGGTGACGGGAATTGAACCGAGAATCCATCCAATTCCCCTCCCCAGCCTTCCCCCCATCCCTCTCAGCCATCCCCACTCCTCGCCCTTATATTCTCAGGGCGGAGTGCGATGGTCGCGGGCCTTCGGGTCCGAGGAAAGTCCGAGCTCCAAGGGCAGACTGCCAGGTAACGCCTGGGCGCCGGCAACGGCGACGGACAGGGCCACAGAAAACAGACCGCCTGTCGCAAGGCAGGTAAGGGTGAAACGGTGGGGTAAGAGCCCACCAGCTCCCGGGGTGACCCGGGAGGCTAGGCAAACCCCACCCGGAGCAAGACCAGACAGCGTGCGTTCGAGG
>DASXPG010000170.1:0-15276 GCA_036493755.1 Gemmatimonadales bacterium
CGCCCGTCCCCTTCTTGTTGCCGATGGTCCGCTCGACCATCTTCACATGCCGGTACCGCCACTCCTGAAGCCCTTCATCAAAATCTGTCATCAGCTCCAGCAGGATCGCCACCTCGGGCGCGGCCTTGAAGAGCCGGACCAGCTCGGGCTGCAGCGCCGGGCTCGCCTCGTTAGGCAGCGTGACGTCCCGGCCGCTCAGCGCCGCCGGCACGGAGACACCGCGCCTCCCCAGGAACACGTAGAAGGCGTCGAGCAGGCTCGGCTCGGCCAGCCGCCGCTCCAGCAGGGCCCGCTCGGCGGGATCGCTGTAGTGGCCCAGCATCTCCCGCCGCTTCGCGCCGAGGACGAACTCCAGGGCACGGAACTGCGCCGACTGGAAGCCGCTCGCCGCTTCGAGGCGGTCGCGGAACGCCAGGAAGCTCATCGGCGTCATCGTCTCCAGCACATCGAGCTGCTCCACCAGCGTCTTGAGCACGGTCCGCAGCCGCTTGAAGCGCGCGATCGCGCCGAAAAGATCGTCGGCGCTCAGCTCGGCCTTGCCACGGTCGATCTCGTGCAACAGCAGCTTGAACCAGAGCTCGTAGACCTGGTGGATGACGATGAACAGCATCTCGTCGTGCTGCGGCGGCTCGGCCCGCGGCTCCTGGAGCGCCAGGAGATCCTTCAGCTTCAGGTACTGGCCGTAGGTGATGCTCACGCCGCCGCCCGGCCGGCCAACGTCTTGTCGAGCCAGGGGCCAAGATCGTCGAGCACCCGGTCGCGATCGGGCTCGTGCAGGATGTTGTGGTACATCCCCTCGTAGCTGCGGACCGACACATCACCCGCGAGCAGATGGGTAAACCGCTCGGCCGCGGGCGTGGAGACGATGCGGTCCGCACCGGCCAGCGCGACGAAGAGCGGCGTGTGGATCTTCGCCGCTTCTTCCCGGAGCAGCGCCTGGGTCGCCATCGCCTCGGTGTAGGCCCGCGGCGTCATGACCTCGTGGCAACGCGGATCGTCGCGGAACTCGTTCACCACCAGAGGATCGCGCGAGATCGCTTCGTACTCGAGGCCCGTCGGGATCGGCAGCCGCGGCAGCAGATCCACGATCAGCTTCGCCATTTTGATCTTCCACTGTGGCGGCGGCACATAAAGATCGAGAAAGGGCGTAAGCAGCGCCGCGCCGGCAACACCGGCCGGCGACGTCTCGAGATAGCGCAGCACGATGAAGCCGCCGAAGGAATGGCCGAGGAGGAGCTGGGGGCCGGGCGATTCAGCGGACGCGAGCTTGCGCAGCGCGCCGAGGTCGGAGAGGAACTGGGTAAATCGGTCGACGTGGCCGCGCGATCCGGAGGTGTCGCCGTGACCCCGCTGGTCGCAGCCGTACACCGCGAGGCCGCGATCGGCGAGCCACGACACCTGCCAGGCCCACCGCCCGGTGTAGTCGCCCCAGCCATGAACGAAAATCACCGTGCCGCGCGCCGCGCCGCGAGGACTCTGCCGCCTGAGGGCGAGCCGGGCACCGTCGGGCGCCGTGAGGCTCTCGACGCCGGACCAGTCCGCCATCAGACCGTACCGGCCAGGATGCGCCGCAGATAGTCGAGGGCGTATTGTGCCGCGCGTTCGCGCACATCCTGCCGGTCGCCGGGAAGCTGAAGGTGAAAGGCGCGCTCGGCATCCCGCCAGCTGATCGCGATCCACACCGTGCCGACCGGCTTGTCCGCGCTCCCGCCGTCGGGGCCGGCGATCCCGGTGATCGCGATCGCCGCATCGGAATCGGTGGCGCGACGCACGCCGCTGGCCATCTGCCGCGCGACCTCCTCGCTCACCGCTCCATGGGTCGTCAGGTCATCCGCGGAAACGCCCAGCAGCTGGAGCTTGATGTCGTTCTCGTAGGCGACCACGCCGCCGACGAAGACCATCGACGATCCGGGAATCGCGGTGAGCCGCGCGCCCAGCAATCCACCGGTGCACGATTCGGCGACCGACAAGGTGGCCTCCTCCGCCGCCAGTTTGTCGAGCACCACCGCGGCGATGTCGGTGTTGCCTTCGCCGTAGATCCGCGTCCCGATCTTGGTCGAGAGGAGCCACGAGCCGGCATGCTCCAGCGCGCCCGACGCCTCGCCTTCCGGGAGATCCCAGACGGTGAAGCGCAGATCGGTGCCGGCGGTGGAAGGGAGAAATGCCAACGAGACCTTCTCGCCGATCTGCTTCTGATAGTCGCCGAGAATGTCGGCGATGGCGGACTCGCCGATGCCGGTGCTGCGCAGGGTTCGGGATCTGATGACCGTGCGTGGTGCGCCGGGCGTCGGTGCGCCGGCGGACACTCTCTCCTGCAAGCGGGGAATCACCTGCGACTCCATCAGCGCCTTGAGCTCCTTGGGGACGCCCGGGAGCAGCACCGCCAGGTGGCCGTTGGATTCGATCCAGAGCCCCGGTGCGGTACCCAGCGCGTTCTCCAGCACCGTGGCGCCCTCGGGGACATCCGCCTGGACCAGGTTCGCCTCGGGCATGTTCAGCACGCCGCGGCCCTTGTACCAGTCGCGCAGCCGCTCGACGATGGCCGGGTCGCGGTTGAGCTTCGTGCCGAAGACCCGGGCAACGCTTTCCCGGGTCATGTCGTCCCTGGTGGGGCCCAGCCCGCCGCTGATGATCACGGTGCCGCAGCGCTCCAGCGCCGCCTTCACGGCCTCGGCGATCAGCTCGGGCTCATCGACCACGCTCGCGGTGCGGCGCACCCGGACGCCGGCGCCGGCCAGCATCGACCCCATCACCGCGGCATTGCCGTTGACGGTGAAGCCCAGCACCAGCTCGGTGCCGATGGTCAGGATCTCGGCGTCCATCAGTTGTTCTGGAGGGTCAGCCGGAGAAGGCCGCGGTAGCGATAGAGGTACACGCCTAACGAGTAGGCCGTGAGCGCCACGGCGATCGCCAGGGTGATGGCGATGAAGCCGCCGTGGAATTCATTCCACAGCTCGGTATAGCGGCCCGCCAGCTTCCAGTCGACGATGGCGTCCCTCCAGGCGAACCAGGCGATGGTGCCGCCGATGAAGCAGTTCTGGAAGACGGTCTTGAGCTTGCCGGCGCCGACCGCGGCGATGATCACGCCGCGGCGCTTGGCCTGGAAACGGAACAGGGTGATCAGCAGCTCGCGGCCGACCAGCAGGATCGCGACCCACGCCGGCAGGCTCCCCCACCAGGGAATCTTGTAGTCATAGTGCAGCGAAGGGTGGCGGGTGATCCAGAAGATCGGCACCAGCGTGGCGAAGAGGATCAGCTTATCGGCGATCGGATCGAGCAGGCTGCCGAGGTCGGTCACCGCGTTGTAGTTGCGCGCGTACCAGCCGTCGAAGAGGTCGCTGGCGCCGGCCACGAGGAAAATGAAAAAAGCCGCGATCTTGGGGCCCGGCCCGTTGATGAACGGCAGGAGGGCGATCACGGGCGCGAGACAGATGCGCGCGACCGTGAGGATGTTGGGGAGGTTCCACATCGGACGAATTACCCCAGCGACTTCAGGACGAGCTTGCTGACCGCCTTGAGGGTTTCGAAGACGCCGTCGCCGGTGACCGCGACGGCCTCGAGGATCGGCGCGCGCTCGACCCATTCGCCGGTGGGCAGTTGCTGGACGAGGAATTCCCCGGGAACGGCGGGATCGGGTGTCGGCTTCTGCCGGGCGGTGTCGGCCAGGCCCCAGCCCGGGTTGAGCGACGCCTGGAGGTCCTTGATCGGCGACGCGTTGGGCAGGTCCCGCTTGTTGTACTGGATGACGAACGGGATCCGCGTCAGGTCGTAGCCGTACTCGGCCATGTTGTCGTACAGGTTCTGCATCGACTCGATGTTGGCTTCCATCCGCTCGAGCTGGCTGTCGGCGACGAAGACCACGCCGTCCACACCCTTGAGGATCAGCTTGCGCGAGGCGTTGTAGTAGACCTGGCCCGGCACCGTGTAGAGGTGGAAGCGGGTCTTGAAGCCGCGCACCGTGCCGAGATCCACCGGCAGGAAGTCGAAGAAGAGGGTGCGCTCGGTCTCGGTCGCCAGCGAGATGAGCTTGCCGCGCGCCTGCGGATTCACTTTTCCGTAGACGTGCTCGAGATTGGTGGTCTTCCCGCCGAGGCCCGGGCCGTAATAGACCAGTTTGCAGTTGATCTCGCGCGAGGCGTAGTTGATCATCGACATGGCGCGAGTCCCTCAGTCCCCGAAGAGCTTGTCAATTTCGTCCTCGGCTTCCTGGCTTCCGAAGCCTTCGAGCTTGGGCGCGGCGCCAGAGTCGCCGCGGCTGAACATGTCCTCGAACGTCCTGGTCAACGACTCGACGGTCGCCTTGACCTTCAGGCGGACCATGCCGAGGGTGGTGCGGTTGTCGAAGAGCGCCACCAGGATCACCCGGTGCGCCACGTCGGCGAGGTACATCGATTCCTTCTCGCCCTGGTGAAAGAGCGAGGAGAACTCGTGCTCGCCGATCATCTTGGCGAGCTGGTCGTTGGCGCTGAAATCGGCCGCGGTGAGCGAGGCGAACGCCTGGGGATCGAAGTTCGGCGCATCGCCCACGTTCGCGACGACCTGCCCCGAGCGATCCACGAGGAGCAGGCTCTTCACGTTGGTTTCGCGCAGCAGCGCGTTCATCTGTTCCGAGATCTTCTTGAAGTCCTCTTCCCGGAACGACCAGCTGGAAGCACCCGGCATCCGCCTCTAGTCCTCCGCCTACGCGAGTTTGGATTCCATGCGCCGCATGATCGCCTCGGCGCGCCGCCGGAGCGCGGGATGCTCTTCCCACGCGAGATAGTCACGGAGCGCCCGGACCGCTTCGGGCCCCGGATGACCGCTCAAGTATCCGAGCGCGGCCAATCGGCGCAAGGGGCGCGCCGAAAAAAGCGAGCTGCGCCAGCGTCCCATCGACCGCTGGGCGAGCAGGGCGCCGATCACCAGCCCCCCGACCATCGCGCCCACGAACCACGCGGTGCGGCGCCTCATCGGGCCCGTGATTCCGGGTCGGCGGCGGGCGAAAACCGGCGCGCACTCAAGGCCTGTGCGATCGTCTCGCCGTCGGCGTACTCCAGCTCCCCGCCCATCGGCAGCCCCCGCGCCAAGCGCGAAATCCGCACCCCTTCGGGCGAGAGCCGCTCGAGGTAATGGGCCGTGGCCTCACCCTCGACCGATGCGTTGGTCGCCAGGATCAGCTCCTGGATCCCCGCCCCATTGCCCAGCCGCTTCAGCAACGCCGGGATATTGAGCTGCTCGGGGCCCACGCCGTCCAGCGGACTCAGCCGCCCGCCGAGGACGTGATAGACACCGCGATATTCCCCGGCCCGCTCGATGGCCAGCACATCGGACGCTTCTTCCACGACACAGACGAGGGTCGGGTCACGCCGTGGATCGGCGCAGATCGAGCACGGGTCGGCTTCGGTGAGGTTGCCGCAACGGGAGCAGGCGCGCACCCGCTCACCCAGCGCCTGGACCGCGCGGGCCAGCCGCGATGATTCTTCGCGCGGCTGCTTGAGCAGAAAGTAGGTGAGCCGCTGCGCCGTCTTGCGACCGATCCCCGGGAGCTTGGCGAACTCCGCGACCAGCTCCTCGATGGCCGACACGGAAGGCTAGAGAGGGAACGGCAGCGGGAACGGCAGCGCGCTCTGCAGCTTGCGCGCCTCTTCCTGCGCGATTTCCCCGGCCTTCTTCTGGACCTCGGCGATCGCGGCGAGCACCAGGTCCTCCAGCATCTCCACATCGCCGCCCAGGACCGAAGGATCGATCTTCAGGTTCCGGACATGACCTCGGCCATCGGCGGTGATGGTCACCATTCCCGCCCCGGCAGTGCCGGTGACGGTCTTGTTGGCCAGCTCGGTCTGCATCGCGGCCAGCCGCCCCTGCATCTGCTGACTCATCTGCAAGAGCGCTCGTATGTCTGTCATTTGATGAAACTTAGGGGAGAAAGGGGAGAAATGGAAGAAAGGGGAGAAATGGTCATGGTACCGAGGGACAAAGGAGACAAGGATACGAAATACGGACTAGTCGAGCAGCTCCAGGTCCATGGCATCCATGGCGCTGTCGAGGGCCGGATCCTTGCCCCTGAGGGCCTTGGCGCGCTCGGCTTGGGCGCCGGAAGCCGAGAGCCGCTCTGCCTTGGCTGGCTGGCTGGCTGGGCGGAAAGCCGGCGCGTCGCCCGTGGGAGCGGCCGGGGCCGGGGCCGGGGCCGGGGTCGGGGCTGGGCGGGCGGCCGGCTGGGTCACAGGCCGGCTGGCGGGCAGATCCTCACCAACGACGGCTATACGAACGCTCACCCCCAGGACCTTCCCGGCCGACGCCGCGATCGCGTCCCGGTAGCGCTCGATCGTCGCCTTCGCCATTTCCTGCCCGGGTTGGGGCGTGAGGACGATGACATCCCCCTCCACCGACGCGACGTCGGTGACCGCCAGCATCTCCGCGGCAATCATCTTCCGGTCGCCGCGTAAGGCGTCGAGGATGCGGGGCCAGGCAGAACGCACGGCATCGCTGCCCAGTGATCGAGTGGGCACGTCTCCGAGCGGGAGCGAGTCGCGCAGAACGGGCGCCGGCGCCGGCGCCGGCACCGGCACCTGGCGCTGAGCCCGGTCCGCACTCGCTCCACTCGCTCCACTCGCCCCACTCGACCCACTCGCCCCACTCTTCAGCAGCGCGGCGATATCTACTGTCCGATCCATCAACGCCCAGCGCACGAGAATCACCTCGAGCGTAAGCCGCGGACTCTGGCCGCGACGCAGCGCCTCTTCGGATTCTTCGAGGCAGCGCAGCATGCGCAGCAGGTCGCCCGGGGCGAGATCACCGGCCTGGCGGCGCACCGCCTGCTCGAGCGCGGCGGTGATTCCATCGGGCTGGGCGCCCAGACGTACCGCGAGCACCGCGCGGAGCAGATCGCCGGCGCCCTCCGCGAAAGCGATCAGGTCCACACCGGCTTCGACCAGCCGGGCGACAAATGGAAAGACCGCGCCGCCCCGGTGCTGCGCCACGATGTCCAGCAGCTCGGCATACACGTCGTCGCCGACCATGCCGAGGACTTCGCGAATCCGGGCCGCGGTAATGGAGCCGCCGCCGAATGCGGTGACCTGGTCGAGCACCGAGAGGGCGTCGCGCAGTCCGCCGTCGGCCATGCGCGCGATGACGTCGACGGCGTCGGCGTCGATGCTGAGGCCTTCGCGTTGCGCGACATCGGCCAGACGCTTGCCGATGGCTTCGGGACCGACGCGGCGGAAGTCGAAACGCTGGAGGCGCGACATCACCGGTGCGGCGGTATTGCCGATCTTGTTGGGTTCGGTGGTGGCGAAAACGAAGACGACGCCCGGCGGCGGCTCCTCGAGGACCTTGAGGAGCGTGTTCCAGGCCTCGCGGGTGAGCATGTGGGCTTCGTCGACGATGTAGATCTTGTGGCGGCCTTCCTGGCTCGCCGCGTACATGGCGCGCTCGCGCAGCTCGCGGGCGTCGTCCACGCCGCGGTTACTGGCGGCGTCGATCTCGATGACGTCGAGGGAAGCGGAGCCGGCCCAGATCCGCGCGCAGGAAGCGCAGGTGCCGCACGGCTCGCCACCGGTCGATTTCCCGGCGTGGCGGGTCTCGCAGTTGAGCGCCATGGCGAGGATGCGCGCGGCCGTGGTCTTGCCGACACCGCGCGGGCCGCAGAGGAGGTAGCCGTGGGCCACCCTGTTCTGCTCGACCGCACCGCGCAGCACGCGCGCGATGTGCTCCTGGCCGATGAGGTCAGCGAACTGTTTCGGCCGGTATTTGCGAGCGAGGGCTACGTGCAATTCAGCGCCTGAGAGTTGTACTGTGGCGACTGCGGCGACTGCGGCGACTGTGCACTGGCTTGCTGGATTGCCCCAGGCACCCCGCCGCGACAACGGACATCACTTAGCGCTGCTGCCTTCGGGGCCCTGACGCGGTTCGTGCGCCGATACCCGACGGACCTGGGGCGCATCAAAGATAACCCCAATACATTGTGCGGACCAATCACGACGGAGTTACGATGAAGCGCTTTCTGTCCATCGCCTTGCTTTCGCTGGTCGCCGCCACCACCGCGCGCGCGCAGACCTTCCGCACCACCGATTCCGTGACGCGGCGCATCTGGCGCCTGGGAATGGACAGCTCGCAGCTCGAGACGCTGGCGCAGACCTTCATCGACTCGATCGGCCCTCGGCTCGCGGGCTCACCGAACTTCGCCAGCGCCGGCGAATGGCTGGAAAAAACCTACGCCGGTTGGGGCGTGACGACGCGCCGCGATACGTACGGCACCTGGCGAGGCTGGACCATCGGCACGGTGCACGCCGAGCTGACCAGGCCGCGCCTGCAGAATCTCGAAGTGAAGCTGCTCGCCTGGAGTCCCGGCACCGGCGGCCGGCCCGTCGAGGGCGATGTCATCGTCGTCCCGCCCATCGCCGATTCGGCTGCCGCCACGGCGTTCCTGCGCGGCGTGCGCGGCAAGTTCGTGCTGGCCTCGCCGCCGGAGATCATGTGTCGCGCTCCCCAGGAGCTGGAGCGCTGGGCCCGGCCCGCGACGGTCGCGTCCATCAACGCCCAGCGCAGTGCGATCACCCTCGATTACTTCACGCGGCTCCGCGCCTTCACCATCGGCACGGGACCCGACGCGCAGACCCTCTTCAAGCGCCTCGACGACGCGGGGGCGGCCGGCGTGGTCACAATGACCTGGTCGGGCGGCTGGGGGGTCAACAAGATCTTCGGCACCCGGACCGACAAGGTCCCGTCGATCGACCTCTCCTGCGAGGACTATGGGCTCGTCTACCGGCTGGCGACCCACAACCAGGGTCCGCGACTCAGGCTCACCGCCGAGGCCGACGTCGGCAACCACAGCGTACCGATGTTCAACGTCATCGCCACGCTCCCCGGCACCGAGCTGCCTAACGAATACGTGATCCTCGGCGCCCACCTCGACAGCTGGGCCGGCGCTACCGGGGCCACCGACAACGGGACCGGCACGCTGACCATGCTCGAGGCGGCGCGGATTCTGAGCCAGGCGTATCCGCATCCCCGGCGCACCATCATCATCGGCCATTGGGGCGGTGAAGAGGAAGGCACCATCGGGTCGGAGGTCTTCGCCGACGATCATGCCGACGTCATGGCCGGCGCCCAGGTGGTCTTCAACCAGGACAACGGCACCTGGCGCGCGGACACGCTCGAAGCCCAGGGATTCGCGATGGCCGGTGTGAACCTGGCGCGCTGGGTGGAGCAGCTGCCGGCCGAGCTGAGCGACGGACTCCGGCTGGTGGTGCCGGGACCCCAGACCAATCCGGGGAGCGACCATACCTCGTTCCTGTGCCGCGGGGTGCCCGCCTTCCGGCTCCAGTCGGCGTATCCCGAGTACCGCCAGTACACCTGGCACACCAACCGCGACACCTTCGACAAGATCGTGTTCGACGATCTGAAGAACAACGCGACGCTGGCGGCGATGCTGGCCTATGCGGCGTCGGAAGATCCGCAACGGACGCCGCGCGAACAGACCATCCTGCCGCCGCTGCCTAACGGCCAGCCGAGGCGCTGGCCGAGTTGCGGCACGCCGCGCCGGGCGTACACCCGCTAGCGCGCGCCGATGGTGAGTCCGACGTAGAGGTTGCGGCCGGGCGCCGGCTCGAAGTAGCGCCCGTTCGCGGCGTTGATGACGACGCTGCTGACGTAGTGGCGGTCGAGCGCATTGTTGATCGCCAGGAACGGCGACAGGCGAACGCGGCCGACCGCACCATCCCAGCCGGCGCGCACATCGAGCGTGGTCCAGCCGCTGCTGATGGTGGACAGCGTATCGTCCACCAGCACGCTCGACGAGATCGTCTCTTCCAGCTGGACGAACAGGCCGCGATCGCCTCGTGCCCGGTACGTCGCGCTCAGGTGCGCCCAGTGTTGGGGGATTCCCGGCACCCGCAGGCCATCCAGGACGTAACCGTGCGTGGTGTAATCGGTGTAGCGGAAGTCCGAGAAGGTCCACGACGCTCGAAGCGTGACACCGTGGCCAACCCACCACCCTGCCGAGGCCTCAACTCCCTGGTGCCGTGAGTGCCCGGCATTCTGATAGAAGACGCGGCCCGGACTCGCGAGAATCGCGTAGGCGATCAACTCGTCCCTGACCTCCGCCCTGAAAAACGCCAGCGACCATTGTACCCGCGTATGGCTCCGCAGCCCGATTTCGTACTCCAGTGCCCGTTGAGGATTGAGCGCGGCGTTGAATCCGCCGGCAGTATCGGGCCGGTTCGCCAGCTCGGTGGTGGTCGGGGTCTCGAACGACGTGCCGGCGTTGACATAGACCTGGGCGAGTCCCGGCTGCTGCCACGATGCGCCCAGGGACCAGCTGGGCGATTGCATGACCCGCCGTCCCGAGTCGTCGGGATTGGTGGGCGCGATCAAGCGATCGTCGACCGCGAACGTCACCTGGTCGTCGCGCACGCCCGCCAGGAAACGGAATGGCCGCAGCTGGAGGTCGGCCTGTCCAAACGGCCCGACCTCGGTGACGTGCTCGAGCTGGTCGAGCTGGCGCACCGTATCGGGCGAGCCATTTGGGTTGCCGACGTTCAGCCGGCTGTCGCGTTGCCGCTGGGCATCGAGTCCGACGGTGAGCGCCAGCGGCGCACTCAACCTGAACCAGTGCGTGTACGCGACACGCGCTCCGTATGCCAGGCGATCGAGATCGATCCAGGCGAAGGTCTGCGGATTGACGAGGTGGCGCGAAAAGCCGAATACCGCGACCGACAATTCATCCCCTGCAGCATCGAAGTAGCGGAGCGACAGGCCGCCCTGGAACTGATGGACATTCTTTCCCGCGGCCCGGGTGATGTTGATGGCCGCCGCCGAATCGCGATTGGCCGCCAGCTCCGCCGACGTGAGCGCGCCGGGGTTGTCGGCGCGGGGGTCATCGCCATAGTCCGCGGTCGCCGCGAGTATCGTGCTGCCGGTCCGCAGCACGTAGCGGCCGTTCAGGTTGCGCAGGTCGGCATCCGAATGCTGGCGGAAACCGGTGAATCGCAGGCGAGATGCCACGAGGGAAGCGGTTCCCGATCCGATGCGGGCCCGGGTCGTCGAAAGGATCTTGCTCGAGAGACTTCCCCCCAACGCCTCGACGTCCTGCGAAAATCCGGTCGCGGTACTGTCATTGGATTCGAGGCTGATCACACCCCCCGATGCGTTGCCGTACAGCGCCGAGCTGGCACCGCGCAGAATCTCCACCCGGCTCAACGAGCCAAACTCGACATTGGTGAGCTGCGCCGAGCCATCGGGGAGCGTCTGCGGAATCCCGTCCAGGTAAATCTTGATCCCGCGCACGCCGAACGACGAACGGGCCCCGAATCCGCGGATCGACAGCCGCTGATCGAGCGAAAAGTTGTAACGATTGGCATCGTAGACGCCGCTGACGTCGCTGAGCAGTTCGTCGAGACCTTCGTCGGCGCGGGCGGGACGAGAGCGCCGGTCAACCATCTCGCCGGATGGTGCCAGGGTGGTCAGCGGGCGCGAGGCAGGCGCCGTCACCACGATCGGGTACAGGTGATCCACCACACCCACGACTTTTTGCTGCTGGGTCGTGTCGGCGGGAGTCTGCTGAAGCGCCAGAAGCAGGGCGGCGAGCATGCGCTAGTATATACGCCGTGAGCGCCGTCGATCAGGCTCTGCTGTTCGTGACGACCTTCGTCGCCGGATTGCTCAACGTGACCGTCGGCGGCGGCGGCCTGCTGCAGATCCCGGTGCTGATGCTGCTGCTCCCGCGCACCCCGGTCGCCGTGCTGGTCGGCACCGTCAAGCTGCTGGGCTTCCCGGGTCTCGCCGCCGCGTCGGCGACCTACGTCCGCAAGCTCGAGCCCGCCTGGCCGCTCATTCTCCGCGCCGCGCTCGCCGAGATCCCCTTCGCGATCGCCGGCGCGCGCATCGCGACGTTGCTCAACCCGGCCATCGCCCGGCCCATCGTTCTCGCGGTGCTGACGATCATGGCGGCCTACGTGCTCTTCCGGCCGCATTTCGGAGAGGGCGCGGTGCGCATCCCGCGGCTCACCGGACCGACCCCTTTCATCATTGGCGCAGCGTTAGGGCTCTACGAAGGATTCCTCGGCTCGGGCTCGGGGACGATCCTGATCGTCCTCTTCGTCGGCGTGAGCGGCCTGACGCTGGTGGGCGCCAGCGTGGCGTCGGCGCTGGTGACGCTGGCCGGCGTGGCGGCGGCGATGATCACCTTTCTGTTCGCCGGATCGGTGCTGGTCGGTCTCGCCCTCAAGATGATGGTCTTCAACGTGGCCGGCGCGCTGATCGGCGCCCGGCTGGTCATGCTGAAGAACAACGTCCTGTTACGGCGGCTGCTCGGCACGGCACTGGTCCTGCTGATCGCCCGCCTGGTGTGGGACATGATGTAAGATGGTCAACATCTTGACATTGTCAGCCCGGCGATAATATTAAACCATATGGTTGACCATTCACGGAAGCCGCTCGACCGCGTCTTTCACGCCCTCTCCGATCCCACCCGCCGGGCCATCCTGGGGCGCCTGGTTCGCGGGCCCGCGCTGGTCACCGAGTTGGCCCGGCCTTTTCCGACTTCCCTCGCCGCGGTCTCGAAACATTTGCGGGTGCTCGAGGCCGCCGGCCTGCTGACCCGGCGGATCGAGGGACGCGAGCATCATTGCGCGCTGCGCCCCGCCCCGCTCAGGGGCGCGGCCGAGTGGATCCTCTTCTATCAGAAGTTCTGGGACTCGAAGCTCGACGCCCTCGAGGCCTTTCTCGTCAACGCATCACCGAAACCGGAGAGCACCCATGGCCGACCACGCCGCAAACGCTGAGACCTTCCGCCTCGAAGTCCGGCGCACCATCCCAAGGCCGGTCGCCGAGGTCTATGCGGCGTGGACCACGGCCGACGCGATTGCCCAGTGGATGGCGATGCCGGGGTGCGAGCAGGTGAAGGTGCAATGCGAGGCGCGCGCCGGGGGCAGGTTGGTGATCGATCTCGTCCATCAAGGGAAGCCGTGGCGGGAAGATGGCACCTGGCTCGAGGTCGTTCCCAACCGCCGCCTGCGCTTTACCTGGGTGACGCCCGAGACTCCGGCGGCGGTCAATTCGGTGGTGACGGTGGAGTTTACCGACCGGGGAGCGAGCACCGACCTCACGCTCACCCACACCGGCTTCCCGAATCAGCAGGAGCGCGATTCCCACGATGCCGGCTGGCAGCAGATCGTGGACGTCATCATCGCGGCAGCGAAGGCGGGGCTCACGGTGGCCACGCTGGCCCGCGCCGCGCTGGAGCTGCAGCGCGCCAGCCGCGCCTAACGAGCCAGGATGGGCAGGTAGGCCTTCCAGGGGCCGACGGCGTCGCCGTAGCGCTTGGCCATGACCCGGGCGATCTGGGCGAGATGCGAGAGATCGTGCACCGTCCAGGTCGCCAGCAGCTGGCCCAGGGTGACGGGCCCAAAGGCGGGATCGGGGTGCTTGCCGCGGCGCTCGAGGTCGGCCGGCGTCAGCTTCATGGCGCGCAGCGCCTGAAGATTGTCTTCCCGCAACCGGGAGAATTCACCGAGCAGCTCGCCGAGGGACTTTCCCTTCAATTCACGGCGGAACGCCACGCGGTCGAAGGGATCGAAGGTCTGCGTCTCGCCCCGCGTCATGATAATCCGGGCCCGCGGGATCCAGTCGGTGCGCTCGCCACCGATCAGATGCCCCAGCACATCGCGCGGCGAAAAGCTCTCGGGTCCCTCGGTGCGGGCGTCGAGCCACACGTCGGAAAGCCCGCCGAGGCCCGCCGCGAGGGTCCGCGGGGTCCGCTCCAGAATCGCGGTGACGTCTTCCAGCGTCATGAGGTGACGGCGGTGCGGATCCGGTCGAGCTGACTGAGATGCACGAGGTCGTGGCCGGCGTAGAGCCGCGCCATCAGCGCCACGCTCTCGGGTCCCCGTTCGGCATGCATGCCGATCCGCTCCCAGTCCTCGGGTGCGAGCGACGTGAGCAACGCCACGTGGCCCTCGCGCAGAACCGCGATCTGCTGAATCGCCGACGCAGAGTCCGGATACGCACCGCGTACGCGGGTTACCCAGGCGTCCTGGTCGAAACCGGTGATGGTCGGCCGGTCCTGCGCGATAACCACGCGAAGTCTCCAGCCGAAGACCACCTCGGAATCGGCGAGGTGCGAGACGAGCTCGTGTACCGACCACTTGCCCGGAGCCTCGGGACGCTGGAGCTGCGCCGGCGAGAGTCCTTTCACACGCTCCCTCACTTCCGCGGCGAGGCGCGGCAGCACCTCGAGCGGATCACGACCTCCCAGCAGGGCCAGGATCGAGCGCACATACGCCGTCGCGGCGGCCGGCGCCCGGGTCGCGGGATTGCTGAATGGACTCGCCATCGTGGAATTCAACCTCCGCGCATCGCCCTTGCCACCCATCGTTACAGGCCGCAATGTACGGTCTGCAACGCACTTCACCGGGAGAACATCTGTGTCGCCACGTCGTTACCTGCCCGCCGGCGTCCTGTTCATCGCGCTGGCCGGGTGCCACCATGCTTCAAGCGGTGCCGCCGCGTCATCCAGGGTCTCGCCCAATGCCAGCTACAGCACCGCGATGACACCACCCAACGTGCTCTCGGCCGAAGAGAGTGCGCAAGGCTTCAAGCTCCTCTTCGACGGCACCTCCACCAATGGCTGGCGCGGCTATCGCAGCCCGACCATGCCTTCCGGATGGCAGGCGGTGAACGGATCGCTGACCCGCGTCTCCGAGACCAGCGATATCATCAGCGTCGATGAATACGAAAACTTCGATCTGCGCCTCCAGTGGAAGATTCCCCCGGGCGGCAACAGCGGCGTCATGTACCATGTGACCGAGCAGGGCGACGCGACCTACACCAGCGGGCCCGAAATGCAGGTGCTCGACGACGCGGGCCATCCCGATGGCCGCAACCGGCTGACGTCGGCGGGTTCGGACTACGGCCTCTACGCCGCGCCGGCGGGGATCGTGAATCCCGCGGGCCAGTGGAACGACTTTCGCATCGTGGTCCGCGGCGCGCACGTCGAGCACTGGATGAACGGCGTGAAAGTGGTCGAGTACGAGCTCTGGAGTCCCGACTGGCAGCAGCGGGTCCACGCCAGCAAGTTCGCGCAGTGGCCGGAGTACGGCATGGCGCATCGGGGACACATCGCGCTCCAGGGCGATCATCCCGGCGCCGTCGAGTACCGCTCGATCCGCATCCGGGTGCTGCACTAGCCTGACGCTCCGGCCCGCCGCGACCCGCGCCGCCGCGGTAGCGGCGGGTCTGCTCGCCGGAGCGCTGCTCGCCGAGCTGCTGCTGCGTCTCCTGAACCTCGCGCCCGACGGT
>DASXPG010000171.1:0-10452 GCA_036493755.1 Gemmatimonadales bacterium
GCCGAGCCCCCCAGATCGTGGCCAGCCAGGCGAAGAGCTGGATGCCGCTGGGGATCGAGACCGTCATGCTGCCGGCCGAAAAGAAAGTCGTGGAGAGCTCGGGAATGCCGGTGGCGAACATGTGGTGGGCCCAGACGCCGAATCCGGCGATCCCGGTCGCGACGGTAGCCATCGCGATCCAGGTGTGGCCGACGATCGGCCGCCGGCAGAAGGCCGGCAACATCACCGAGATCATCCCCGTCGCCGGCAGGATGATGATGTAGACCCAGGGATGTCCGAAGACCCAGAAGAGGTGCTGCCAGAGCAGCGGATGCCCGCCCGCGGCAGGATCGAAGAAGTGAAAACCGTAACGCCGTTCGAGCTCGAGAAAGACCAGCGCGGCGCTGAGCGGCGGCAGGGCAAAGAGGGTCGCGACCGAAGTGGTCAGCGTGCTCCACATCAGCAGCGGCATCCGGCTCAGCGACATGCCGGGGCAGCGGATCTTGAAGATGGTAACGATGAAATTGATCGCGCCCGCAGTCGCGGAGATCGAGAGAAAGAGCAGCGCGAGGGTGTAAAAATCCATGTTGAGGCCGGGCGAGTACGCCGGCCCGGTGTAGGGCGGATAGGCGAACCATCCGCCGTGCGGGCCCAGGCCGAGCGCGAGCCCGGTGTAGAGCACCAATCCCGAGAGCAGGAATGACCAGTACGAAAAGGCATTGAGGCGCGGAAAGGCCATGTCGCGCGAGCCGAGGAGCAGGGGCACGAGATAGTTGCTGAACCCCGAGAGAATCGGCGACGCGTACCAGAAGATCATCGTCGTGCCGTGCATCGTGAACAGCTGGTCGTACGCCTCGGGAGAGAGCAAGTGATTCTCGGGCCGGGCGAGCTGCGCGCGCATGAAGAGCGCTTCCACGCCGCCGATGAGCAGGAAGACGAAGGCGGTAACGAGGTATCGCTTCCCGATTGTCTTGTGATCTACCGATGCCAGCTCGGCGTACAGGCTGGGCGGTGGCTCCCAGATCGCCTCGAGGCGCTCCTCGACCGGCGCCAGGGCGGTGGCCATTTACTTCAGGCTCTCCAGATAGCGAGCCACGGCCCGCAGCTCCGCGCCCGGCATGGGGATCCGCGGCATCAGCGTCCCCGGTTTCACCGCGCCGGGATTGGCGATCCACCCCGCGACATCGCCTTCATGGTTAGGCAGCGCGCCCGCGGCCAGCATCGCCCGCGATGCCACGTGGGTGAGGTCGGGGCCGATGGTGCCCGCGGCGGCGGTGCCGCGGACCGAGTGGCACGATCCGCAGCCGCGGTCCTGGAAGACACGCGCGCCATCCGCCGATTCCGTCGATGCCGCCGCATTCATGCGCTGATGCGCCATCCAACCGTCGAAGGCGGCGGAATCTTCGGCGATCACCTCGATGGCCATGTGCGCATGTTGCGGTCCGCAGAACTCCGCGCACATGCCGAGGTAGTGGCCGGGATGATCGGCCTGGAGCCAGGTGGAGTTGTGCTGCCCGGGAATGAGGTCGGTCTTGCCGTTGAGCTGAGGCACCCAGAGCGAGTGAATCACATCGACGCCCCGCAGTGAGATCCGCGCGGGCTTTCCCACCGGCAGGTGGAGCTCGTTCGCCGTCACGACGCCTCGGCCCGGGTAACGGACCTCCCACCACCATTGGTGACCCACGACCTCGATGGTGAGGCCCGCCGCGGCCGCCGGGGCCTCCATCGATCGCATGGTGATCAACGTGGCCAGAAAGAGCGTGGTGAGAACGACGACCGGCATCGCCGCGCCGCCGGCCCCGATCCACCGCGCTTCGCTGACCGGCGGGGCGGTGCGAATCCCCGGCTCGATGATGTCAAAGGCCTCGGGTTCATTACGCTTGCGCCGCAGCTCGCGGGCGATGGGGACCAGCAGCAGCACCATGACCAGCAAAAAGACAGCGCCGCAGGCCACCGCAGTGATCCACCAGAGCGAAGCGATGTGGACCGCCGCCGGCCCTTGGGGAGAGAGGGTCGACGGTATGGACTGGCCGGCGAGCTGCGTCAGCGAAGTCACTCCACTGTCATCCAGAAGGGGTCCTCAGACGATCAGAGGTTCCCTGTACCCGCCCGGCCGGGGATGTTCCGCATTTGTATCGTATGGCTTACCCAACTACAGGAACATCAACGGCATGCGCCGGTAGACAAACGAGGACCAGCACGAGGAGTGAGCAGGGTGAGCAGAGCGATCGGACGGCTGCGCTGGGCGATCGCGGAAGGCTATATCCCCGCCACCAGCAACGGCCCGTCGCCCGAGATGACCAGCCACGAAACGGCGTGCCTGCTCAACGCTGGAGACCAGGACGCCGATGTGCGGATCCTGATCTTTTTTTCCGACCGCGGACCGGTTGGCCCCTATCGAGTGACGGTGCCGGCCCGGCGCAGCTTGCACCTTCGCTTCAACGATCTCAGCGATCCCGAGCCGATTCCTCGCGATACCGACTACGCCAGCGTCATTGAGTCGGACGTGCCGATCGTCGTGCAGCACACCCGTCTCGATTCGCGCCAGTCCGCCAACGCACTCCTCAGCACCATTGCCTTTTCGGAGGAGAGATGACGTCCGCAAGCGCCGCCACGCTTGATCTGATGAGAGGGGAGGGCGTTCCTCTGTCCGCCCTCGGAGCCTTCGCGTACCAGATTCCCACCGACGCGCCTGAATCCGACGGCACCTTTGCCTGGGATTCCACGACGATCGTGGTTATCGAGGTGGACGCGGGCGGACACACCGGGCTTGGCTATGCCTACACCCACCGCTCGGCGGCCGATGTCGCGACGCAGCTGCTATGGCCGGCGATCCGCCGCGGCGACGCCCTGGCGACGAACGGCTGCTGGGAAGCGATGCGCCGCGCGGTGCGCAACGTCGGTGCCGGCGGCATCGCCGCCTCCGCGATCGCGGCCGTGGACATAGCGCTCTGGGACCTCAAGGCCAAGCTGCTCAACGTGTCGCTCGTGGATCTCCTCGGCGCGGTTCGGGAGCGGGTGCCGGTCTACGGCAGCGGCGGCTTCACCTCGTATTCCACGGAGCGCCTCTGTCGGCAGCTCGGTGGCTGGGCCGAGGCGGGTATCGCGCGCGTCAAGATGAAGGTCGGTCGGGATCCCGAGGCCGACGGCGAGCGGGTACGCGCCGCGCGCGCCGCCATTGGCCCGGACGCGGGATTGATGGTGGATGCCAACGGAGCGTTGACGCGAAAGCAGGCGCTCACTGCGGCGGCCGATTTCTCCGAGTCCGGCACCAGCTGGTTCGAGGAGCCGGTGACGTCCGACGATATCGAGGGGCTGCGGTTGATACGCGATCTCGCGCCCGCCGGCATGGAGATCGCGGCGGGTGAGTATGGATGGACCACGCCCGACTTCCAGCGGCTTCTCGATGCGGGCGCGGTCGATGTGCTCCAGGCCGATGCGACCCGCTGCCAAGGGATCAGTGGTTTTCTGGCCGTCGGCGCGCTGTGCGCCGCGCGCTCTCTGCCGCTGTCGGCGCACACGGCGCCTTCGCTGCACCTGCATCCCTGCTGCGCCCTCTCGGCTCTGCGGGACGTCGAATACTTCCACGATCACGTCCGCATCGAGTCGATGCTCTTTGACGGCGCCGCCGTTCAGCATGAGGGACGCATTGCGCCCGACCGCTCGCGCCCGGGGCTGGGCCTCGAGCTGAAGCGTGCCGACGCCGAGCCTTTCCGTGTCTGACGCCCTCGAAGGACGGGTGGTGGTCATCACCGGCGGATCGGCCGGTGTCGGCCGGGCCGCGGCCCGCGCTTTCGCCGGGGCGGGTGCGGACATCGCGCTCCTTGCGCGCGGCGAGGAGCGGCTCGAGGACGCGCAGCGAGAAATCGAAGCGCTCGGACGCCGCGCGCTGGCGATATCGGTGGACGTCGGCTTCGCCGACCAGGTCGAACGAGCCGCCCAGCAGATCGAGAAGACCCTGGGTCCGATCGACATCTGGGTGAATAACGCCATGGCCTCGGTTTTTTCGCCGGTGAGTGAAATGGGCGAGGATGAGTATCGCCGCGTCACCGATGTCACCTATCTCGGCGCGGTCTACGGCACCATGGCGGCGCTGCGCCGGATGAAGGCGCGCGACCGGGGTGTCATCGTCCAGGTGGGTTCGGCCCTGGCGATGCGGTCGATTCCTCTGCAATCCGCGTATTGCGCGGCGAAGCACGCCATGCGCGGGTTCACCACGTCGCTGCGCAGCGAGCTGATTCACGACGGCAGCAAGGTGCGGGTGGTGATGGTGCACATGCCGGCCCTCAATACGCCCCAGTTCGGCTGGATGAAGAGCCGCCTGCCTGACCGCGCCCAACCGGTGCCGCCGATCTACCAACCCGAAGTCGCCGCCAACGCGATCCTGTACGCCGCCACCCACGACGTGGGCCGGGAAATCCTGGTCGGCCTGCCGACGGTGAAGGCGGTAGTCGGCAACAAGGTCGCCCCCGGTTTTCTCGACCGGTATCTGGCGGCGCACGGTTTCGACGATCAGCAGACCGACGAGCCGGAGGTTGCCGGCCGCCCCGACAACCTCTGGAAGCCGGTCGCGGGAAACCAGGCCGCGCACGGTGCTTTCGACAACCGCGCCCACGGTTCGAGCTTCGAGTTCTGGCTGCGGGTGAATCGGCGCGCACTCTTTCTCGCCGGCCTCGGCGTCGCGGGCGCGGCAGCCATCGCCACGACCCTCGCGCGCAAGCGCCGCCGCCACTCCGCGTTTTCTCTGCCGACGCTATCCCGGAGATAATCATCATGTCGAAGACCGCTGCCGACGTCCTCGTTGGAACGCTGATCGAATCCTGGGGTGTCCGCCACATCTTCTCGCTACCCGGCGACGGGATCAACGGGATTTACGAGTCGCTGCGCAAGCGGCAGGATGAGATCCAGCTCATCCAGGTTCGGCATGAGGAGTCGGCGGCCTTCGCGGCATGCGCCTATGCCAAGTTCACCGGCGGCCTGGGGGTGTGCCTCGCGACCAGCGGTCCCGGTGCGATCCACCTCCTCAACGGCCTGTACGACGCCAAGATGGATGGCGCGAGCGTCCTGGCGCTTACCGGCCAGACCTATCACGACCTCATCGGAACGCAGTACCAGCAGGAGGTCAACCTGCTGTCGCTCTTCGAGGACGTCAGCGTCTACAATCAGGAAGTCCGGTCCCCGGCACAGGTGGACGCGCTGGTTCACGAGGCGGCGAAGGCGGCGCTGTCGCGGCGCGGCGTGGCGCACATCTCTTTCCCAACCGACCTCCAGCATGAAAAGCTGCCGGACCGCTGGGTGCAGCGCGGCCACTCGGCGCACAAGGCGATGGGGCACGCGGCGGGGACGTGGACACGTTCCGCGCCGGTGCCGCCGGTGAAGGCGCTCGATGACGCGGCGAAACTTCTCAACGCCGGTGAGCGTGTCGCGATGCTGGTGGGCCGTGGCGCGCTCGACGCGTCGAGCGAGGTACGCGCCGTTTCGGAGCGGCTCAACGCCCCCATCGTCCACGCCCTCCTCGGCAAGGCGGTAGTCCCTGCGTCGCACCCCAATCACATGGGCGGCATCGGGCTCCTGGGCGACCGGCCCGGCCAGCTGGCGCTGGAGCAGTGCGATACGCTGTTGATCGTCGGATCGAGCATGCCGTACATGAACTACTATCCCAAGCCGGAGGCGGCGCGCGCCGTTCAGATCGACGCCGACCCCGAGCGCATCGGTCTGCGCTTTCCCGTCGAGGTAGGATTGCCCGGCGACGCGCGCGCTACTCTTGACGCTCTACAGGAGCGCCTCAAGCCCAACGCCGCCGGTCGCAAGTGGCTCGACACGCTGAAAGGCGAGAAGGCCAACTGGCGCAAAGTCCTGGAGAAGAAGGCCGACGACAGCGGCGTGCCGATGCGTCCGCAGCGTGTGGCGTGGGAGCTCAACAAGCACCTTCCCGACAACGCCATTCTGTGCGGCGATTCTGGAACCAACACGACCTGGTACGCGCGCTACCTCGACATCCGTCCAGGAATGATGGCCTCCAATTCGGGAAACCTGGCGACGATGGCGTGCGGGCTGCCGTACGCCATTGGCGCGCAGATCGCATTCCCGCGCCGGCGCGCCGTGGCCTTCGTGGGCGACGGAGCCTTCACCATGCTGATGGGCGACATGCTCACCGCGGTGAAATACAATCTGCCGATCGTCGTCGTGCTGCTGCGCAACGACACCCTGGGGCAGATCCGCTGGGAGCAGATGGCCTTCGTCGGCAATCCCGAGTTCGGCGTGAGTCTGCACAACCCTCATTCCTTTGCCGACTGGGCGGCCAACTGCGGCGGCCTGGGGATCAAGGTCACCGACCCCGGCGACCTCGATGCCGCGTTCACCGAGGCATTCCGGCAAACCCGATTGCCGTCGCTGATCGAGTGCGTCATCGATCCCGACGAGGCGCCGCTGCCGCCGACCACTTCGGCGGAATTCGCGGTGAACATGGCCAAGGCGGTGGCCAAGGGGCAGCCGAATCCGGTACGCATCGGCGTCACCATGTTCCGTGACAAGATCGCCGAAGTGCTGGTGCAGGGAGTTGGCTCCATTCCGGGACCGCAACGCGTGCGGAAGAACGGGAAGGCGGACGGGAAGAGCCCACGTCGGCGGAATAAATCAGCGCAGCCGGCCGAGACCGGCAGGAGGAAATAATGTCGATGCGCTTGATGCGGCGGGTAAAGGCGATGCGGAAAGAAGGGACGCGGTCACGGCTGACGGCCAACCTGCTACGCGGCGCGGCCGCGGGCCTGGCCGGCGCGGTCGCGATGCGGCTGGCCCACATGGCCGAGCAACGGGCGCTGCTGCCGCGCGGCGCGAAAGGATCGGAGCCGTCGGCGGCGATGGTCAAGGCGCTGGCGGAGTCGCGGGAGATCCCCGTGTCGGACGGATTGGCGACCGCCGTGGGCATCGGATTACAGCTCGGGCTTGGCGCCGCTGCCGGCGCCGCACTCGCGGCGGCGCAGAATAAGCGGCGCTGGCCGACCTGGGTCAACGGACTGGGACTCGCGGGCGCGACCTGGGCACTGACGGTGCCCAAGGGCGGCATCCTGCCCAAGCTGGGAGCCGCGCCGCCCGCGGAAAATCAGTCGCTCGACAAGGTGGCCATCGGGATGGGAGCGCATCTTGCCTACGGCTTTGCGACCGCGGCGGCGCTGCGGGCATTGAGCGACCGCTCCTGATATGACGGCGACCCGTCTACCGGCGACCGGAGCGCCCAGTCGCGCCCTGCCGGTGGCGGAGCCGGAGAGCGTCCAACGCGAGTCGCTCGCCCGTGATCTGCGGAGCGTGATCAAGGGCGAAGTCCGATTCAGTGACGGGGATCGGGCGCTCTATGCCACCGACTCGAGCAATTACCGGCATACCCCCATAGGGGTGGTGCTGCCACGATCCGCCGGAGACATCGAGCGCGCGGTAGCGGTGGCGCGGCGTCATCGGGCTCCAGTCCTGGCGCGTGGCGGCGGGACCAGTCTGGCGGGGCAATGCTGCAACGTCGCCCTGGTCATGGATTGCTCCAAGTACTTCAACCACGTCATCAGCATCGATGCCCAACGACGCCAGGCGCGCGTCGAGCCCGGCACGGTGCTCGACACGCTGAGAAAGGCGACGCGGGTGCACGGCCTGACCTTCGGCCCCGATCCTTCCACCCATAGCCGGTGCACCCTGGGCGGAATGATCGGCAACAATTCCTGCGGCACGCATTCGGTGATGGCCGAGTTTTACGGTCCGGGCTCGCGAACCGAAGACAGTGTCGTGGAGCTGGACGTGCTGACCTATGACGGGCTCCGCTTCACCGTCGGTCCGACGAGCGACGCCATGTACGCGGCGATCCTCGAGGCGGGCGGACGCCGCGCCGAGATCTACCGGCGACTCAAAGCGCTGGTAACGCGCCACGCCGGCCAGATCCGCAGCCGATTTCCGAACATCCAGCGGCGGGTATCGGGTTACAACCTCCCCGCGCTGCTTCCGGAAAACGGCTTCAACATCGCGCGGGCACTCTGCGGCACCGAAGGGACGTGCGTCACCATCCTGGAAGCCACCGTGACGCTGATCAACGAGCCGCGCGCCCGCGCCGTCGTGGTCCTCGGTTATCCGGATGTAGAAAGCGCCGGCCATGATGTGCCGCGAATCCGCGAGTTCAAGCCGATCGGACTCGAAGGAATGGATGACATCCTCACCAGTCATATCCTCAAGAAGAATCTGAACGCGCAGTACCTCGCGTTGCTTCCCGAAGGCCGCGGCTGGCTGCTGGCGGAATTCGGCGGTGAGAGCGCCGAAGAGGCGTGCGCCAAAGCCGAGCACCTGATCCATGAAACCCGGCGCCACGCCGGCGGCCCTGCCACCAGGATGATCGCCGGCCGCGAAGAACAGGAAGAGATCTGGAAAGTCCGCGAGTCGGGCCTGGGCGCGACCGCCTTCGTCCCCGGTGATCCCGACAGCTGGGAGGGCTGGGAGGATTCGGCGGTCCCGGTCGAGCGGGTCGGCGATTACCTGCGAGAGCTCCGGAAGCTATTGGATCGCCATGGCCTGCAAACGTGTCTCTACGGCCATTTTGGACAGGGCTGCATCCATTGCCGCATCAGTTTCGACTTTCATACGACGGCCGGCATCGAGAACTACCGCGCGTTCACCGAGGCGGCCGCGCATCTCGTGGTCTCCATGGGCGGATCGTTGTCGGGAGAACACGGCGATGGACAATCGCGGGGCGAGTTGTTGCCGATCATGTTCGGCGAGGAGCTGGTGGGCGCCTTCCGCGAGTTCAAGGAAATCTGGGATCCCGAATGGCGGATGAACCCGGGCAAGGTCGTCACGCCGGAGAGCCGCTCCGGTCATCTGCGCCTGGGACCGGACTACCAGCCGTGGGAGCCCGAGACCCACTTCCAGTTTCCGGACGACAAGGGAAGCTTCGCGCGCGCGACCATCCGCTGCGTCGGGGTGGGGGAGTGCCGTCGCGCCGAGGGCGGAACGATGTGTCCGAGTTACATGGTTCTGCGCGAGGAGAAACATTCAACACGGGGACGTGCGCATCTTCTTTTCGAAATGCTCAACGGCTCGCCGCTCGAGGATGGCTGGAAGAATGAGGAGGTCAAGGAATCCCTCGACCTGTGCCTGTCGTGCAAGGGCTGCAAGGGTGATTGCCCGGTCAACGTGGACATCGCCACCTACAAGGCCGAGTTCCTGTCGCATTACTACGAGGGCCGCATGCGCCCCCGTCATGCGTACGCCTTCGGATTGATCGACCGCTGGGCCCGGCTCGCCGCGCTCGCGCCACGGCTCGTGAATGCCGCCGGACGAACCCCGGGCCTGCGTGGCATCGCGAAGGCCGCCGTGGGAATGGCTCCGGAGCGCGCCTTTCCGGTTTTCGCGCCGCGGACCTTTCGCTCCTGGTTCGCCGGGCGCCGCCCGTCCAGCGGCGGACGCCCCGTGGTGCTCTGGGTGGACACCTTCAACGACCATTTCCATCCCGGCACCCTCGCCGCGGCCTGCGAGGTGCTCGAGCAAGCCGGATATGCCGTGACGATTCCCACAGAGCGTCTCTGCTGCGGCCGGCCGCTCTACGACTACGGGATGCTCGACGAGGCGGCCCGGCGGCTGCGCTACATCCTCGGACAGCTCGCGCCGGCCATCGATGCCGGAACGCCGGTCGTGGGACTCGAGCCGAGCTGCACGGCGGTGTTCCGGGACGAGCTGCGCAACCTGCTTCCCGGCGAACCGAGGGCGCAACGGCTGAGCGAGCTGACCCGGACCCTGGCCGAGCTGTTGGGCGATAACGGCTATGAACCGCCACTGATCAAGCGGCGGGCGATCATGCATGGCCACTGTCATCACAAGGCCATCATGAGGCGCGATGCCGACGAGCGCCTCTGTCGCGGCCTGGGCCTCGAGGCGGTGGAACTTGAATCGGGCTGCTGTGGTATGGCTGGATCATTCGGCTTCGAGCGCGGCAAGTACGAGCTCAGCATGTCCGTGGGTGAACGCAAACTACTGCCCGCCGTGCGCGATGCCGAACCGGAGTCCCTCATCATGGCTGATGGCTTCAGCTGCCGCGAGCAAATTCGGCAGGCGACCGGCCGGCGCGCATTGCACCTCGCCGAAGTGATTCAGCTCGCGCTCCATCCGGTCGACGCGTTGGGACCGGATGCTGAGGCTGCGTCGCTTCGGCTGGCGCCGCCCGAGCTGATCTGGCGCGCGCCTGGTCCCCGCCGTCACTGACCGGCACGCCTGAAACAGGCGCTCTTTTCGCCGGCCCAGGCACGCGGCTTTCGCGTCGCCATCGGCAGCTGCGCCGCGCTGGGTGTCGCGGTTCCGGCGGCACTGATGCTCTGGGTGCGTTCGCCCGCGGCCAGGGGAGAGACGCGGACGGTGGCGCAGCCGATGTGGTTCGATCACCGCCATCATGCCGCGGGCTTCAGGATTCCCTGCCTGTTCTGCCACCGTGAGGCGTTGCGCGGCGCG
>DASXPG010000172.1:0-3972 GCA_036493755.1 Gemmatimonadales bacterium
GAGACCCGGAGGGTGGCGGTCATCGGCCGCGACGCCGCCCAGGCGCGCCTGGGCGGTTACAGCGGACCCGGAGTACGGCCGGTCAGCATTCTCGACGGCATTCGCGCGCGGCTGGGCGCCGGCGCAATGCTGACGTACACCCCAGGCCCGCCTCGGCTCGACACCGACGCCGTCGTCGTTCCGCCGGGGAGCCTCGCAAGCGATTCGGGCCCCGGCCTGCGCGGCGACTATTTCGACAACATCGCATTATCTGGCGCACCAGAGTTTTCCCGAACCGATCGCCAGGTCGATTTCCGCTGGACCTTCAACTCGCCCGGCGCAGGACTTACCAACGACTGGTATGCAGTGCGCTGGACCGGCACGATCACGGTGTCCGCGGGAGGCGCGAGGCTCGGCGTCGACGGGAGCGACGGCTGGCGCCTCTGGGCCGACGGCCGGCTGTTGATCGATGACTGGACCAAGCGATCGTCGCGCCGGCTGATGGCCGATCAGCGTCTCGATCCGGGGCCGCACCAGATCCGCCTGGAGTATTTCGAGACCACGGGAAACGCGCGGGTGCGGCTGATGTGGGATGCCGGCGTGACGCCCGGCTGGCGGGCCGAAATCGATAGCGCCGTCGCCGCAGCTCGCGCCAGCGACGTCGCGATCGTGGTTGCCGGAATCGAAGAAGGAGAATTCCGCGATCGCGCCCTGCTTGGATTGCCGGGACATCAGGCCGATCTCGTCGAGGCGGTCGCGGCGGCAGGAAAGCCGGTGGTAGTGGTGCTCATCGGCGGCAGCGCCATCACGATGCCCTGGCTCGAGCACGTCGGCGCGGTGCTTGATGCCTGGTATCCCGGTGAAGCCGGCGGCGAGGCCGTCGCGGACATCCTCTGGGGATCGGTGAATCCCGCCGGCCGGCTGCCGATCACGTTTCCGGTTTCGGAGGGCCAGCTTCCGCTGCGCTACAACCACAAGCCGACGGGGCGCGGCGACGACTATCTCGACCAGACCGGCCAGCCCCTCTTTCCCTTCGGATTCGGACTCAGCTACACGACCTTCGACTATCGCACGCTTCGAATCACACCCGATACCATCGGAGCGAACGGCACCGCCACCGTGACCTGCACCATCGTCAACACCGGCCAGCGCGCCGGCGACGAGGTGGTACAGCTCTACATCAGGGACGAGCTCGCTTCCGTGGCGAGGCCGGTCATGGAGCTGAAGGGATTCCAGCGGGTGCACCTGAAGCCGGGTGATTCGGTCGACGTGAACTTCGTGGTCGGAAGAGAAACGCTGAAGATGCTCGACCGTCAGATGCGGTGGACCATTGAGCCGGGTCAATTCAGGATCATGGTAGGGGCGTCGTCGCGGGACATCAGGCTGCGGGGCGAGCTGACCGTCCGCTAAGAGAAATCAGCCGGTCTCCCACCAGGCAATTTCGCCCTGGTGGCCGCAAAGCTTGCAGCTGGTTGCCGCCTGGCCGGGGAAGGCGCTGATCCGGTTCATGCAGCGGGGGCAGACGGCGTAGGTCCGGGGAATCTCCTGGCCCTGCTTGTACATCGTGGTCATGGTAACCCGGGTACGGCGGACGGCCGTGAAGGTATTGGGCCGGTTCTCCCGCAGCTCCAGGAATTTCCGCTGGATGGCGACCTTTTTCCCGCCGATCTCCAGGACCACCCGGTCGTTGCTGGTCTCACCGATCACCGGATACCAGGCGCCGGCACGGGGGGCCGGGCGGGCATAGGGCCGGGCGGTGGCCCAGGCGCGGGCCCACTGGGTCGGGGCTTTGGCATTTGCCGGGGCTGCGCCCGCGGGTGCGGCGGTCGGCGAAGTCATACGTATGTTCGAATTTAATAGAAGAACCGCGGGCTGACACCCCGCTCTCGGCACACCAGGCACCGAAGCGCCACCGGCAAGCAATCTGGCGCAGTCTGAAAAGCCGGGCCGGATCTTGTAGCCCCGGGCCGCCCGGGGCCGTATATGAATGCCATGAACCCCACGCGCCCGGCCCGCCCCGCCTTGGTCATCGCCCTTGTGCTGATGGCCACCTCTGCCGCTGCCCAGCAGCAGGCCATCACCCTTCCCGCCGCCCTTGGCCGCATGCAGGCCAATGACTACGTCAATGCGGCCCGGATCCTCGAGAGCCTCACGGTGCTGGAGCCGGCCAACACCCGCGCCTGGCGCAATCTCGGCCTGGCCTACCAGCAGATGCAGCGGTACGGCGAATCCATCCGGATCTGGCAACATGCGATCCAGCTCGACACCACCGCGATCCCGCCGATCTACAACATCGGCGTCAGCTATGCCCTCATGCACGACACCGCCCACGCTCTCCAGTGGTTAGGCCGGGCACGCGACACCCACAAACTCGACATGACCCAGCTCACCCAGGACACCACCGTGACCTGGCTGCGTTCCCTGCCCCAGTACGCGTCGCTGCTTCCGACCCGCGCCGATTTCGACCATCCCTTCGTCGAGGATGTGCGCATCATCCGCGAGTTCGACGGTGAGGCGGCGAACGATCAGTTCGGCTGGATCGCGCGCAACATCGGCGACGTGGACGGGGACGGCGTCCCCGACTTCACGACCTCCGCGCCGAGCGGCAACGCGGGCGGCGCCAATGCGGGACGGATCTACGTCTACTCGACCGCCACCGGCCGGAAACTCTGGTCGGCCGATGGGGCCGCGGGTGACCAGCTCGGCATCGGGATCGAGGCCGCGGGCGACGTCAACGGCGACGGCATCCCCGACGTGGTGGCCGCCGCGCCGGGCGGAGGCTATGCGCGGATCTACTCGGGCCGCGACGGAAGGGTGCTGCTCGAGGTGCGCGCGCCGGCTCCGGCGGAGCAGTTTGGCCGCCACGTGGAGGGGGTGGGCGACATCGATGGCGACGGCCACGCCGACTTCATCGTCGGCGCGCCCGCGAGCAATGCCGGTGGCCAGGGCGCGGGCCGGGCGTATCTGTATTCGGGGCGTACCGGCGCGGTGCTCTTCACCTGGACCGGCGAGCGTGCCGGCGATGCCTTTGGCAGCGCGGTCGCGGGTGCGACCACAAATCACCGATTCCAGATCCTGATCGGCGCGCCGGGTGCCGGGCCGCAGCACCTCGGCCGGACCTACGTCTACAATGCATTGTCAGCCGCTCCGCAGTTCGTCGCCGAAGCCGACGAGACCGGCGCGGCATTCGGCGCGATGTTCCTCAGCGTGCCGGGTGACTTCGACGGCGATGGGGTGCCCGACGTCTACAGCACCGATTATCCCAACCGCGCAAAAGGGCAGGCGACCGGGCGGGCCTACGTGTTTTCTGGCGCGGATGGCCACCGGCTGCTGACGCTCACCGGCGAGGGCCCGGGCGAAGGCTTCGGCGTGGGGCCCGCGTCGGTGGGGGACGTGGACGGCGACGGCCGGCCGGACCTGATCGTCGGGGCATGGCAGTACGCCGGCGCGGCCATCAGCGGCGGCCGCGCGTATCTCTATTCGGGCCGCGACGGGACGCTGCTCAAGACCTACACCTGCCGCACTCCGGGCGACACCTTCGGGTTCGACGCCCAGGGCATGGGCGACGTGGATCATGACGGCACGGTCGACTTCCTGATCACGTCCGGATGGAGCGGGGTGAGCGGCTATCACTCGGGCCGGGTGTTCATCATTTCGAGCGGGGTGCACAAGCGGGCGTAGAGACTCTCGGCAATTCGAGAGAGACTCGGATAATCCGCGCTTTCCCGCGCGCTGAGAGCCCGCTCTCGGCAGACGCGCGCGTTCCCCGCGGGCTGAGGGCCCGCTGGCGCGCTGAAGTGCTTAACACGCGTGCTCGAGTTGTGTTTGTTCTGCGGAGTAGCGCCTGACCCAGAGCAATCGGTGCTTTGATGCCTGCCTGTCAAAGTAGGCTCTGATTGTTGGGAGACTCTGTCTTCCGACTGTGCGGACGTCGTAGCCCCGCGCCCAATGAAGTTGCTCGGTCGGCTCTAACTGTCGGTTGAGCAAGCGGGC
>DASXPG010000173.1:0-6816 GCA_036493755.1 Gemmatimonadales bacterium
CGGCTCGGCATGCACGCCGACTTTGACCCGTCCCGCCAGCTCGACCAGCTGGTCCACCGCGGCGGGGCGGTAGACGTCGGCCGCCACCAGGAACGCCGCCTTCTGCTCCAGCGTCAGCCGCTTGGCGAGCTTCGCCGCCGTCGTGGTTTTCCCTGAGCCCTGGAGCCCGACGAGAAAAACGATGGTCGGCGGCACGCTCGAGTAGTTGATGGGCGCCAGCTTCTCACCCAGCAGCGCCACCAGCTCGTCGTTCACGATCTTTACGAGCTGCTGGCCCGGCGCCACCGTCTTGAGCGACGCCTGCCCGACCGCCTTCTCTGCCACGTGGTCGGTAAAAGCCCGCGCCACGTCGAACCCCACATCGGCTTCCAGAAGCGCCGTACGGAGCTCCTCAAGTCCTTCGCGGACCGCTGCTTCCGTGAGAACGCCTCGGCCGCGGAGCTTCGTAAGAGCGGCTGAAAGCTTCTCGCTCAGGTCCGCGAACATAGCCTTTTAAGTTAGCCGGGGGATTTGAGATAGACAACTACAGGAGGTTAGGAGGTTAGGAGGTTGGAAGGTTGGGAGGTTGGAACTCCCCTTCTGACCGGGCCATGACCACAGCCGCGAGGCAATTCCCCACCAGGTTCACGGTGGTGCGGCCCATATCCATGATCGAGTCCACGCCGAGGATGAGAGCGACCGCCTCGAGCGGCAATCCGAAGGCCGTCAGGGTGCCCGACAGGATGACCAGCGCGGCGCGGGGAACGCCGGCCACGCCTTTGCTGGTCACCATCAACGTCAGCATCATGTAAACCTGGGTGCCGAAGGTGAGATCGACACCGGCGGCCTGGGCCGCGAAGATCGACGCCACGGCCAGATACAGCACGCTGCCATCGAGATTGAACGAGTAGCCAGTCGGCATCACGAAGGCCACGATGCGGCGCGGCACGCCGAGCTTCTCCATCTGCTCCATTGCCGTCGGAAGGGCCGCCTCCGACGAGGTCGTCGAGAAAGCGATCAGCGCCGGCTCCTTCACCGCCTTGAGAAATGCCCGGATCGGAACCTTCGACAACCAGGCGACAGGCAGGAGAATCAGCAGACCGAAAACCACAAGTGCCAGGTACAGCGTCAGCACCAGCTTGCCGAGATTGGCGAGGGTGGAGAGTCCGCCGTTGGAGACCGTCACCGCCATCGCCGCGCCGATGCCGATGGGTGCGAACTTCATCACGATGCCGGTGAATTTGAACATTACTTCGGCGAGGGCATCGCAGAACCGCAGCATCGCATCCTTGGCGGCACTCTTCACCTGCGACAGGGCCAGCGCGAAGATCACCGAGAAGAAGACCACACCGAGCACTTCGTTCTTGGCCGCCGCGTCGAAGAAGCTTTCGGGGACGAGATGTTCGAGCAGGCCGGCCAGGGTCGGCTGCACGCCGACCGTCACCCCGGCAGCGCTGGCGGGAAGCTGCACGCCGACGCCGGGCCGCAGCAGGTTCACGGCGGCGAGTCCGATGAAGAGTCCCAGCGTAGTGACGATCTCGAAGTAGATGAGCGACTTGATCGCCAGCCGGCCGATGCGCTTGAGGTCATCGCCGTGACCGGCGATGCCGACCACCAGCGTGCCGAAGATGATCGGCACGATGATCGACTTGATCATCCTGAGGAAGAGCGTGGAAAGCGGGCGCAGGGTCGCGGCCGCCGCCGGATCGAGCCACCCGAAGAGGGTGCCGGCGATCATCCCGACGAGGATCCACTGCGTCAGCGTGCGTCTGCGAAGAAAGTCCCACATGGCGGCCCGAACTATACGCCTCCGGGCCGGGATCAGACAGGCCGCGTTATCTTGGTGGCTTGATGGAATCGGGCCCCGTCGCCGTCATTCCCAACTGGACGCGTCCGGACGACGCCGAGCGGCAGGCGCGCCTCGATTCGATGAAGCGCCGCGCCTCGCTGCTGCTGGCGCTCGCCGGCGTGGTGTTCCTCGTCGCCAGTTTCTTCCAGCATCGCTATCCCTGGCTGGGCTACGTCCGTGCGACCGCCGAAGCGTCGCTGGTGGGCGGGCTCGCCGACTGGTTCGCCGTCACCGCGCTCTTCCGCCATCCCCTCGGCATTCCGATTCCGCACACCGCGATCGTCGCGACGCGGAAGGAGCGCATCGGCCGGGTGCTGGGGAATTTCGTCACCAATCATTTTCTGTCGCGCGACGTCATCGCGCTGAACCTCGGCCGCGTGCATCCCGCCGAGCGCGCGGCGCGCTGGCTGCGCGAGCCGGCCAATGCGCGGCGCATCGCGCAGCAGGTGGCGACCGGTCTGGCCCGCACCCTGAAAACGCTCCCCGATACCGAGGTACAGGGACTCGTCAGGCAGATCGTGAGCGAGCGGGTGCGCGCCACGCGGGTGGCGCCGGCGCTAGGAAAGACTCTCGCCATCGTGCTCTCCGGCGACCGGCACCAGAGCCTCCTCAACGAAGCGGTGCGCCTCGCCGCCGAGGCGGTGCGCGACAACGCCGACATGATCCGGGCCCAGGTGCGCGCCGAGAGTCCGTGGTGGGTACCGGGCGTGGTGGACGACCGGATCTACAAGCGCATCCTCGGCGCGATCGAGAACCTGCTGCGACGCATCGGCGACGATCCGATGCATCCGCTCCGCTCGGCCTTCGACACCGCGCTGCGTGATTTCATCCAGCGTCTTCCGCACTCGCCGGAAGTGATCGCCAAGGTCGAGGCGCTGAAAGAAGAATGGCTCACCGATCCCGCCGTGACCGAGCTGTCGGTCAATCTCTGGGATGCCACGCGAGGCGCGATCGTCGACTGGGGCACGCAGTCGGGAACCGAGGAGCCGGGTCCGCTGGAGGATGGCATTGCGGCCTTCGGCGCCGCGCTCCAGGGCAACGACGCGCTGCTGGCCGAGCTGGACGAGACGATCATCGACCTCACCGCGACGGTGGTCGACAATTACCGGCAGGAAATCGGCGACCTCATCGCGACGACGGTCGCCGGCTGGGATCCGGAGGCGACGTCGCAGCGCTTCGAGCTGGCGGTGGGCCGCGACTTACAGTGGGTCCGGATCAACGGCACGCTGGTAGGCGGACTGGTCGGCCTGGCCATCTACACTCTCGCGAGGCTGTTTCATTGATCCCGTGGATCCATGTGCTGTGGCTGCTACCCGTCGGCTTCGCGCTGGGGACGCTGGGGACCCTGGTGGGTGCGGGAGGCGGCTTCTTGCTGGCGCCGATGCTGCTGCTGGTCTATCCCAACGAACGGCCCGACGTCATCGCCAGCATTTCACTGGCCGTGGTGTTCTGCAATGCCCTCTCGGGTACCATCGCCTATGCGCGGATGGGCCGGGTGGACTACAAGTCCGGCCTGCTCCTGTCGTGCGGCACGGTTCCCGGCACGGTGCTCGGCGTGTTCACCACGGCGCTGATCCCGCGCCGCACCTTCGACCTGATCTTCGCGGGCGTCCTGGTGCTGGGGGCGTCCCTGCTCCTCTGGCGTCCGCACACGCGCGACCAGACATCGGGCTCCTTCATCCGCACCGTCACCGATCGCGACGGCGTGGTCCACAACTATCGCTTCAATCCGTGGCTGGCGGTCGGAGTCTCGCTGCTGGCGGGCTACGCGTCGGGCCTGCTGGGAATCGGCGGCGGGATCATCCACGTACCGCTCCTCGCGGCGGTATTCGGTTTTCCGGTGCACATCGCCACCGCCACATCGCATTTCGCGCTGGCCATCCTCGCCGGGACCGGCACCCTGACCCACCTTCTCAACGGCACACTCCATAACGGTCTGCACCGCACCGTCGCCCTCGGCCTCGGAGTGCTGCCGGGGGCACAGCTCGGGGCGCGCTGGTCGAACAAGGTGCATGGGAGCTGGATTCTGCGGGGACTGGCGGTGGCGCTGCTGTTTGTCGCGGTACGATTGATACTGCAATAGGTCGGTTGACGGTTGACAGCGGACCAATCATACGAACGGTCTACCGTCGACTGTTGACCGTCGACCGTTGACTCACAGTCACCGCCGGCAATCTCCTCCATCCCGCCCACGCCAGCGGCGCATCGACCAGGCGCACCACCTTCACGCCGCCGATATCGAGCGTATCCACCTGCCATTTGCGCGCCGCGGCATTGGGGCGGCCCTGCGCCGCATGGTCCCAGCCGCGCCGCAGCGCCCGATCGAACTCGGCGGCATCCTGCTCGGTGTCGAAGGCTGACGCCCAGACCAGCGCCGGACCGGTGCGCGAGCCGAAGAGCGCATAACGATCGCCGTTCCAGCCGCTCGCGGCCTGGGCGGCGTCATCCAGCGAGACGCCCCACGTCTCGAGCGCGACGCGGGTATCGAATTCGCCGAAATCGTCATCATAGAGGAGCGTGTCGCCCGGCGACGGGCCGATCGCCACGGCCGCCGGCGTCTCGTGCGCGGTGTATTTCGACGCATGCAGGATCTGCTCGGTTGAAATGGGCAGCCGGTCACCGAACGGTTCATCGCTTTCGTTCGCGCGGCGTCCGTCGAAGCCGATGATGAATTGCGCGCCGCTGTAATAGGGAAAGACCAGGTCCTCGCGCAGCATCCTCGGCGCGTTGGTCAGCGCGGCCATTCCCGGCACGTCCGCCATGTCGGAGCTGCCGACCTTTTGTTGCGCGGCCTCGAAAACCTGGGAGAGCTGGTCGAGCGACACCGACGGGTTGATCGCGATCAGCCCGGCAACCGTCGCCTGCCCTTCCATCACCGCCTGACCCGCCATCTGGCGATCGTTCTGGCGGCGCATCTTCAGGATCGCGTTCAGATGGGTGTACTGGTCCTGGAGTGCGTGCACCAGCTCGTGGGCAATGACGATCTTCAGCGCCAGTGGATCGCCGCCCCGGATCACGAAGAGCGCCGACGAGTCGGGATCGTAGAAGCCCAGGACCTGCTGGCGCAGCAAGTCGATCTGCGTCTTCATGAGGTCCATCGTATCGGGCACCAGCCGCAACAGCTTGTAGGCGCGGCTCTGGGCCTGGACTTCCGCGGGGGGAAACTCGCTGCGGGCCTTGGCTTCGAGATAGGCGCCGAGTTGATCCCGGCTTCGCAGCGCGACGACCGGCTGACGGTGGAAGGTCATGCCGGTGGCGTGCTGCACGGCGGGGATCATTTCGCGCACCATGCGGTCCGCGCCGTCGTCCGTCTGCGCACGAGCTCGAGTAGCGAGACAAGTAAGCAGCAAGAAGACGGGCAGACGGGCAGTGAGAATGCGTGTCTGCCAAGTCTGCCCGTCTGCCCGTCTGCCCGCCTGCTTACTCACCCAGTCCATTCGATTCGCTTCCCCACCGCCGCGGCAACCGCCCGAGCGACATCGGCGCCGGTTACGACGACGCCGAGCTTTTCCAGTCCGGCGCGCAGCTCGCCATCGAGCCGATCGCGCCGCTGGAGCAGCGACTCCTCTTTCGCTTTCGCCGCCTGCTCGGTAGATGGTTCATCTGCCCGTTTGCCCGTCGGCCCGTCTGCCCGTCTGGCCTCCGGCGCGCCCGCCCGGTCCGCATTCCCGAAAAACTTCTCGATCTCGGCGCCGATTCGCTCCAGCGCCGGCCCGATCTCGCGGGTGAAGGCTTCGAGCGGGTCGTCGCCGGCAGGGCGATCGCCGTTCTTGTCGTCGAGCTTCTCGCCACGCGCCAGTCGCCGGCGGACCGCCGCGTCGACCTTGCGGCGCTCCTTCACGATCTGCTCCAGCTCGGCGGGAAGGTGCGCCGTGGCCTGCGCGTGGGCGCAGGCTTCATCGAGGACGTCGATCGACTTGTCGGGCTGGGCGCGGTCGGTGACGAACTTGTCGGTCAGCGTGATGGCGGCTTGCAACGCGTCGTCGCTGATGGCGACGGCGTGGTGATGCTCGAGCCGCGAGCGGCGGGCACGCAGTACTTCCATCGCCTGCTCGCCGGTCAGCTCGCCGACCAGCACCGGCTGGAAGCGCCGCTCGAGAGCCGGGTCGCTGCGGATCCAGCGCTCGTACTCGGCCGCGGTGGTCGCGCCGATGACGCGCATGTCTTCCTTTACCAATGCGGGCTTGAGCATGTTGGCCGCGTCCATCGCGACGCCCATCGCGCTGCCCTGCCCCATCAGGTTGTGCATCTCGTCGATGAAGAGAATCACGTCGGGATCCGAGGTCACCGCCGCGACCAGCTTGCGGACCCGCTCCTCGTACTGGCCGCGGTACATGGTGCCGGCCAGGAGCGCGGTGTGGTCGAGAGAGATGATACGCGAGTCGCGCAGCGCGGCGGGAACGTCGCCGGCGACGATCCGCTGGGCCAGCCCTTCGGCGAGCGCCGTCTTGCCGACGCCGGCCGCGCCGACCAGTGCGGGATTGTGCTTGGTCTGCCGCAGCAGCACGTCGATGATGCGCGAAATCTCGGCGTCGCGGCAGCGGACCGGCTCGAGATCGCCCCGCTTCGCCGCGGCGTTCAGGTCATAGCCGAAGCGCTCGAAGACGTCGCCCGTCTCCATTCCCAGAAAGTCTGTCATTGCTGAATCTTACTCGCTGCCTCGCCCTGGGGTTTCAGTCTTTACCGTCATTGGGCCAGAAAGTGGCTGTACCACTGAACAAGCGGGCCACCGGCCACCAGTGTCACGAATGCGCCGAGGGCCAGGTAAATGCCGAAGGGGACGAGGGGCTTCTTTTCGCGGAACAGGAACGGCAGGTAGATCAACGAGCCGCTCAGTGCGCCGAGGAAAATCGTCAGCAGCACCCCGCGCCAGCCGAAAAACGCGCCGACCATCGCCATCATCTTGAGATCGCCGCCGCCCATCGCGGTGACTTCTTCGTCCTGGCCGAGGGTTTCCTTGATCTCTTCGCCGCCGATCCAGCCCCGCT
>DASXPG010000174.1:0-17733 GCA_036493755.1 Gemmatimonadales bacterium
CGCGGCCGCAGCCATGCCTGCTCCTCCGCGACCATGCAAAGGTCGTCGAGATCCGCGATACCGAATGACGCCAGCGCATCAGCGGGCACCGGCGCGCCGAACATCCGCCGCGCCGTACCCAAGGTCACGCCGACCCATCCCGATGCTTCCAGGCTTGCGCAGCGCTGGGCGAAGGCCGGCCAATCGATGTCCGCAGCCGATTTCCGCAGCACCAGGGTGACGTCGAGGAGACGGCCCAGGGCATTGATGAAGCGGTGGTGTTCGGCGAGATGCAGCGACAGATGCAACAGCGTCTCTTCGGGCGGAAGCACGCATGCCTCGGCCCAACCCAAGCTCGCGGGGACGCGGGCTGACCAGAGACTCGCGCCGCCGTCCGCCATGAGATCGCTGATGGACTTGGGCGGGTAGTGCAGCTCGATGAGGACGCGTGAATCGCGATACTGGAGGCACTGTTCTCCCGCCGCCGGGCCGGTCTCGTCGCGCCACCACGGCGCGCGCCACCCCTCGGCCTCCAGTGCGTTTGTCGCGTCGTCCAGCGCTGAGGCCTCGACCCAGAGATCCACATCGTTCATCGTGCGGGTCTCCGGGGTGGGGTAGACCCGGTAGGCCAGCGCCAGGCCCTTCAGTACGATGAAAGGAATGCCGGCGCGATCCAGGGCAGCGAAGGCGGGTCGCAGCGCCGCTTGGCGCTTGAGGGCCGCCGCGGCGCTGCGTTGCCGGGCCTGGACGAGCCGGGCGCGGACCGCGGCCGGGATTGCCATGCCGCGACGCTCGGCTTCGAGAGCCAGGATCGGCTCGATCCCGCCGCTTGCGAGAGCCAGTATCGCCGGCCAGTCGTCGGGCTCAACGGCGCCGCGATCCGGATTTGCGCCGAGCAGGTCGAGGAGGGCCTGACGCGCCGGTTGCCGCGCGAGGCCCCGCCCCTCACATTCCGGCGGTCCAGACATGGAGCCTTTCAGCGTGATAGGTCAGCGCGAGCGATCGATGCCAGACGCTAAAGTATCATGAGCGCCACGAATCGGCGGGGCATCATCCTGGCGGGTGGGTCGGGTACGCGGCTCTATCCGGTAACCCAGGCCGTCTCCAAACAGCTCATGCCGGTCTACGACAAACCGATGATCTACTATCCCCTCACCACGCTGATGCTGGCCGGTATCCGCGAGGTGCTGGTGATTTCCACGCCGCACGACACGCCGCGCTTCGCCGAATTGCTGGGGGATGGCAGCCGCTGGGGAATGAGGCTGTCGTACGCCGAGCAGCCGAGCCCCGATGGGCTGGCGCAGGCATTCATCATCGGACGTTCCTTCATCGGTGGGCACCCGAGCGCGCTCATTCTGGGCGACAATCTTTTCTACGGTCACGATTTGGTCACCCAGCTCCAGCGGGCCGACGCCCGCTCAGAGGGCGCGACCATCTTCGCCTATCACGTCCATGATCCCGAGCGATACGGTGTAGTGGAGCTGGGCGCGGATGGAAAAGCGCGCAGCATCGAGGAGAAGCCGGCCAAGCCGAAGTCGAGCTTCGCGGTGACCGGTCTGTATTTCTACGATGCCGGGGTGTCCGACATCGCCGCATCGATAAAGCCGTCGGCGCGCGGCGAGCTCGAAATAACCGATGTGAACGCGCGCTATCTGTCGCAGGGGCGGCTGCATGTGGAAACCCTGGGACGGGGCTATGCCTGGCTCGATACCGGCACCCACGACAGCCTGATGGAGGCGGCCAGCTTCATCGCCACGCTTCAGAAGCGGCAGGGGCTCATGGTCGCCTGTCCCGAGGAGATCGCGCTGGGCCGCGGCTGGATCGACGCGGCGCGGGTCGCCGAGCTGGCGAAGCCGCTGGCCAAGTCGGGCTACGGCCAGTACCTGCTCAGTCTCATTCGCTGAGCGGCGCGTGCCTCCAGCGGTGAGACCGACGGCGCTGCCCGAAGTGCTGATCTTCGAGCCACGAGTGTTCGAGGACGATCGCGGCGCTTTTTTCGAGAGCTTCTGTGCGCGTGACTTCGAGGCCGCAACCGGATTGAAGCGCGACTTCGTCCAGGACAACCACTCCATCTCGAACCGCGGCGTTCTGCGCGGCCTCCACTACCAGATCCAGCATCCGCAGGGGAAGCTGATCCGCGCCATTCACGGCGAGATCTTCGACGTCGCCGTCGACCTGCGGCGGGGCTCGCCGCGCTTCGGGAAGTGGGTCGGAGAGCGGCTGTCGGAGGAGAACCGGCGGCAGATGTGGATTCCCGAGGGCTTTGGCCACGGGTTCCTGGTCCTGAACGACAAAACCGAAGTGCTCTACAAGACCACCGATTACTGGTACCGCGAGCACGAGCGAAGCCTGCTCTGGAGCGATCCGGCCATCGGAATCGACTGGCCCCTGGCGGCGGCTCCAACTCTCGCCGAGAAGGATGCCGGCGCGCCGCGGCTCGCGGACGCCGAGGTCTATCCCGGCTCGTAAGGCAGCTCAGGGGAGCCGGCTGATCCGCTCCCGCATGGCCCGAAGGGTGTCGGCGTACTCCGCCCGCCCCGCGAGGTTCGTCGTTGCGAGGCTGTCTCCCACGTCATAGAGCTCTTCCACGCCGTCACCGTTGTGGATGTACTGCCACCGTCCAGCGATCAACGACCGCATCGCGCCCCGTGCGTTAGGCCCGATCGAAACGCCGGGGAATTTTGAGAGGGTACTGAAGATGGGCGACGGCTGGGTCGGTCCGCCCCGCGCTGCGGATTGCCGGCTCAGCAGGGGAGTGCCCGGGAATCTGGATGCCGTATCGCCCGAGAGCTGCGCCAGCGTGGCCGGGAGATCTCGCAGCGAAACAGGAGTGACGATCGCGGTATCCGCCGGGACGCGCCCCGGCGCGTACGCGATCAGCGGGATGTGCAACAGCAGGGGATAGAGGCTGTTTCCGTGCTGGATGAGGCCGTACTCGCCGAACAGGTCTCCGTGATCGCTGGTGATGACCACGATCGCATTCTGGAGCAATCCAGCCGCCTGCAGTCCACCGAATAGCCTCCGGATCTCGGCATCCTCGTAGGCAATCGCGGCGTCGTAGCCCTGTCGCAGCTCGGCAAGGCGTGCCGATCGGCCGACGGGCCGTCGTGACGAAACATCGAGATCGCCGAATGACCGGAAGTGCCGGGGATGTCCGCTGTACAGCGTATCGTACGGCGCGGGGGGGATATGGGGAGAGTGGGCATCGAAATAGTTCAGGTACATGAAGAAGGGCCGTGTCTGCGTCCCCGCCCAGCGCAGCGCGTCGGAGGTGACGCGCGTCGCCGGCTTGTAGCCGACATACCACGGCGTGCCGAAGATCTCGTCAATGGCGACGACGACTCTGGTCAGGATCGAGTTGGCGCGGAGCGCTTCCGAGAGCGTTGGCTCGAAATCGGAAAAGTGCTGAAAGCCGCGGTCGAGGCCGAATCCGCGCGCAACGTAGCCGAGATTGGCCGAAAAGGCCGCGGTGCGATAGCCACGAGCGTCGAAATACTCGGCCAGCGTTCGGGGCCCGGATTCGAATGGGTTGAGCCAGTCAGCGCGCAACTCGATCGGATAGCGGCCGGTGAAGAAACTGGCGTGCGATGGCAACGTCCACGTTGTATTGGCGTAGGCGTGGCGGAAGACCGCACCCTCCGACGCGACGTGATCGAGGAAGGGTGTGTTGCGGCGCGAGTTTCCATAGGTACCCACATCGGGGGCGCGCACCGCATCGAGCACGATGAGGATGACGTTCGGTGCGCCCGGCGTGGGGTTGCCGAGAGCCGCGATCTTGTTCCGCTCGCCGACGAATCGGGCGGCATGCAGCACCAGGCCTCCGGCTGCGCATACCGTGAGCTCAACGATCGCCAGCCGCCGCAGCCAGATAATCGCGCGCTTCTCATCAGCGAAAATCAGTCGCGTGAAGGCCGCGGCGATTCCCGCCGCCAGAATGATGACGGCAGGCATCTGGAGGCGTGTCGTGAGAATGACCAGCGGTTCGAAGGCGCCGAGAAAAAGCAGGACGGCCGCGGCGAGTAGCAGGGCGTGACGCGGGTAGCGCCTTCTCAGCAGAAGATAGGTCGCGCCACCGATGGCAAGAAAAAGGGGCAGATCGGTGAGTGGGCCGAGCCATAGTACGTCGGGATTGAACATGGAGCGGCGATGAATGAACAGCTCTGCGCCGCCCAGGTGCATGACGACTTCTCCGAGGGATCCTGCGCCGACGGAGGTAAGAAGGATCCACCAGAAGAGGGGCTGGATCGGGCCGCCGGCGGGCCTGCCGCGGCTATCAGGCAGCCGGCAAACTCTGGTGGGCGGCGGGCGTGTCGAGAAACCGGCGACACCAGATCTCGACGCAGGCCAGAGCGAACAGGGTGTACGCTCCGTCGACGCGTCCGTCGGCGTCCAGACGGCGCAGCCTGCTGACCGCCTCCGGATCGAAGAGCCCGCGCGCCCGGAGCGCTGCGGGGCCAAGAACATCGTCAAGCCGCGATTGGAGCGGGCCGCGCATCCAGCTGCGCAACGGCGCGCCGAAGCCGGTCTTCGGCCGGTAGATGATTTCCCTGGGGAGCAGCGGCTCCATGGCCAGCTTGAAGAGCGCCTTGCCAGTGCGGCCGCGCTGTTTCCATCCGACCGGAACGCGCGCCGCGAAGGCGACGAGGTCGAGATCGAGCAGCGGCACCCGGACTTCGATTCCGGACGCCATGCCGGCCTTGTCGGTGTAGTTCAGGTTGTGATCGGCGAGGAAGTGCCGCGTTTCCAGGGCGAGCATCTGGTTGAGCGGCGCGGTACCCGCGGGAAGGCGGGAGAGCGTTGCCTCGAGGGACTCGCCGACATCGGCGCTGCCGAGCTGTGATCGCACTGCGGCCGAAAACAGCGGGGAACGCAGCTCGGGTGTGCTCCACCAGAAATACGAAACCAGGCGGCGTTCCGGCGGCAAGTCGGCGTAAGCAAACATCTTGGTGAGGCGCCGGATGGCGTGCCGCTGGCCCATGACCGAGCCTCCCGAAGCCGCAACTCGGGCGCGCACCGCCGCGGCGCGGCGCATGGGAGCGGGCCACCACCGCCAGGCGCGCTCGAACTGGAGCGCGGAGTGCCGGCGGTAGCCGCCGAGGATGTCGTCGCCGCCGGCGCCCGAGAGGAGGACGGGAATGCCGTCCTTGCGGGCCTCGCGCGCGATGAGCAGGGCATTGATGGGCGCGGGATCGGCCTGCGGCTCGTCGAGGTGCCAGAGCAGCGTATCGAGATGATCGAGCATGTCCGGGCCGACCCGGATTTCACGCAGCTCGACGTCAAGGTGGCGGGCAGCGACGCGCGCATATGGCAGATCGCTGACGTTGCCTTCGCTGGCTGCGGGATCCGTATCGATGGTGTAGCACACCGGACGTGCGCCGGGCCGCGCGCGCTGCATCATGGCGACCACCGCGCTCGAATCGAGTCCCCCGGACAAGAACGCTCCGACGGGTACGTCGGAAATCATCTGCCGCTTCACCGCTTCGGCCACGCGCTCTCGAAGCTGCTCCGCCATATCCTGCGGCGTCCCTTCGAGCGATGGGGCATCGTAAGGCAGCTCGTAGAAGCGCCAGCCGCGCTGAATCCGGCCGCGACGAAGCCAGACCGCGGAACCGGGCTCGAGTTTCCGGATGCCGCGGAGCAGCGTCCTTGGAGCCGGCGTCCACAGATAGGCAACGTGCTGGGCCAAGGCTTCGACGTCGATCTCGCGTGAAACGGCGGGGTCGAGGAGAATCGCCTTCATCTCGCTCGCGAAGATGGTGCCCGCCGACCCCTCGGCGATATACAGCGGCTTGACCCCCAGCTGATCGCGGACCAGCAGCAGGTCGCCTGGCTCCCGCCCCGCGGGGCGGCCGGCGCTTCTTCCATCGCGCAACGCGAAACCGAAGATGCCGTTGAGCCGAGGCAGCATCGCCTCGCCTTCGTCGGCGTAGAGGTGGAGCAGGACTTCGCTGTCGGTGCGGCTGCCAAAAGAGTGGCCGCGCTCTTCGAGCTGGCGGCGCAGCTCGGGAAAGTTGTACAGCTCGCCGTTGTAGATCAGGGCGAGGTCGTCGAGGCCGTGTGAGCCGCAGCGGTCGCAATGCACCGTCATCGGCTGCCGGCCGTGCTCGGAGAGATCGATGATCGACAGCCGCCGGTGGGCGAGCCCGGTGCGCATGCCGGCGGAATCGGCCGGGGACATCCAGGCACCGAACCCGTTCGGCCCGCGATGCGCCTGAATGGTGTTCATCGCGTCGAGCAGGCCGCCGCCGAATCGCCCCTGAAATCCTCCGATGCCGCACATGTTGGAGTGTCGACCCTCAGCGAGTGGTGGCCAGCGCGCCGGCGATGGCCTGTTCGAGATCCGCCCGGCGTCGCGCAAACGAAAACTCCCTCTCGGCGCGTTGCCGGGCTCGAGCGCCAAGGGCGGCGGCTGATATCGGATCGGCCAGAAGCCGCGATACCGCCGATGCTATTGTCTCCGGAGCCAGATCGTCGAAGAGCATGCCGGCGTCACCAACTACCTCTGGGAGGGCACCGCCGCGGCTCGTCGCAACGGGAGCGCCGCAGGCCATTGCCTCGAGAACAGCGAGACCGAACCCCTCGAAACGTGACGGCTGGACATAAGCCCCGCAACTCTGCATCAGGGCGATTTTTTCGTCGGCAGTTACAACGCCGCGGAACTCAACGGCGTGACCAACTCCGCACGCCTCGATCTCGGCGTGGACCGCTTGAGCGCCGGTGCCATGTTCTCCGCAATGAACCCAACGCACGTTGGGATGACGCGCCAGGATCAGCGGCAGTGCCCGTATGAGCTCCAGGATGCCCTTCCGCGACGCATTCTCGGCCGCCAGCCACGCGACAGTGAGAAGAAACCCCTCCCGCTGAACCAACGGAGCCGGTCGATAGCGCGCGGTATCCACGATGCACGGCGAGTAACCGGGATTGTTCACGGCGAACCGTTCGGGCACGATGCGCCGCTCCAATTCGGAGATAAAGATGTTGCGGTCGGCGAATCTCAGCGCGAAACGCAGCAGAATGCGCTGGATCAACGGCCGTTCATCAAACATCCACTCGTCGAAAACTCCAGTCACCAAAGACGGCCGGCCGAGCAGGTGGGCGAGAGTCAGCGGCACGAACGCCCACGTCCACCACCAACAGAAATAGAGATCGGCGCGCACCAGCTCCGTGGGCCGCGTCGCGGTCACGACGTCGTGTCCCAGGTCGCGCAGAATCGCGATATCCTGGGCGTAGAATTCGACGCGGTCCAGGATGTCGGGGCTCGCCACTCGGGCGAAGAAGCAGATGCGGGCCATCAGCCAGCCGCCGGTTGTGGGCGGCCCGGTCGCGGCGGCAAACCGAGTCCGATGCCGATGAGAAGCCAGAAGACGAAACTGATGTAATAGAGGTCGAAGAGATTGGTCCCCATGGACCCGGCAAGAATCAGCAGTGCCGGGGCAGCGACGTCGAACCGGCGCGCCCACAAGGTGCGGGCGATCGCAATGCCCACGGTCACGACGAACAGGAACAGCCCCACGGGCCCTTGCTCAACGAGAATGCTGAAGAGGTTGCCGTCGGTCACCGCGAAGGGGCTGAGTCCCTCGGATGTCCGTGACTTGCTGCCCAGCAGGCCGGTGCCCACACCCATGGGCGCGCGCTTCGCCTGGTTGAGCGCGAATTCCCACTGACCGGATCGCTCCGCCACGCTCTCGTTGAGCAGTCGCACGCGATTGTCGGCCTCTCGAATGCTGATGGCGAACCAGGGCTGATCAAGCGCATAGTTGAAACCGCCGATGACGGTTGTCGTGGCGACCCCGAGTACCAGAAAGAGGATGAGAACGCCGCGGGGACCGCTGTTGCGCACCAGGCCTCGGATGAGCATCAGGATACCGAGCAGCCCGGTGACGCCTGTGAGCCCCCACGAGGCGCGCTGCATGGTGAGCGCGCTGCCGACGAGGCAGATGACCATCACCAGCGCCTGGAGCGCCGGCCGTCGCAGCCGGAACAAGCCGATGCCCATCGTCGAGTAACAGACGGCCCCAAGGATCATGGAGTTGTAGTAGCCGTTCATTCTCGGCAGGAACCCCGAGTAGCGATCCGCCAATTCCTGATAGATGCGTTCGTCCGCAGCCACCGCGAAACCGGGCCGAGTGAGGTACAGCGCGATCGCCACCGAGATCGCCACGCATCCCGAGACCAGCATGACGTCGAGAATGCGGCCGACCAGACGCTGATCGCGTGCCACGGCGAGTCCCAGCGCGAGGCACAAAGCCTGGGGAAGAAGCAGATACGTGATGGCATTGATTTCGAGGCCAGGCGATGCCCAGAAGTCGAAGTAGCTCCAGCTGAAGGCAAAACCGAGCAGCAGCAGAACCTCCCACGCCAGGAACAGAGTCGCCGGCGCGGCGACCGGGCGGGCCAGCTCAGACAGCAGCTGCGGGACGTGGAGGATGGTCACCACGATCATGATCACCGCGATGACGACCGAAGGACGCAGGTCGATCAGCAGATTTCCAAACGATATCGGATGAGTGACCAGCACGAGACCGCAGGCGAGCACCGCGGCGCGTGACGCCCAAGTTGTACTCGTCAGGCGCGAGCGCCAGCCGCCCGGTTCGACCGCCGCGCTCAGAGCCACGCGGCGGCTCCGCGTCCGGTGGTTCCGCGCACGCCGTCCACGAAGCCGAGCAGGCAGGCGCGGGCGAAGGCCAGATGACCCTGGAGACTGCGCGCAATCACCTTGGCAGGGAGCTCGAGAAGGGCGACGTAGGCGAGGTGCGCCGCGAGCTGCCAGGGCCGGCCGTGCCGCCTGACCAGCCGGACCCGGTTGCGCTGCTGGAGATAGCCGTTGCGCGGAACGAGATGCCGCGCATCGGCCTTGTGCCGGATACGCACCCCTGGATCCACCACGGCGGTGCGGCCCATCTCATGTAGCCGGAAACCGATATCGGCCTCCTCGAAATACATGAACAGCCCATCGTCGAAGCGCAGGCCGCGCTTTACCGCCGCGACATCCACCAACAGCAGCGCGCCCTGGGGAAACGCGAAGCGCTGGGGCGACTCAGGGACATGCAGACTCCACCGGGTTCGAGACCGTATGAGACCATGCTTGAGACCCCCCACGCAGCGCACCGCGCCGGTTTGCCATGCCAGCTCGACGCCGCCGATGACCGCCGCGTCGGGGCAGGCCTGCGCCGTCGCGACGAGGCGATCCAGCGCATCCGGCCCGACGTCGATGTCGTTGTTGCACAGCAGCACGTAGTCATACCCCCGCGCGACGCCGCGATCGAGCAGGGAATTCATGCCCCCAGCGTAGCCGCTGTTGACAGCATTGCTTTCCAGCGCGGTCCCCGCCGTCGCGGCGGCGACGAGCTGGGCCGCGTCGTTCGTGGAGGCGTTGTCCACGATGAGCAGATCGAATGCCGGGTAGGTGAGCCGTCGAAGCGAGCGCACCGTGTCGATGCAATCCTCGATGGCATTGTAGTTCAGCACTCCCACCAGAACCCGCAGCGGTGTCATGCCCGGATGCGGCGCATCGCGGCGCCGAGGAAGGGAATGGTCACAATCGTCTGAATCGCGTAAGCGACCAGGTAGGCGTGAGCGAGCCCGACGCCGGTGCGATGCGACTCCGGCTCCAGCATGGCCAGAAAGGCCACCGCCCACAGGCCGGTGATGCCGGCAATGGTCCACATCCGGCCCGACGCGGTGAGCGCGACGTTGGCGACGATCGTGAAGGAAGCAACCGTCGTCGAAATCAGCAGGATGTGCAGGATAGGAAGCGCATGAAGGTAGGCGACGCCGTACCGGGTCAGCAGAAACGAATCCAGCAGGTACACCAGGATGCACGGCGCGGCGGTCGTCGCGAAGCAGAACAGCAGTCCGCGTTTCGCAAGGCGGCCGAGGCCGGCGGTATCCTGACGGCCCCAGAGGGCCGACATCGCAACGAGCAGCGGTGCGGCGATGGCGTTGGGGACGAACAGAAGCAGTGAACGGCCCCACTGGCTCGCGGCATTGAAATATCCGACTTCCGAGAACCCGCCTGCTCCATTCGCGATGATGAGATTGCCTAGCCATGCCGCGATCACGAAGAGTGCGCCGGTCAACCACGACGGAACCGCGAAGGTCCATAGCAGGCGAATTTCGGTGACCCACTGAGTCCAGGGAAGATCTTTCAACGCTCCGCGATGGGCCCGCGTCCAGAGCACGGCGCCGGCCAGGAGGCCGGCGAGCATTCCCGCCGCCAATGCGGTCACCGCGCCTGCCAGGGTCGGCGGGGCCAGCAGCAAGACCGTGACGCCCACGGCCAGCCGCACGGCGTTCGCTCCTGCCACCGCGCCAAACGCGCCAAAGCCGGCCAGGAATCCCTGCTGGAGCGCAATGAGCCCGGTGCAGAGCAATACCGCGCCGGCAGCGAGAATCGCGCTTTGCGGCGGTAAGGGTCCCAGCACCGCAGCATGCGCCGCGGGGCCGCCGAGAAGGAAGACCACCGTGCAGGCAACTGTCAGCCCGCCGGTCACCACCCACAGCATCGCGGCCACGGTACGCAGGCGCGCGGGATTCTGCTCCCGCAGCTCGGCCGTCATGCGGACCGCCGTCTGGCCGAGGGCGCTGTTCATGATGGTATTGAGAACGACCTGGACGCTGAGGAGCAGCGCAAGGCGGCCGAAAACGGGTGTCTCCAGGCGGCGAGCCGCCAGGATGCTCATGGTCAGAGACCAGAGCGCTGTGAGGCCGTTGCCGAGCAGCGACCAGACCATCTGACGTGCCAGCGGCCCGCGGAGGCGCGCGCCGAGGCCGAGCCGCCAGGGACTATCGATGTTCAGCTTGGGTGATAGAGTTGTAAGGGGAGGTCCCGATCCAGCCGCGGCCACCATTGCTAGCATTATAATCCACTTGCAGTGATATTCAATGAAGGAAAGCGCGGCTTGGCGCTTCCTCGGAAATGATGCCGTCTTCGGCACTTACGCCGTTTTTCTGCCTCCGGCTCGCGTCGCGTCGTGGGCCAGGGGATCGGGTGTTTCAAGGGGCCCTCTTGCTGACTGAAATGACAGGCGGTCGGCCGCTGCCGCGCCAGCGGACGTGACGCCGACGCACTCGGAAAACGGCGCTGCAGGCTCGATCGGCGTGATCGTCGTGCTGCTTTACCGGCGATCAATCGTAGCCGCGGCGCTCCTGATCGCATTCGTGGTGGGTGTCGTCATTCTGGTACGGCATCGCACCTATACATCGTCGGTTTCCTTTCTTCCTGTCGTTGGCCGCTCCCCGGGCGGCAATCTCGCCGGCATTGCCGCATCCCTCGGCTTCAATCTTGGGGGATCGGATGTCAACCAGTCACCGCAATTTTATGCCGACCTGGTTACCACTCCCACCATCCTGATGCCGATTGTCGAAGGTCCGCTGAGCGGGGACAGCATCCCCCAACCGGTGACCCTCGAGGCGCTTTTCAAGGTCAAGGGATCCACAGTGGGCGAGCGGCGCGACAACGCCGTCGAAGAACTCCAGAGGCACCTGCACGTCACCCTCAAGCCCCGTACCGGCGTGGTGAGGGTCGATGCCACCATGGACGACCCTCGTCAGGCACATGCCGTCATCGTGCACGTGCTGGATCAGCTGGGGACGTTCAACATCAGCTCCCGCCAATCGCAGGCTTCGGCCGAGCGCCGCTTTACCGAGCTGCGCACCGCGGAGGCGAAGCAGGAATTGCGAGTCGCCGAGGATTCTCTGCGTCAATTCGAGCGCGCCAATCGTGATCGATCGACCTCTCCCGACCTGCGCTTCGAGGAAGATCGCCGGCAGCGCGAGGTCAACTTGCGGCAGCAGATTTACACGACGCTGGCCGAGGCCTACGAGCGCGCCCGCATCGACGAAGTCCGCGACACACCGGTGCTCTCGGTCGTCGAGCCTCCGCTGGTGCCGGCCGAGCCGGATCATCGGGGCGTGATCCTGAAGGTCCTGGGGGCGCTGTTCGCCGGATCCATCGCGGTCACGCTCTTTGTCATCGCGCTGTCCGCCATGGGTATTCTGCGTACTGCCGGCGCTGAGGCCCTCGATCTCGAGCAACTCCTCGCGGCCACGCGCACCGATCTGCGCCACCCCATCCGGGGTTTCCGGGACTTTGTCCGGACCCGGGCGTAGTGCAGCCTTTCTGAAGGCAGCATGAAGCAGATTCTCCAGTCGCTCAAGACCGGCGTCACGGAAGTCGCCGACGTGCCGAGCCCGGGCCCCAGCCGCGGCGCCCTGCTCATCCATTCCCGCCGAACACTGATCTCCGCCGGCACCGAGCGCATGCTGGTGGAATTCGGCCGCGCGGGTCTGATCGACAAAGCCCGACAGCAGCCCGACAAGGTCAAGATGGTGCTCGACAAGGTGCGCACCGATGGGCTGTTGCCCACACTCGCATCGGTCCAGAACAAACTGGATCAGCCCCTGGCCCTCGGCTACTGCAACGTCGGCGTCATTGCCGGCATCGGCTCGGGAGTGGCGGGTCTGGCGATCGGTGAGCGCGTGGCCTCGGCGGGGAAGCACGCCGAGGTGGTCAGCGTCCCGGTCAATCTCTGCGCCCGCGTTCCCGACGCCGTCTCGGACGATCAAGCCGCCTTTACCGTACTGGGAGCCATCGCGCTGCAGGGCATTCGCCTGGCGCAGCCCTCGTTAGGCGAAGCCGTCGCCGTCACCGGACTCGGCCTGGTGGGATTGCTCGCGGTCCAGCTGCTGCGCGCGCACGGCTGCCGCGTGCTCGGGATCGACCTCGATCCGGCGCGGCTCGCCATGGCGCGCCGCTTCGGCGCCGAGACGGTGGATCTGTCCAGCGGCGCGGACCCGGTTCAGCAGGCGATGGAGTTCTCGCGGGGCCGCGGCATGGATGCGGTCATCATTACCGCCTCCACCACGAGCAACGAGCCGGTGCATCAGGCGGCGCTGATGAGCCGGCAGCGGGGGCGCATCGTCCTGGTCGGTGTGACGGGCCTGGAGTTGTCGCGCGACGATTTCTACAAGAAGGAGCTCACCTTTCAGGTCTCATCCTCATATGGCCCGGGACGCTACGACCCGGATTACGAGGAAAAGGGACAGGATTACCCGGTGGGCTTCGTGCGCTGGACCGAGCAGCGGAATTTCGAAGCAGTTCTCGACATGATGGCCGACGGGCGATTGGATGTCGGGCCGCTGATCTCGCACCGCTTCAAGGTCGTCGACGCCGAGGCAGCCTACGCGCTCGTCGCGAGCGACGCGCCGTCGCTTGGCATCCTGCTGGAATACCCCGACCCGGGCCCCGACACAGCGCGGCGCACCGTGGCCACAGAGCCGGCAGCCGGCGCGCGGCCCGCCGTAACCGGGCAGGTTTCGGTGAGTTTTGTCGGAGCGGGCAACTATGCGACGGCCGTTCTCATTCCGGCGTTCAAGGAAGCGGGCGCCCGGCTGCGTATCGTCGCCTCGGGCACCGGGGTAAGCGGAACCCACGCGGCCCGGAAATTCGGATTCGAGGCCACGACCACCGATACCGCGTCGGTCTTCAGCGATGCTTCGGTGAACGCGGTCGTCATCGCCACACGCCATGACAGCCATGCCTCGCTGGTTCGCGACGCGCTCGCCGCCGGCAAACACGTGTTCGTGGAAAAACCGCTGGCTCTCACCGCTGCCGAGCTCGACGGGATCGAGTCAGCCGCTGCCGCGCGGCCCGGTCAGATCGTCATGGTCGGCTTCAATCGTCGTTTCGCGCCGCACGTGGTCAGGATGCGGACGCTGCTAGCCGGGATCCGGGGGCCGCGGGCCCTCGTCATGACCGTCAATGCCGGCAGCCTTCCGTCCTCCCATTGGACGCAGGATCCGGGCGTTGGCGGTGGCCGCATCATCGGCGAGGGCTGCCATTTTATCGATCTGCTGCGCGGCCTGGCGGGGTCGCCGATCGTCGGAGTCGAGGCAGCGGCGATGGCCGAGCCGAGTCGTCCGCGTGGCGCCACCGATACGGCAAGCATCCTGCTGCATTTCGAAGACGGTTCGTTAGGCACCATCTTGTATATCGCCAACGGCCACAACTCCTTTCCCAAGGAACGCCTTGAGGTCTTTGCCGGCGGCCGCATCCTCCAGCTCGACAATTTCCGCGTGTTGAAGGGATACGGCTGGTCGGGTTTCCGGACCATGAGCCTCTGGCGCCAGGATAAGGGACAGGCCGCCTGCGCCGCGGCCTTCCTCGAGTCGGTCCGCACTGGCGGTCCCCCGCCCATTCCATTTGCCGAGCTGATGGAGGTCAGCCGCCGGACGGTGGAAGTGGCGGAAGTCCTCCGGTGAGCGCATGAGCGCGGCGGGACGGTATTGGCACACCGTCCGCCATCTCAAGCCGATTCAGTTGTACGGCCGCGTCCTCTTCCGGCTGGCTCGGCCGCGCATCGACGGCCGCGACGCGCCACCGCGACGTACCGTGAGCCGGCCCTGGGTGGCGCCCGCATCCCGGCCCATCTCGATGACCGGCCCCGATCGTTTCCGCTTCCTGAATGAAGAGCATTCGCTGTCGGATCACGGTTGGGCCGACAGCCGGTTGCCGAAGCTCTGGAACTACAACCTTCATTATTTCGACGACCTCAATGCTCTGGGCGCCGAGTCCCGTGCGTCCTGGCATGCTCCGCTGCTGACGCGCTGGGTTCGGGAAAACAGTCCAGGGGCGGGGACGGCATGGGAGCCGTATCCGACCTCGCTGCGAATCGTCAACTGGATCAAGTGGGCGCTGGCAGGCCATTCGCTGGAGCCGGCGTGCCTGACGAGTCTGGCGGTCCAGGCGCGCTGGCTGGGAGTCAGGCTGGAGCGTCACTTGCTGGGCAACCATCTCTTCGCGAATGCGAAGGCGCTGGTGTTCGCGGGGTTGTTCTTCGAGGGAGCGGAAGCCGGCGGCTGGCTCGCCCGAGGGTTGCGCATCCTCGCGCAGGAGATGCCAGAGCAAGTGCTCGGCGATGGCGGACAGTTCGAGCGAAGCCCGATGTATCATGCGCTCGCGTTCGAGGATGTCCTGGACCTCGTCAACATCGCCGCGGTGTACGGGCGCGCGGTTGAGGCGCAGCAGTGGCGCTCCGTCGCCGAAACCATGCAGGACTGGCTGGCGGCGATGTGCCATCCCGACGGCGAAATCGGATTCTTCAACGACGCGGCGATCGGCATCGCACCATCTCCCTCCGAGCTTTTTGCCTACGCGCAGCGGCTGGGCTTCAGGAGGCCGGCAGCGGCGGCGCCGTCACTGCTGCTCGCGGACAGCGGATTCATTCGTCTACAGGCCGGGGACGCGACGGTCCTGCTCGATGTAGGCCCGGTGGGTCCCGACTACCTCCCTGCGCATGCCCACGCCGACACCCTTTCTTTCGAGCTGTCGCTGCGCGAACGCAGGGTCTTCGTGAATTCGGGCACATCGCTTTACGCGCCCGGCCCGGAGCGAGAGCGGCAGCGGGGAACCGCCGCGCACAACACCGTCGAGATCGACGGTCAGAACTCATCCGAGGTCTGGGGTTCCTTTCGCGTCGCCCGGAGGGCGCGAATCCGCAATCTGTCGCTGTCCACGGGCGACCCGCTGGTCGCCAGGTGCATGCACGACGGCTATAGCCGGTTGCCCGGGCGGCCGCTCCACCGGCGCACCTGGCGGCTGCGTCCTGACGAACTGATGATCGAGGATGGCGTTACGGCGCGGGCAGAATCCTCGGTGGCGCGCTTTCACCTTCATCCCGACGTCGGCATCAGCGAAACCGGCCGAGACGGCGTTCGGCTGGTCGTCCCTGACGTGGGCGCGGTTGTCGTCACTGTCGTCGATGGGATCTTGGCCGTCGAGGACTCCACCTGGCACCCGGGTTTCGGTCTGGCCATGCCCAACAAATGTCTCCGAGTCTCCTTTCAGGGCCCGCTGCTCAGAACCACCATCCGCTGGGGTGCCGGCTCCTGAGGATCCTGGTGCTCACGTTCTACTATCGTCCGGATCTGAGTGCGGGGTCATTTCGCGCCACGGCCCTGGCCGAGGCGCTGCGCCGCCTGGCGCCGGCATCGCACGTGGACGTCATTACCACGCTTCCCAACCGTTATCACTCCTTCACCGTTGCCGCCCCGGAAATCGAAGAAGCGCCGGGACTGACCGTCCGGCGCATCGCGCTGTCCCGGCATCGCAGCGGAATGGTCGACCAGTCGGCGGCGTTCGTCGCCTTCGCCCGGGCCGCCTCGCGATTTGCCGCCGGCGAGCGCTACGACGTGATCGTCGCTACGTCGAGCCGGCTCATGACGGCTGCGTTGGCGGCGCGCATCGCCCGGCGGGGGAGAACGCCGCTGTATCTGGATATCCGCGATCTCTTCGTGGACACGATCACCGAGGTGCTGCCCCGGCCGGCGGCGTTGGTTCTGCGTCCGGCGCTTTCGGCGCTGGAGCGCTACGCGATCGGCACCGCGTCGCGCGTGAACGTGGTGTCCGCGGGTTTTCTCGAGTATCTGGGACGGCGCTATCCAGGACGCAGCTTTTCCTGCTACACCAACGGCGTGGACGAGGAATTTGCCGCCGCTGCGCCGCTCGCGCGCGCGCCCTCGCCGCGACCGGCGGGAGCCGCGACAACGACGCTGCTCTATGCTGGGAATATCGGCGAAGGGCAGGGACTCCACGCGATTGTGCCGGGGCTGGCACGAGCCGGTGGCGAGTCGCTGAAGCTGCGCATCATCGGGGACGGGAGCCGGCGATCGAGACTGCTCGAGACCCTCGAACGACAGGGCGCCCGCAATGTGGAGCTTCTTCCACCGATGCCGCGGGCGGCGCTGATCGAAGCCTATCGTGCGGCCGACGTCCTCTTTCTGCACCTCAATGCCCATGACGCCTTCACGCGCGTGCTGCCGTCCAAGATTTTCGAGTACGCCGCGATGGGAAAGCCCATGCTGGCCGGTTTATCCGGCTTCGCCGCGCGCTTCGTTCACGAGCATATTGCGAATGCCGCGGTGTTTTCCCCGTGCGACGCCGACGGCGCGATGAGCGCGCTCCGGACACTGGCGCCATTCGACGAGCCGCGCCGCGACTTCATCGCCGAGTTCGGCCGAACCGCCATCACCGAGCGCCTGGCGCGTGATGTGCTGGCTCTTGCCGGATGAGCGCACCGACCCGGGTTCTCGTCACCGGAAGCACCGGGTTCGTCGGGCGGGCGCTGGTCGCGCACCTGAGAGCGCAGGGCATTGCGGTGACCGCCGCGAGCCGGAGCGCGGTGACCGGAACTCCCGATGTACGGCTGGTTCCGGTCGGAGAATTGGGGCCTTCGACCGCGTGGAACGCGGCGCTGGAAGGGTGCTCGGCGGTCGTACATCTCGCCGCGCGGGTTCATCAGCTGCATGACCAGGCGCCCGATCCGGCCGCGGAGTATCGGCGGATCAATGTGGAGGGCACCGTCGCCCTGGCACGCGCGGCGGCGGCTGCCGGAGTGAGCCGTTTCATTTTCATGAGCTCGGTCAAGGTACACGGCGAAAGTTCATCGAGACCGCTGATCGAGACCGATCCCCTGATCGGATCCGACCCGTACGCGCGCTCGAAAGCCGAAGCCGAGACGGCGTTGCTCGACCTGGCGGGCCCGATGCAGGTCATGATCATCCGGCCCCCGCTCGTGTATGGAGCTGGGGTGAAGGCCAACTTCCTGAGCATGGCGCGCTGGCTTGCTCGCGGTGTTCCTCTTCCGCTCGGCGCGGTCACCGGCAATCGGCGTTCGCTCGTTGCGCTGGACAACCTGGTCAGCCTGCTGAGTGCCTGCCTGGAATCCCGCCTGACGACCAACGAGAGTTTTCTGG
>DASXPG010000175.1:0-33813 GCA_036493755.1 Gemmatimonadales bacterium
CGCGCTCAGCGATTCACGCACCTCGAGTGTCGAGCGGACCAGGTGCACCCGGACGCTCTTTCCCATCGCTTCGATCCAGACGATGTCATCGGGCCGAAGAAAATGGTGGGTGCCATCCGCCTTCACCACGACTTCGCCGGCCGCCGACGATCGCAGATGCTTGAGCAGGGCCGCCAGATCCGAGGGCCCGCCGCCGCCCTGACCCGCCCGTCGCTGGAGGACGCGGTCGATCGTGGTCCGCAGCCTCGGGGCGTCGAACGGCTTGAGGAGATAGTCGCAAGCGCTGACGTCGAAGGCTCTCAGGGCGTACTGGTCGTAGGCGGTGACGAACACGATCAGCGGCTGCTCCGGCGGCTCGAGCGCCGCGACCACGTCGAACCCGTTCATCACCGGCATCTGGACGTCGAGAAACACGAGATCGGGCCGAAGTGTCCGGATCATCTCGACCGCAGCGGCGCCTTCTCCGGTATCGCCGACAATGTCGATATCCGTCCAAGCGGCGACGAAACTGCATAGCAGCTCACGCGCCGGGGCCTCGTCATCGACGATCAGTGCGCGAAGCGTCACGCGCTGTCACCCGAGGGAAACTGGGCCGCATCGGTATGGAGCGGCAGCGAAATCCTGACTGCGAAATGACCGTCGGCGCCCCGGCCCGCCTGAAAACTCCGGTTCGCTCCGTAGAGCTGCACCAGCCGTTTCTCGATGTTCTCCAGCCCGATGCCGCCGGGTTGCGGCGTTGCGCCAGCCGGAGTCTCACCCGCGCGTGAGCCGTCATCGCGGACCTCCAGCACCAGGCGGTTGTTGTCCCGGCGAGCCGAGATCCAGATCGTTCCCTGCCCTGTTCCGCCGTCGATGCCGTGACGAATGGCGTTGTCCACCAGCGGCTGGAGCAGCAGGCTCGGGACCAGCGCTTCCCCCGGTGCTTCCACGCTCATCGACACCCGCAGCCGATCGCGGAAGCGCGCCTGCTGGATTTCCAGGTAGCGCCTGACGAAGTCCAGCTCCTCGCGCAGCGGCACCTCTTGTTGTGCGGTATGGTCGAGGGATGCGCGCAGCAGATCGCCCAGATCCGCGATCACGCGTTGCGCCGACGGCACGTTGCTGGTCATCAGCGATGATACCGTGTGCAGCGCGTTGAAGAGAAAGTGCGGCTGGAGCTGCTGCCTCAGCGCGTTCAGCTCGGAGCGGGCCAGGCGTCGCTCGAGATCGGCCTCGCGGAGCCGCCGCGCACGCAGGTCCCCGTAATAGAGCGCCGCGTGTAAGAGAGCGGCAATCATGAAGAAGGTGATCAGGTTGAAGCCGACCGTCGAAGCGGTCCAGACCACGAGAAACCGGCCCAGCGGCATCGCGGCGGTACCCGGTGGTCCGGCAATGAGGCCCCAGGCGCGGAGAATGATCCCGGTGAGCAGCGACTGCGCCAACGTGGCGGCGATAGCCATGCCGATCCATACGCTCACGCGGGTGACGCGCTGCCCCGTGGCATCGAGGCGGTAGCGGCGGCCGATGACGACGATCAGCATCGTCATCATGCCCCACAGAACCCAGTCGAGTCCGTTGAAACGCAGCGTTTGGGACCAATCGATTGGCTGGCCCGCGATGCCGCGTCGCATCACTTCCTGAGCCGAAAAGAGCAGCGTCAGGGCGACGACGCACAGCAGCAGAACCAGGGCGGTGGTTCGAAGCCGACCGTGGCCTCGCCCGTCGGTGGCGGAGTTCACGGCGGCAATGTCGCGCGCGGAAGTGGCGCACGCAACAATGCGGTTATCGCGTCAGGCGGTAAGGCTCGGCGCGCCGCCGCGATTCATGTCGCAAACCAGACGACTCGTTCCACCGGCCGCCCAGTTCGCGCCGATTTCCTTCCGTCCTTTCTTCCCATCCCGCATCGTGCAAGCACTCCGGTACCGGATTCGAACAATCTCTGGGAGAACCACGATGCAGCCGATCCGTCTTCTCTTCATCTCGATGGTCGCCGGCGCGGTGACCATGGCGTCAACGGCCCGACTCCTTGCGCAAGGCCGGAGCAATCAGCCGCTGCACTTCGAGGAGTACGTCGCGGACTCGATGAACTTTCACGTGGTGTCGACAATCATCTCCGGACGCAGCGAGGCCATCCTGGTCGATTGCCAGAATCGCCCCGCCGACGCCGCGCAGGTCGCCGACCGCATCGCGGCATCGGGAAAGCGGCTCAAGGCGATCTTCATCACCCATCCGGACCACGACCATTACACCGGCGCCGCGACCATCCTCCAGCGCTTTCCCGGCACGCCCATCTACATGACGCCGGCGGCCATCGTGCTGTACGACAGTACCAAGCCCAACCAGGCGCGGATGGCGATGATGCGCAGCCGCATGCCTCCAGGCTCGGTGCCGGACAGCTTCCCCACGATGCAGCCGGTGCCGCCCGCGGGGCTCAGCGTCGATGGTCGCGCGATCGAGATCATCCCCGATCTCCAGGGCGACGTGGAGCAGCCGACCAATAGCGCGCTCTGGATTCCGTCGATGCGGGTGCTGCTGGCGGGCGACGTGGTCTTCCGGGGCGTCCATCCCTGGCTCGGCGCCTCGACCTCGGCGACGCGCGTCGCATGGCGTGGATCGCTCGATCGCCTTGCGGCGCTGCACCCGCGCGTCGTGATTGCGGGACACAAGCCGAGTGCCGACGTCGCCGATACGCCCGATGCCATTGAATTCACCCGCGGCTATCTCGACGCCTTCGACCTCGAGCGCTCGCGCGCGTCGGGACCGGAACCGCTGATCGCCGCGATGCGCCAGCGCTATCCGGACGCGACGGAAGGGATGCTCTTGAATGCCAGCGCGGGCATTCCCTTCCGGCCCGCTACGCCGCCTCCAGCAGCGGCACCCTCGTCAGCACCCGCGGCGGCAGGCGGCGCCGATCTCTCCGGTGAATGGTCCGGCAACGTCGACAGTCCCCAGGGCTCAATGACCCTTGCGATAGTCCTGGCCCGGAACGCCACGGGCTACACCGGGACCGCGACGCCGCCGAGCGGAATGCAGGTGCCGCTGAGCGCGCTGCGCATGGACGGCTCGCACGTGGTCATGACTTTCTCGTCGCCTGACGGTGATGCGACCATCGACGGGACCCTGGCCAGTGACAACCGGAGCATTGCCGGGACCTTCACGCTGGGCGTACAGTCGGCGCCACTGACCGTGACCCGCAAATCGTGAACGCGCCGGCGCAGAGCCGTCAGTGCGGGCGCGCCAATGCCTCCTGAATCGCGGCTCTGACCTGGAGGCGCGTCTCCCGCGGCAGCATGGCGGCGAGCGCCGCGCGGCTGTCGGCGCCGCCGACCCGCGCCACGACCTGCACCGCACTGATCGCGAAGCGCTGGTCGTCATCGGGAATCAGCCGAAGCGCGAGGGCGGCAGCGCGTGCGCTGTCCGTCCTCGCGAGCGCACCCAGCGCCGCCGAGCGCAGCCGCTGTTCTTCGACGGTGGCGGTGAGGCGCTCGAGCGCATTCTCGGCGCGGGCGTCATGAATCCCGCCCAGGAATCGAATCGCGGTGGTGCGGATTCCGGCGATCTGATCGGGGCCTGACGCCGCCAGCAGGGTTGCCAGTGCATCGCTCTTCCGGGCTCCGGCGATGACGGCGAGCGCCGTCTGGCGCACCTGGTTGTCGGGGTCCTGGACGTACATCGCATCCGCGGCCGTGAGCGCCGCAGCGGGATCAACGAGCCGCAGAGCCTCGAGCGCGCTCGCCCGCACCGCGCCAGACTCGTCGCGCATCCCAAGCCGAACCACTTCGCGGCTGGAATCCACGGAATCATGCGCCATACCCCGAAGGGCCAGCTGCCGCAGCTGCGGCACGTGTTCGTTGAGTACCACGAAGCGACGCGCGGCGGCTGCCGCCGAATCGTGGGCAGGGTCGAGCTGCTCGAGCGCCCACTCCCGGCCGCGGATATCCAGGTCGTGCATCGCCATCGGCGCGAGCTCGGAAGTGGACTGGTCGCCGGTGACGCTGCCTAACAGCCAGCCGCCTTCATCAAAGCGGAACGACAGCGGCTCCGACGGCAGCGCGACCGTGAAGGTCTCGCTCGGCTTCGAGACGGTGATCTCCTGCCTGACCACGGAATCGCGGGTGATAACGCGTAGCGTAACCGGAAAGCGGAAGAGAGGATGGATCGAATCCACCGGCTGCGTCTGCTCGACAGTCACGTGAAGGGTGCGCGAGGGAGCATCCCAGTGCCTCGTGAAGCGCACCATGGGGAAGCCGAAGCCGTAGAGCCATTGGTCGAAGAACCAGTCGAGATCGCAGCGGCAGGTGCGCTCCATGGCGATGACATAGTCGGCGGTGGTCACGTTCTGGTGGGCATTGTCCACCAGGAAGCGGTGCATGCCGGCCCAGAAGAGTGAATCGCCGAGCACCCGGCGGAGCTGATGCGCGACCTGGCCCGCCCGGGCGTAGACGTGCGCGCTGTACTGCAGCTGGGCGGGATCGTTGCCGCGGTAACGCCCCCAGACCACCGCGCGCGCCCCGCTGCGGTCTGAGGCCAGGGCCTGCTGCTGATGGCCCAGCCATTCGACTTCCGCCGCATCCCACCCGCGGGTCTTTTCTTCCTGCACCGACTCCATGTATGTCGTCAGGCCCTCATTGAGCCAGATGTCGGCCCAGTCGGCGGTCGTCGTCAGATCGCCGAACCACTGATGGGCCAGCTCATGCGCCACCAGGCCGCGGGCGCTGTCCGGAGATGTACCGACGGGGACGAGGGTGCGGTCGGTCTCCGTGGTCGCCGAGACATTCTCCATACCGCCGAAGAAGACGTCGGGAACGATGGACTGGTCGTATTTCGGCCAGGCATACGGCACACCGAGCAGCTGCGAATAGAGCTCGATCATCGAGGGTGTTTCGCCGAAGCTGCGCCACGCGGCATTCACCGTATCGGGATAGGTCCAGTAGTCCACCGGGACGCCGCGCCACTGGTCGTGCAGCACCACCAGGGGGCCGACCACGACCGAATAGAGGTAGGTCGACGCCGGCGTCTCCTGGCTCCAGTGCCAGACGCGCTGCGATCCGCCGGCCGCGGGCTCGCTTCCGACCAGGCGGCCGTTGGAGACCACGCTCAGCGCGCTATCGATGGTGACGTAGAACTCCCACGTTGTCTTATCGTTAGGCGCGTCGTAGGTGGGGATCCAGGCGCGGGTCTCGATCGCCTCGCCGGTGCTCCAGATCACCCTGCGCCGCGGAACGAAATAGATGCCGCGCTGCGGGATGGTGTGATAGCTGAGCGTGAACTCGACGGTGTCGCCGACCGCCGCCGGCCGCGCGAGACGAACCGTGACATGGGACGAATCGTAGGAGAAGCGGAGCGCGCGTCCCCGCGAATCGCTCGCCCGGTCGATGGTCATGTTCTCGGCGTTGAGCCGGATGGTGTCGGTCGGCGCGAGGGTAATGGCGACCAGGGTCGTTACCTCGCCGAGCAGCTCCCTGCGCGGCGTGTCGAAACGAATCCGCATGACCTGGTGCAGCAGATCGAAGCGGAGCGGCTCTTGCGGCCAGGTTACGGGAGGCGTGTAGGCGCCCACCACGCCGGTCTGGCGCTGAGCGGCAAGCGGCGTGGCCACCCAGAGCAAAGCCCCGAGGCGAAGGAAGAATCGCAAACGCATGAGTGGCCCTCGAAGGGTGGGCAACTCTACTCCGCCCGCATCACCTGGGCGGGATCGACACGCGTTGCCCGCTGCGCTGGGACAAAAGCGGCCACCGCTGCAACGGCGAGCAACAGCGAACACGCGCCGAGCAGCGCGGCGGGGTCCGTGGGACTCACCTCGAAGAGCAGCGACGTCAGCAGCCGCGATCCGGCGAGCGCCGCAGCGAGCCCGACTGCCGCGCCGATTCCAGCCACCCGGAGCGCCTGGCCGAGGATCATCCGGCGCAGCCGCTTGGGCGTGGCGCCGAGCGCCATGCGAACGCCGAGCTCGCGGGTCTGCTGGGCCACGGCGGATGCCATGATGCCATAGAGGCCGATGGCCGCAAGGACGAGTGCCGCGAGCGCGAAGGCCGAGAGCAGCAACGCGTCGAAGCGCGGCCGCGAGAGTTGCGGCGCGATCAGGTCGTCCATGGCGTCGGCCGACACAACCTCGGCGCCCGGCTCGCCATCGCTGACAGCTCGGCGAATCCCCCCGAGTACGGCGGCGAGCGAGCCGCGAGTCCTCAGCACGAAATGTCCCTGGGCGAGCACCTGGCGGAACGGGCGAAGAATCGTCGGCGTGGCCTCCCGGTGCTCCCGGTAGTGCAGGTCGGGAACGACGCCCACGATGGTCACCAGCGAGTCGGGCTCATTCTCTCCGGCGTTGTGGAAGCGCTTGCCGATCACATCCTGGCCGGGCCACAGCCGCCGAGCCACACCCTCCGTCACCACCGCCACCTTCTGCGCGCCCTCGCGATCCGCGTCGGTAAAGCCGCGCCCCTTGAGCAGCGAGACGCCCAAGGTGCGAAGGAATTCAGGACCGACCGGCTCCAGCCCGAAGAATGGATTGGCTTCCGCCTCGGTCTGCGACTGACCTTCCGCCACGACCTTCGACATCCAGACGCTGGCACCGAGGAACGGAGGCACCGCCACTGGCGAAATGCTTGCGACTCCGGGCACGAGCCGCAGCCGCGTCATCAGCCGGTCGTGAAAGTCGAGTATCGCGACCCCGGTGCAGCGATCGACCCGGGCGCTGTCGGCGGCCGTGCGTTGGGTGTCGCCGCCACATCTGCTCACCCACGGCCGCCAGGGCATCGCGACGGTGAAGACGGCAAGGTGATCGGTTGTGTAACCCAGATTCAGTCCCGACAGCCGCGCAAAACTCCGGCCGAGCAAGGCGGCGCCGGAAAGCACCACGATGGCCAGCGCGATCTGCCAGGCCACCAGCGCCTGGCGAATCCTCCTGAGTTTTCGTCCTTCCGTTCCCGCACGCGTATCGGAACGAAGGGGAGAGGAAAGATCCAGCCGCAGTGCGCCCAGAGCCGGAGCGATACCGAAGAGCATCACCGCCAGCAGCGTCACGAGCCCGCTGACGGCGAGCGGCGCACCGGCCAGTCCGATGACGTCGATTCTGGGCAGCCCTTCGGGTGCCAGGCGGAGCAGCGCCTTGAGCAGCAGGCTGGCGATGACGAGACCGAGCATTCCACCGGCGAGGGCGAGCACGACATTCTCGGTGAGCAGCTGGCGCACCAGGTCACCGACGCTCGCGCCGATGGCCCGGCGGATGGAGAATTCGCGGACCCGGCCAGCGGCCCGCAGCAACAGCAGATTGCCGATGTTGACGCAGCCCAGCAGCAACAACAGCCCGACGGCGCCCGAGAGAACGAACAGCGCCGGCCGCACATCGCCAAGCACCATCTGGCCGAAGGTATGAACCTGTGCGCCGACGGTGTGCTTCCCGAAGAACTTGATGTAATCGGGATCGTTGTCGAGGAACGACTGGAAGTCGCTGCGTGCCGCTTCGGGAGTCGCTCCCGACGCCAGCCGCGCCACGATGTCGAGGTTGCTGTAGTTGGCCGCGACCCAGCAGTCCGCGCCGCGGGGATAGTCGAGACCGGGAGGCGCGACGCCGACAATCGTGATATTCCATTTCATCACCGGCATCTGGAGGTGCCGCCCGATGACGGACGAATCACCGCCGAACACCCGGCGCCAGGCATCGTAGCTGATGACCATCATGACGCCGCTTACGGAGGTCGAACCCCATTCCCGCTCATCTTCCGGTTGCAGCATCCGGCCGAGCACCGGACGGACGCCGAGCACCTGAAAGAAGTTGGCCGTGACCGCCGACTGCCGCAGCGACAAGGAACGATCGCCGTCGCCGAATCCCTCGGCCGATACCCGCCAGTGGGCGAATCCGGCGATGCGGCTGAGCGTGCGCGTCTGGGAGCTGAAGCGGCGGTACTGTTCGAACAAGAGCGGCAGTTCTCGTGCGGCCGCGCCCCGGCCCACCCCGGTCAGCTCGACGATGCGATCCTGGTCCTGCACCGGCAGGTCTCTCAGCAACACGGCATCGAACACCGTGAACATCGCGCTCGCCATGCCGATGGCCAGTGCGAGGATCAGCACCGAGGTGACGGTGAAGGCTGGAGCTCGCATTAGCGAGCGGAAGGCGAGGCGAAGGTCCCGGATGAGCGTTTCCATGGCTACCAAAATAATGGAGTCGGGGCGGGCACGGTGCCAGCCCGTGCTCTGGAAACGGCGACGCGCTTCGTGGTTGCCGGTGCTCTACGAACAACTGAGCCGATTCTACCGCCAGGATCCGGCGGCGCGCGAGGAACCGGGCGCTGGTTAGCCCGGCTCCGGGGACGCTCCCACCAGCCCGGTACGTCGCAGGAGCCAGCCCATCGTCAGCCCCTGGATGATCAGCGACGCGAGCACGACGCCGAGCGTCATGGACTGGAGCTGCGACCGGTACGGAAAGTCCGGCGCAAGGCCGAGGGCCAGCACGACGGAGAGCGCCCCGCGAAGTCCGCCCCAGGTGAGCACGATGCGCCAGCGGCCGGGAATGGCTTCGCGGTGCCAGCGGAAGAGCAGCGTCACAGCGCTCACCACGCCGGCCCGCCCGAACAGCATGGCCAGATATGCGACGAGGACCTCCGGCCATGTGGCGAGCAGGCTTCCGAGCGGCACGGTGAAACCCACCATCAGAAACACGATCGAGTTCAGCGCGAAGGCGGAATACTCCCAGAAGGCCAGTACCGCCGTCTGGGTTCGCGGCGACATCGACACCCGCCGGCCATAACTGCCGCAGGCCATGCCGGCCGCGACCGTGGACAGCACGCCCGAGACATGAAACTGCTCGGCGAGGACGAAGGAACCGTAGGCGGCGATCACCGTCAGGGTGATCTCGACCATGGGGTCGTCGAGCCGGCGCATCATCCGCGACACGACAAGACCGAGCACCAGGCCGGTGAGAATGCCGCCACCCACCATGACCACGAACTGCATGGCGAGCGCCTCGGCTCCAGTCGTCGTTCCGGCGACGTACCCGAGGATCAGCGTCAGGAAGACGATGGAGGTGCCGTCATTCAGCAGGCTCTCGGCTTCCAGAATGGTCGTGAGCCGCGGTGAGGCGCGCATGCTCCGGAACACCGCGACGACCGCGATCGGATCCGTCGCGGCAATGAGGGCTCCGAACACCAGCCCGATCGTCAGCGTAAAGCCGGGCTCGAGGCGAAGAAGGTGGATCGCCAGGGTACATATCGCACCGGTGAGCCCGATGGCCACGACCACGCCGGGAGCCGCCAGCGCGGTGATCGTCCGCCAGTTCTCGCGGAAGATCGTGAACTCCATCTGGAATGACGCTTCGAACAACAAACCGGGAAGGATGAAGGCGAAGAGCAGCTCCCGGGTCAGGCGCGGGGGCTCGACGACGCCAAGCGCGCCGATACCGAGACCCGCAATGACGAGGGCGACGGTATAGGGAATCCGCAGCCGGCGCGCCAGGATGGCGACGGCAGTGGCGATCACGAAGAGACTGATGAGCGTACTCTCGGGGCTCATCGCGATTTCCGCCGCGGTCGGCCCTGATGGCTATCTACCACCAGACGAGCCGGGACTGCGTGGCATGCACGAAGCTGGCCGATGCCGAGCCGCCGGCGGACCGCACCGCGACGGCCTGGCCATTGAGCGTAGCGTGGGTTGGATGCTGGAACCGCCAGACGATCGTCATGCGTGCCTCGGCTCCCGTCACGGTAAGCGTTGTCCGCCCGCCTTGTGAATTCAGGTCGAGGTGGCGTCCCTCAAAATCATGCAGATCCCGAGCGGGGCCGGGATAGATCTCGTAGACCCGGCGGTCATCGAGTGTCGGCACCGGCGGCGCGCCCGTTCCCGTCCACGGCGCCAGGGTCATCACATCCTCGGGAATCGTCGGCAGAATCGTTCCGGCCTTCACATATAGAGGAATACGATCCAGCGGTGCGTGGACTTCGATGTCGATGGGGCCGGCGTAGCGCGTGCCGCTCCAGTAGTCGATCCAGTCGCCTTGCGGCACATGGACGGTGCGCTGGGTGCCGGCCGTGATGATCGGAGCCACCAGCAGATCGGGACCAAAGTAGTACTCGTCGTTGGCGCGGCGCGCATCGGCGTCGAGTGGATGGTAGAAGACCAGCGCGCGCATGAGCGGCATCCCCGTCAGGTGGCTCTCCTGCGCCGCCGCATAACGATACGGGAACAAGCTCATGTGCAACCGTGAGTAAGTGCGAAAAATGTCCAGCGCCCGCGGGCCGTAGTCCCATGGGCCGAGGTTGATGGCGGAATGGACCTGCATGATCGGCGTGAAAGCGGAGAACTCGGTCCAACGTATGAAGAGCACGCTGTCACCGGGCGTGCGACGATCCTTTTCGTAACCGCCCAGATCGCTGGTCCAGAGCGGGATGCCGGAAAGGCCGGCATTCAGGCCCGCGAGGACGACGCTGGGAAGCCCGTTCTCCGTGCCGAAATTGGCCTCGTTGTCGCCGGCCCAGAGAAACGGCAGGTTGTGATTCCCGATCGACCCGCTGCGCATGAGCAGCACGCCGTTGCCGTGCATGTCATTGTCGATCAGTGCTTGCAGCGCCTGGTTGTAGAGGGTGGAGTAACGGGTGCGCAGCACCGCCGTGTCGGCGCCGTTCGAGGCGCGCGCGTCGCGGACAAAACTTCCCTCACCGCCATCGGCCTTGAAGGCGTCCGCGCCGAGGCGGATGGCGCGCCGCACCTGGTCCTGCCACCAGAGAACGGCGGCCTGGCTGGTAAAGTCGATGAGGCCACCGCGGCCCTTCCACCATGAGGCGATGTAGGTGTCGCCCGAATCGTTCCTGAGGAAATAGCCGGCCCGGCGCGCCTCCTCGAAGTTGGGCGCGGCCGTCGGCGGAATTTTCCCCACCAGCTCCGGCTCGGAAGGGCGCAGCGTTTCCGAATTGATGAATGCCGTCAGCCACAGGCAAAGCTTGAAGCCGGCGTCGTGAATGCGCTGCACCATCTCCTGAGGATCGGTGAACTGCAGCGGGTTCATCTCGAAGGTGTTGTAGTTCGTCGCCCAGGGGCTGTCGAGCACCAGCACCGACGCCGGGATGCCGAGCTGACGGTAGCGGTCGATGTCTTCGTAGACCGCGGCCATGTCGGGGTGCCAGTTGCGGCTCTTCCACGGCGCGAAGGCCCAATAGGGTGGAACCCGGGCTCGGCCGACCAAGCCAGTAAACCGCCCGAGGATGAGCGGGAACTGCGGGCCCTCGAAGAAAACGATGCGCAGCTGCGCGTCCCGCAGCTTGACGATGAATCGATCGTGGTCACTCACGCCCAGGTCGAAGACCGCCTCGGCATAGGTATCCACCCAGATGCCGTAGCCTCGCAGGTCCATGAAGAACGGGATCGGGAAGTAGGTCCCGGTGCCCTTGGGACCCGGTATGTCGCTCGAAGCGTTGACCAGAATCTGCCGATCCTGGTTCAGCGTGTTGAATCGTTCGCCGAAGCCGAATACCGGAGCACTTTCGCGGATTCGGAATTCCCAGTTCGCCGGCCCGCTGGCCGAGCTCGAGATCGACGTGATGCCCGGTCCCAGGTGCTCGATCTGGATGTCGGACTGGGCCAGGGGGTGCCCATCCCGCCGGAAGTCGCTGAGCTCGAGCGAATCGGAGCGCTGGTCCATGTTGGTGAACGAGACGCGCAGCGTCGCGGGCGTCTGTGGGGCGGCCCATAGGGCGAGAAGAAGCGGAGCGATCATCACCGCGCAATGATGCCGCGTCGGCTTGCTCGCCGCCACCTCCATGAGGCAGTAAGGTTGCGGACATATCTACTCGACCAGGGGATAAGCATGGCGGACCGAAAAAAGATCGCGGTGGTTGGGGCGACGGGCACCCAGGGCGGCAGCCTTGTGCGTGCAATCCTGGCGGATATGGCCGGCGGTTTCGAAGCGCGGGCGTTGACCCGTAAGGTCGACTCCGACAAGGCCAAGGCGTTGAAGGCACAGGGTGTCGAGGTAATGGCCGCCGACATCGACGACCTGGAGAGCGTGAAGCGCGCCTTCACTGGCGTCCACGGCGCCTTCTGCGTGACCAACTTCTGGGAGCACTTGTCGCCCGAGCGCGAGGCCACACAGGCGCAGCACATGGCCGAAGCGGCGAAGCAGGCGGGCGTGAAGCACGTCATCTGGTCGACACTGGATGACATGCGAAAGTGGGTGCCCCTCAGCGACAATCGCATGCCCACGCTGATGGGGAAGTACAAGGTTCCGCACTTCGACGCCAAGGGCGAATCCGACCACTTCTTCACCGATCTCAAGCTTCCGGTGACGTTCCTGCTGACGTCGTTCTACTGGGACAACTTCATCTACTTCGGGATGGGCCCCAAGAAGGGCCCGGACGGCACCCTCGCGCTCACGCTACCAATGGGCTCGAAACGGATGTCGGGGATGGCCGCCGAGGACATCGGCAGAACCGCCTACGAGATCTTCAAGCGGGGATCCGAATTGATCGGCCAGACGGTTGGCGTCGCCGGCGACCACCTGACCGGTACGCAGATGGCAGAGAAGATGGGAAAGGCGATGGGAAAGACGGTCCGCTACAACGAGATCACGCCCGAGGTGTTTCGCGGCCTCGGCTTTCCCGGCGCCGAGGATCTCGGCAACATGTTCCAGGTGTACCGCGATTTCTCGGACGAGTTCGCCGCGAAGCGGGACATCGACAAGGCCCGCGCGCTCCATCCGAAGCTCCAGAATTTCGACGCCTGGCTGGCCGGCAACGCGAGCAGAATTCCAACCGAGTAGGCTCATTCATCACGTCAGCGACCGAAACGACAAAGGCCCCGCGAACGGGGCCTTTGCCTTGCCTGCCATCACCAGGTGTTAGCTGACCTTGGTAACGTTGGCCGCTGCGGGGCCCTTCTGGCCCGCGACAATGTCAAACGTCACCTTGTCGCCTTCGGCGAGGGACTTGAAACCCGACGCCTGGATCGCGGTGTGATGGACGAAACAATCCTTCGATCCGTCGTCCGGGGTGATGAAGCCGAAGCCCTTCGCATCGTTGAACCACTTAACCTTGCCGGTGATGGCCATCTTTGCTCCACTGGTTGGTCCGTTCCGCACTATGCGGATCGGTGAAATTGGCTCGGGACCACGTGCCCCGGGCTTCTTAAACCTAACCAAGAACGGCAAAAAATGCGCTTGGGACGGTTCTGGAGCCTCCCGGGGGGGGCTTTTTGTGCCTGTGAGGCCTCGCCGGAGCCACGGTAGCCACTCCGCCGAATCGTTATCAGGCTTCATGTCGTAAGGGTCGGTGCCCTCTGCCTCGTGCAACCATTTGCGGGCCTCACACATCCAGAGCGAAATGACCCGACATACATTGCGGACCACCCTGCTGGTGTTAGGCATAACGTTGCCCGCCGCCGGCTCCCTGGCCGCTCAGGCCGATGTCATCCGCGGAAAGGTGACCGCGGCCGCCGACAACGCGCCGATCTTCGGGGCGGTCGTCACCGCGACATCGCTCTCGGGGAACGTCAACCGGACCTCGCATACCAACAGCGACGGGCGTTACACCATCACTGTCCCGGGCGGCGACGGAGATTACTGGATCACCTTCAGCGCCATCGGCTTCACGCCGCGCCGCTTCGAGCTGAAGCGCGTGGCCGACGAAGCGGTGCTCATCGCCGATGCCCGCCTCAGCCCCATCACCATGGACACCATCCAGGTGACCGCCAACCGCCGGCGGCCTCCCCGGAGCGACAACGGCCGTGATGTCGGCGGCACCGAACGTTCCATAACGAGCAGTCTGACACCGCCGGATCAGCAAGGCGACCTCGCCGCGATGGCCGCCACGCAACCGGGGGTCAGCCTCATTCCGGGGACCAACGGCGACCCGTCGGGCTTCTCCGTGCTCGGGCTGACGACCGACCAGAACCTGACCACCCTCAACGGAATGAACAGCGGCGCGACCGACCTCCCGCGCGACGCGGGGGTGTCGGTTTCGCTGGCGACATCGCCCTACGACGTGTCGCAAGGCGGGTTCAGCGGCGGCGCGCTCAACGTGCGGACCGTCCCGGGCTCCAATTACATCGACCAGACGGTCAGCGCGATCGGCAACATGCCCCAGCTCGAGTGGACCGACGACGCGGGGCGCTCGCTGGGCCAGCAGTACTCGAATCTGAATCTCGGCGGGCGGCTTGCCGGTCCCATCGCCTACGACAAGGCCTTCTACAACTTCTCCTGGCAGCTGGGCCGGCGCGGCAACGATCTGCCGACGCTGCTCAATACCGACCCGCTGGGTCTCGAGACCATCGGCGTGGCCCGCGACTCGGTCACCCGCCTGCTCTCGATTCTGCAGGGTCAGGGCGTGCCGGCCAGCGTCGCGGGATTTCCGTCGAGCCGCCTGACCGACCAGGGCTCGCTGCTGGGATCGGTGGACTTCATGCCGCCGTCGTCGAGCAGCGGCCAGGCGCTGAACCTCACGATGAGCGGAAGCTGGAACCGCATCGCGCCGGGGACGCCGCTCACCAACCAGCTCCCCACCTCGACCTTTCACTTCACCAACTACGCCGGGTCGGCGCTGCTCAAGCACACCGCGTATCTCGGCCTGGTGCTCACCGAGACGGGACTCTCCTTCAGCGAGTCGCACCGTTCGCTCACGCCGTACCTCGATCGGACCGGCGGCAGCGTGCTGGTGCAATCCGATTTCACCGACGGCACCAGCGGCGTGCAGCCGATCCAGTTCGGCGGCATGTCGGCGGTCAGCACCGGCACCTCGAATTCGCTGGAGCTGACCAACCAGCTGTCATGGTTCAGCGCCAACAACCGCCACCGGGTGAAGCTTGCGACCGACATCCGGCGGGACGGCTGGTCGACCGAGCAGGCCGGCAACCTGCTCGGCTCCTTCAGCTTCAATCAGCTCGCCGATCTCGCCGCCAACACCCCGGCCGCTTTCTCGCGCCAGCTCGCGCCGGTTTCGGCCACCGGCAGCCAGCTGACCGGGTCCCTAGCCCTCGGCGATTCCTGGCGTCCGCGTCCCACGCTGCAGATCGTCTACGGGGCGCGGGTCGACGGCGACCACTACTTCGATCACCCGACGATCAACCCGGCCGTATCGCAGGCGCTGGGCGTCGCCAACAACGGCGTGCCTGATGGTCTGTACGTGAGCCCGCGTCTCGGATTCTCCTGGACGTACGGGACCAGCAGCCAGATCGGCGCCTTCGCCGGCGCGGCCCGCATCCCGCGCGGCGTGGTGCGGGGCGGCATCGGCACCTTCCAGAATACGCCTAACGCGCAGCTGATATCTCAGGCGATGACGACCACCGGCCTGCCGGGTGCGGCGCAGCAGCTCACCTGCATCGGCAGCGCCGCTCCGACGCCCGACTGGAGCGGCTACGCCGCCGACCCTACGACGATTCCGACCACCTGCGCCAACGGCGCGCCGTCGGCCTTCAGCAACGGCAGTCCCAACGTCGTGCTCTTCGCCAACGACTATGCCGCGCAGCGCAGTGTGCGCTCGACCCTCCAATGGTCCGGGCCGATGCTCGACAACCGGATCATGACGAGCCTGACCGGCACCCTTTCGCTCAACCAGAACCAGTCCGGCTTTCAGGATCTGAACTTCAACCCGACGATGCGATTCACCCTTCCCGACGAAGGTGGCCGGCCGGTCTTCGTAAACCGTTCGAGCATCGTACCGGTCACGGGCGCGGTCGCTACCACGGACAGCCGAGTCTCGGCGCAGTTCAACCATGTGTCGGAGTCGGTGTCCGATTTCCGGTCCACCAGCCGCCAGCTTCAGCTCTCGATCCAGCCGCTGTCGGTCAATTCGAGGTTCAGCTGGAGCATCGCCTACACCCTCAACGCCGTCCGCGACCGGGTCAATGGCTTTGCGAGCACCGCCGGCAGTCCTTTCGACATCAGCGACGCCCGCGCGTCGGGCGACTGGCGCCACCAGGTCCAGGTGAGTCTCGGCACCAACCTCTTCGATCTGCTGCGGGTCCAGTACGTGCAGCGCTTCACGTCGGGGACGCCGTTCACGCCCATCGTGAATGGCGACATCAACGGCGATGGCTATGCCAACGACCGGGCCTTCGTCGCGAATCCCGCGAGCACCGCGGATACCGCTCTGGCGTCGGGGATGACCCGCCTGCTGGCGGGCGCGGGGTCGGGGGTGCGCAGCTGCCTCACCGGGCAGTTGGGGCAGATCGCGACGCGGAACAGCTGCGAAGGACCGTGGACATCCAGCGGGTTTCTCACCATCGCGTTCAATCCGCTGCGGGTGAAGCTGCCGCAGCGCGCCAATCTGTCGCTCCAGGTCGCCAACCCGATCGGCGCGCTCGATCTGATGCTGCATGGCAGCCAGCACCTGCGCGGCTGGGGCCAGGCGCCGACGCCCGATCCGCGGCTGCTCATCGTACGCGGCTTCGACACCACGGCGCAGCGCTACATCTACGACGTGAATCCGCGCTTCGGCGCCACTACGCAGGCCGTCAGCACGGTTCGCAATCCCGTCGCGCTGACCCTCTCGTTACGGATCGATCTTGGTCCGGCGCGCGAGCGCCAGGCGCTGACCCAGACCCTCGATCGCGGGCGCACGCTGAGCGGCACCAAGACGCCGGTTCCGCTGCTGCGCGCCATGTATGGCACTGGCGGGCTGATCAATCCGCTGTCGACCATTCTCTCGCAGTCGGATACCCTGCACCTCACCGGACCCGAGGCCGACAGCCTCGCAACGCTCAACCGGTGGTTCGTGGTCCGGCTCGACTCGATCTGGACGCCGCTGCTTCGGGCCTACGGGACGCTGCCCGACCAGTACGATCACGAGGAGATCTACCGGAAGTACCGCCAGGCTCGTGAGGGATCGGTGGATCTCCTGATGATCCTCGCGCCGGAGATTGCCGGCGTGCTCACGCCGTCACAGCGCCGCCAGCTGCCGCCGCTCATCGCCGCGTATCTCGACCGACGCTATCTTGCCGCTATTCGTACCGGCACATCGGGCAGTCCGGGCGGCGTATTCGCCCCGGGCGCCGGGGTACCGGGTGGCGGCATGCCTGGCAACGCCACCATCATCATGCATTAGAGGAGACCACTGATGACCACTCGCATCGTCCTGTCCCTGCTCCTGCCGGCATCGCTCGGCCTGGCCGCGGGACTCGGGGCTCAGACGCCGCCGGCACCTCCGGTTCGGCAGATCGGCGCCGTCACGGCGGTCTCCCACGACTCGCTCTCGGCCGTCACCACCGCGGTCGAGGTCGCCGGCGGACGCATCTACGTCAATGACATCATCAACCACCGGGTGCTGCTCTACGATTCGACGTTAGGCAGCGCGACCGTGGTCGCCGACTCGGATCCGGCATCGCCCAATGCGTACGGCGCGCGGCCCGGCACGCTGATGCCGTTCCACCATGATTCGGCGCTCTTCATCACCCCCGCATCGCTCTCGATGCTGGTGCTCAGTCCGGCGGGCCAGATCGCCCGGGTCATGGCGATGCCGCCCTCGGGCGGCGGCGGTATTCCCGCGCTGATCGGCAGCATCTTCGGCACCCCCGGCTTCGATACGCAGGGTCGCCTGGTGTACTTCTCGCCCATCCGGATGCAGATGCGCGGCCCCCCACCCAGCGACGGTCCCTTCGCGATGGATCCGCCGGATTCGGCCTACGTGGTGCGATTCAACTTCGCCACCCGCACGCTGGACACGGCGGCCGTCATCCACATTCCGCATTCCCACACCATGCTGAACCGGGACGATCGCGGCCAGATGCACATCGCGATCACGGCGTTCCCCCCGTCGACGCTGGACGACTGGGCGGTGGCGGCCGACGGCAGACTGGCGGTGGTGCGCGGCCGGGACTATCACGTGGACTGGCTGGGGTCCGACGGGAACTGGACGTCGTCGCCGAAGATGACGTTCGGGTGGGAGCGCCTGGGCGACGAACAGAAGGCCGCGTTGATCGACTCGATGGCCACGGTCATGCAGGCCAACATGGACTCGCTGCCGGCGCGGATGCAGCGGGCCGACGGCGGCACCGGCAACGCGGCGGGCGGCGCCCGGACCGAAACTCATCAGGCGGCTCCCGGCGCCGGCGGCGGTATGGTGATGGTGTTCTCGGGACCGGGCGGCGGCGGCGACGGTGCGAGTGGCGGGGGACCGCCGCGGAGCGTGCAGTTCAACGTGCCGACGGTGGTGAAGGCCGCGGCGGCGGATGTCCCCGATTATCGGCCGGCCTTCGGCCAGGGATCGGTCCGCGCGGACCGCGATGGCAACCTCTGGGTCCGCACCACCACGATCGTGGACGGCCGCCCGGTCTACGACATCGTCAACAGCCGCGGTGAGCTGACCGACCGCGTCCAGCTGCCGCAGTTCCGCACCATTGCGGGATTCGGCAACGGCGTCGTCCTTCTGGGTGTGCGGGACGCCAACGGCGTGATGCACCTGGAGCGGGCGCGAATTCGTTAGGCACTCGGCGGGCGCATCGATGAACCGAAAGGCCCCGCGACGAGCGGGGCCTTTCCTTTTCGGCGATTACTCCCGGTATAGCGAAGGAAACCGGCGGCGCAGCTCGGCGAGCCTGGGCCGGTCGTACTGGACGACGTAGGGATTGTCCGGGTTGCGAGCCACGAAGTGCTGGTCGTCGGCGGGATGAAACGACGCGAGCCGGGCGATTTCCGTGACGATCGGGCGCGCGTACGCGCTGCTGGCCCTCAATTCGTCCAGGTAGCCGCGGATCGCCTGGCGCTCGCCGTCACCGTCGACAAAGATCACGGAGCGATACTGGGGGCCGACGTCGGGGCCTTGGCGATCCACCTCGGTAGGATCGTGCGCGACCAGGAAGAAGATCTGTAGCAGCTGCGCATAGGTGACGACGGCCGGGTCATACACGACGCGTGCCGCTTCCGCATACCCCTTGTGCCCATCCGGCAGCGCCGATCCGTCGGCCATGGCGGCCGGTACCGCGAACCCGGCGACCACACTCTTGACGCCCTGGATGTGGCCAAACACGGACTCGGTGCCCCAATAGCAGCCGCCCGCGAAGACGGCGGTCCGCGTTGCCGGCGGCCGGGTGTGACCCGTTGCGGAAGCGGAATCGAAGGCTGCTCCTGAAATCGTCACGGCGATGCTGAGGAGTCCGGCGACCGTCCGATTCATGTTGCTCCTCGAGAAGGGGGCGCCGGCATTCCGCGCCATGCGGAACACCGGCGTCCATGGTGCCTAGAAGTTGAAGTCGAACCCGAACCGGATGTTGAGGCCGGGGCCGTAGAACGTCTGCGGCCCGGACCAATGGTCATACCAGCTCGAGTACGACCGGTCGATCTCCGACTGCGAGAAGAACAAATTCCCGCCGCCGGCATCGTTGGCATCGGCAAACCGCGATTCGGCGCGGCGCAGCATGATACAGTCGGGCACGCCGTTGCTCTGCGTCGGGTTGAACGCCGCGCAGTTGCTCAGGTCGATGCCCTGCGTCGCTACACCGTTGATCGTCTTCGTGGTATACAACGAGCCGGCCTCGGAACGCAGCAGGCTCTGCGCCGAGCTGTTGAAGCCCGCCTGGTTGGCCGCAAACTTCGAATTCACGATGTCGCCGGTCTCGACAAAGAGGCCGGTGATGTTGGTCCAGTTGAAGAGATTCCGGAAATCGGCAAAGACGGTGAAGCTGCGGCTGTGGGCGATGCCGAAATCGCGGGTCAACCGCAGGTCGACGTTCTTGATCCACGGCGTGGTCGACGAGTTCAGCGGCGCCGACGGGTTGCCGGTGAGGCCGAAACCGTTGCCCGGCCCAGTCGGGCCCGCGCCGGTATTGAAGAACGGCGTGTAGGCGAGGCCGCTCGCGAACCGGAAGGTCGCGAAAGCGCCGAAGCCGCCAAAGATGCTGCCGGCCGCCGTCCCCTGATGCCAGCCATGCGGGAGATTCAGCACCAGGCTGCCCGCAATGGTGTGGGTCCGGTTGTCGGCGGTGGTGAGAATCGCCTGCGGCGCGGCTTCACGGTCGCCCGTCACGGCGCTGATCTGGCGTCCATAGCTGTTCAGATATTCCGTGGGGTCCGAGCCGGTGCTCTTCGAGGACTGGAAGGTGTAGGCCAGCGAGCCCTGGAAGAGCGAGCCAACTCGGCGATCCAGCTTCACGTCCACACCGCGTACGTTGCCGAAATCCTGGTTGGTGTAGAGGTCGATCGCCTGCTGCGTGCCGGTGAAGTAATCGAAGTACGGCAGCACGCGGCCAGTGACGTCGGAAACTTTGTCCTTGTTGTAGGCAGCGACATCGAGGACCATATCGGCGCTGAAGGCGTGACGCACGCCGAACTCGAAGAGAATCGTCTTGCCGTAACCGATGTCCTGACCCCACACGCTGTTGGTGTTGGTGATGGCCAGGTCGGTATTGACGCTCGCCGCGTAGCGCTGGAACTCGGGCGTCTGGGTCTGCTGCGCGTACGAGAGCCGGAATCCGGTACGATCGGTCACCGGGAAGGAGACGCGAATCGAGGGGGCCAGCGAGCTGTGGACCGCGCCGGGAGCGAGGTTACAGGTCGACCAGGCCGTCGTATCCGCGGCGCTAATCGCGGACTGGCAGGCATTGGCCGTGGCCGTAGCCTGCGCGATGAGCCGCGTGGTATCACCCGGGTTGAAGTCGTTGTTTGGATCGCGGATGGCCGTCAGAACCTTCGCCAGGCCCGAGGTACCCGCGCGGAGCGGATCGCTGAAGATGCGGCCGGCCACTTCCGGGAAGAGGACGTTCGAGTTCAACCGGTCGTAGCGAAGCCCGAGATCGATCACGACGTCGCCGAGGTCCAGCCGGTCCTGCGCATACAGGCCCATGCGATTCGGCTTGTAGTGCGCCGCGTCCATGAAGATCTGGCTGGTCAGATTCGAGGTGAAGGTGAACACATCCGAGCGGACGAAGTCGCCGCCGAACTGCATCCGGTTGAACCGGTTGAGCTGCCAGTCGGCCGCCAGGCGGCCGGTGATGCGGTCTTCCCGCGAGAGCGAAGGGCCGGAATTGCCGGTGCCGCTCGACGGATAGGCGGCGGCCGTCACGCCGTACGGATTGGTACGGAACGGCGCCGCCGGCAGGAAGTCCTGCGAGCGGTTGAGGTACGGAATGCAGGCGCCGATGTCGGGGCGCGCTGCGTCGCGACCGCCCTGACAGTTATTGACCCGGATATTCTGAATCAACCGGTCGTCGAGCGGGAAGTTGTCCATGTTGATCATGAACGGCATGTTCGAGAAGCTGAAACCGCCGGTGGGGTTGTGGTGACTGGAGAACCATGACTGGTCCACCAGTCCGGAGGTGGAGCGATCGCCCTGGTAACTGAAGGCCGCGTCAATATTGAAAGCCCGCTCGGCGGATCGAGACAGATCCTGCGTCCAGTTGAGCACCGCGATATTCTGCTGGTTGAGGAAGCCGGTCTGCGACTGGGGGTCGTAGATCCCCGCCCCCGGCGTGGTGCCGCGGAAGTTCAGCCCCTGGTTTATGGTGTGGTGCACCGACGCCGAGACCCGCGAGCCGTGCCCGTACGTATAGGTGAGCTTCCCGTCGACATTCCAGTTGTCCTGCCAGTTGTCCGGCCGGCGCTGCCCGCTCGAGTACTGCGAGAACCTGGGCAGCGCGACCCGGCTGGAATCGCTGCCGGCTACGCCGGGACTGTTGGCGATCGTGACCGTGGTGTCGACGCCATCGAGCACGTACAGCGGCGAGGCATTGGCGTCCTTGCCGAGCACCGCGCTCTGCTGGCCCTGCATCACGGTGGAGACGAAGAACTTCAGGTTGTGCATCAGCGGTCCGCCTAACGACGCTTCCAGGCGGTTGGTGCCCGAGCCGTAGGTCTGGCCGCCGATCTCGTCGCTCGACAGGCTGAGCGCGCCGGTGTAGTGCTCGCCGCCCGACCGGGTGACGAACGAGATGACGCCCGACTGCGCGTCACCCTGCGCGGCACCGATGGCACCGGTCGTGACCGATACTTCCTCGACGCCGTTGGTCCCGACGACGTTGGTGCCGATGCCGCCGTTGGCGACCGCCATATTCATGTTCGCGGCCATCCCGGTGCCGGTCCGGCCCGACACCGAGCGGACGGGAACGCCGTCGACATAGATGATGGCCTCACCGATCCGGCCGCCGCGGATCGAAAGCCCGCGGTCCGATTCGACGACGCCGGGCTGGAGGCGCAGCACCTGCTGCACGTTGTCGGCGGGGAGCTCCTGGATGAGGTCGCCGGCGACGATCGGCTTCGACGAGACCTGGTCGCGGGGCACGATCGGGTTGGCCTCGACCGTGACGGTGATGTCGCCGACGATCACGGCGCGCTGCTCTAGGTTCACGTTCACTGTCATCGTCTGGCCGGCGAGCACCCGGACATTGCGCACCTCTGATGGCGCATACCCGATGAACTGGGCCCGTACCGTCATGACTCCCGCGGCGACGTTGTTGATGAAGTAGTAGCCCTGTTCGTTGCTGGTCGACGAATACGCCGAGCCGACGACGAGAACCGTGGCGCCGGGGATCGGCGTGCCGGCCTGATCTCGAACCGTACCTTCGATCTTGCCGGTGGTCTCCTGCGCGTGCAACGCGTGAATGGACAGGCACGCCAGGGACAGTGCGGCACCAGCGAAACATCGAACCAGACGAAGTACGAATCGGACATGGTGTGCGATCATCTGACCTCCCGTGTTTGCGACGGACACATCACGCGCGTTGCGGAGCGCGACGCGCTGAATCGGGACCATGCTCGCAATGCTACGGGGCCAGAGACGGCGCGGGAGTGACTCGATGCGGTTCTCACAAGATTCTGACATTCTTGATCTGGACCCGAGCCGAGGATCCGTTTCAATTGTGTTCAACCGGAGGTGGCACCCTTGACCGATTCGCCTAACGGGATTTCCGCGGGCGGGATGCGGCCAGGCTTCACGGCTCGACGCATTTTTGTGGGTTGGACGCTCTTCGGCTGCGTGAGCTCACTCCAGGAAGTCCTCTCGGCATCCATTCACGGGTACCCCATTCCCCTGTGGATGGGATTCGCGCTGGACATGCCCAAGGTCTGGATCTGGGCGGCCATGAGTCCCCTGATTCTCCGGCTGGCCCGCCGCTACCCGCTCCACGGACCAGGTTGGCCCGCGCGGCTCCTGCTGCATACCGTCTTGAGCGCCCTGTTCGTCCTGGTCGGTTACCTGGCCTTCGAGATCTATTATCCCTGGTTTCCCTGGCCGGTGGACCAGCCGCTGATGGCGCGCACGCTGCGCTTCTTCGCCCTCTCCGCGGTCACCGACTCGTTGTTGTACTGGGTGGTTCTCGCCTTCGGACATGTGGAGCAGGAGGCCGCGCGGGCCGTCGCCCGTGAACGGCGCGCGACGGTGCTGGAGGAACAACTCTCGAGGGCCCGGCTCGACGCCCTGACCGTCCGGCTCCAGCCGCATTTTCTCTTCAACACGCTGCACGCGATCTCGACGCTGGTGCTCGAGAGTCCCAGGAACGCGAACCGCATGATCACGCGCCTGTCGGACATGCTGCGGCTCACCCTCAGCCGCACCCGCACGCCCTTCGTCCCGCTGCACCAGGAGCTCGAGCTCCTCGAGCACTACATCGCGATCCAGGATCTGCGTTTCGGCGACCACCTCAGCATCAACCTCACCGTAGCCGGCGACGCCACCTCCGCCACGGTTCCGGCGCTGCTGCTTCAGCCGATCGTGGAGAATGCCGTGCGTCACGCCATCGGCGCGGGCAACCCCGAGGCGCGGGTCGATATCGAGATTCGCCGAGTCGGCGACCGGCTGCGGCTCGAGGTGCACGACAATGGCCCCGGTTTCAAGCGCGACATGGCGGGACTGGAGGAGGGAGAAGGGCTGCGGAACACCAGGGCGCGTCTGCGTGAGGCGTACGGCGAACACCAGCTGTTCGCTCTCGCCGACCGCCCGGAAGGTGGCGCTTCGGTCACCATCGAGCTGCCGATCGAGGTCAGCGGGTCCGAGGCAAGGATGATGAATGACAACGGCGAGTGATCTCGATCTTCAGCGGATGTCCGCCCTCATCGTGGACGACGAGGCGCCCGCCCGCCGTCGATTGCTGGGAGTCCTGAAACAGATCCCGATGATCTGCAGCATCGAGGAATGCTCCACCGGCGGCGCGGCCGTCGCGACGCTGCGTCGTCGCCTGCCCGACCTGCTCTTTCTCGATGTCCGCATGCCGGACATCAGCGGGTTCGAGGTACTGGCCCGCTTCCCCGCCCATCAGCAGCCCGCGGTGATTTTCGTGACGGCCTTCGAGGAGTACGCGGCCAAGGCCTTCGCGATTCACGCCTTCGACTATCTCCTCAAGCCATTCGACGATGAGCGGGTGATCGAAGCGGTGCGCCGGGCGGCGGCGTTCCTCGAGTGGCTCCGCCGCGGGGCGGCGCAAATCCCCGACCGCTTCGGCGACGTGCGCGTGGATCTCGAGACCCACCAGGTGTACCGCGCCAACGTGCCGGTGACGCTGCGTCCCAAGGAATCCGCGCTGCTGATGGCGCTTCTCCGGGCGCGGGGCCGCGTGGTCACGCGGATCGAGTTGCTGCGGCAGGTGTGGGGATACGCCGATGAGGCGGAGACGCGAACCGTCGATACGCACATCGCCCGATTACGGCTGCGCCTCGAGGCCGATCCCTCATGCCCCGTGCACATTCTCACGGTGCGATCGGTCGGATACCGGATCGACTTCCAACGATGACTGCGAGGTAGCCGTGTCGGCAGCGATCACAATTCCGGCGGCACCACTCTGGATGCTGGTCAGCGCATCGCTGATTTTCGTCGTCGGCTTCATCAAGATTCTTGGTGAGGTGCCGCGGGAGCACGGCGTCGACAAGATCATGCCCTTTGGCCGCCTCTTCTTTGCGATTCCCATGGCGGTGTTTGGTTCCGAGCATTTCACCATCACCGCCGGCGTCGCCTCTCTCGTTCCGCACTGGATTCCCGCGCCGACGTTCTGGGTCTACCTGGTGGGCGCCGGATTTCTCTGCGGAGGGCTCGCCATTGCCGTTCTCGTGCAGGCCCGGCTGGCGGCGGCGCTGGTCGGCATGACCATGTTCATCTTCGTCCTCATCATGGACCTCCCGGTCGCCGTTGCGCATCCGGACCACCGATTCTTCTGGATCCTGGCGCTGAGGCAACTCGCCTTCGGTAGCGGCGCTTTCGCGTTCGCGATGTCACCCTCGAGCACCCAACTTCACAAGCCGCCGCCCGAAAAGCTCGCGGCGTGGACCGCCCTTCCACGACTCTTTATCGGCATCGTTGCTGTTCTCTATGGAGTGGAGCATTTGCTGCATCCGGCAAACGTGCCCGGAGTTCCGCTGGAAAAACTCACCCCGGACTGGATTCCGGGGCACATCGTCCTGAGCTATGGTGTTGGCGTGGTTCTGATTGTCGCCGGAATCTGCCTGCTCGCCAACAAGAGGGCGCGGCTGGCGGCGACGTCACTCGGACTGACGATCCTGGTGACGGTATTGTGGGTTTACCTGCCGATGTTCGTCCAGGCGCCCACCGACGTGGTGGCGCTGAACTATTTCTTCGACACACTGCTCTTTTGCGGTGCCATCCTGCTGCTGGCGAACGCGACGAGTCGCTGACCGGCGATGCGAGCGCCTGCCGGACCTTGATCAGCTCGGCCGGCGGTCGAGGGCCGTGGGTTCTCGGTTTGGGCCGCGTCCAGATCATGATATCTTGAACCGCCCTTTTCGACGAGGATTTCGATGCGCCGTCTCCTGTTCGCCGCCGCTCTCGCCACTTTCGCCACTGTACCACTGGCGGCGCAGCAGCAGCCTCGGGTCTTCACCCACGCCGACACGCTCCATGGTTCCAATACCCCGGAGCGCGCGTGGTGGGACGCCGAGTTCTACGATCTCCACGTGGCCGTGCATCCGGCGGACAGCAGCATCGTGGGATGGAATGGGATCACCTATCGGGTGCTCCAGTCCGCGTCGGTGATGCAGATCGATCTCCAGGTGCCGCTCGAGATGGACAGCGTGGTGCAGGAGGGTCACAAGATGGAGTTCCGCCGCGACGGCAATGCATTCTTCGTCACCCTCACGGCGCGCCAGCGCAGCGGAGAGCGGAAGAGCCTTCGGGTCTATTACCATGGCGGCTGGCACGCCGCTCCCCCGGATACCTCTACTACCCGCCGCCGCAGGGGCTTCGGGCCTTTCACGTGGTCCGTTGACTCAACCGGCGCGCCATGGTTTGCCAACTCGTCCGAGGGCCCGGGGGCCAGCATCTGGTGGCCGCTCAAGGACCTTCCCGCCGACGAGCCCGACAGCCAGCGCATCGCGATCACGCTGCCGGATCCGATCCTCGACATCTCCAACGGCCGGCTCCGCTCCACCACGCACCATGCCGACGGCACCACGACCTACGAGTGGTTCGTCAACGATCCGATCAACAGCTACGACGTGGCCATCAACGCGTCGCCGAATTACGTCGCCGTGCGCGACACCTTCGCCGGCGCGGACGGGCCGCTCACCCTCGAGTTCTGGGCTCTGGCCCAGCACCGCGCCCAGGCCGCGGCCCTGGTGCCGCAGGTCAAGACGATGCTCGGCTGCTTCGAGCGCTGGTTCGGTCCCTACCCCTGGTACCGCGACGGCTACAAGCTGATTGAGGTCCCCTACCTCGGCATGGAGCACCAGAGCGGCATCGCGTACGGCAACGAATATCTGCCTGGCTACCGGGGCCGCGATCTTTCCGGCACCGGCGAAGGGATGGGCTGGGATTACATCATCGTCCACGAGAGCGCGCACGAGTGGTGGGGCAACAGCGTGAGCGCCAAGGACCACGCCGACATGTGGATCCATGAGAGTTTCGGGATGTATGCGGAGGCGCTCTATCTCGAATGCACCAAGGACCGCGCCGCGGCGGACCGGTATCTCGTGGGGGTGCGGCAGACGATGATCAGAAATGATGAGCCGATCATCGGGACCTACGGCGTATACAACGTCCCGCGCTCGCAGGACCGTTACCCCAAGGGCGCCAACATGCTGATGACCATGCGCGCCGTGGTCAATGACGACGCGAAGTGGACCGCGACGCTCCGCGGATTGCAGAGCACCTTCCGCCACCAGACCGTCACGGCGAAGCAGATCCGCGACTACATGAGCGCGCACACCGGAACCGACCTCCAGAAGATCTTCGTCCAGTACCAGGAGACGACGATGATCCCGAAGCTCGAGTACCGCAGCGACGGAAGCTCATTCAGCTACCGCTGGACCAACGTGATCCCCGGCTTCGACATGCCGGTCCGCGTCGCGTTAGGCGGCGACAGTACGAGTACCAACTACACCCTGCTCCATCCGACCGAGCAGTGGCAGTCGATGCCGTCGGCGATCGCGGACAGCGCGATGATACGGGTGGATCCGGAGTTCTATGTGACGGCGGAGCGGGTCAGGCAGTAGAACGGTACCGAGGCTGATGGTCGGCGTCCTCATCGTCCCGCCGACCTGGTCCATGCCGGCTGCTGATAGTGGTCAGGATCGAAGACCGAGGGTTCGAGGTCTGTGTTGACCCGGACGTTGTGGTACTCCTCGCGCTGGAACTCGGTGCCGTTGCGATAGAAGACCAGGTTGGTCTCGACCCACAGGCCGTCGATCTCGGTATGCTGGAGCACCTGTGAGTCGGTGATGTTGCCGGCCGAGTCCCGTTCCATCACGCGGACCGCATGCAGGCGCTCCTCGTCCACCCAGAACTGCGACCTGGTCGTATCGCCCGGGTCCGCGCCGACGACCCAGACCTTCCGTCCCTGGTATCGATCCTCGTGCAGCTTCGACAGGTCGAAGCCCTTGGCGACCAGGCGACCGATCGTGCTGTCGACCGGGGCGACGAAGACATCGCAGTAGAGGACGATGATCGGCAGCACCAGCGCGGTCCGGCGCAGCGGCTGGCCATGGCGGAAGCCGTACACCGAATCATTGCGGTAGATCACGGTCCGCTGGCTGTCGAGCGGCGCGACATCGATTCGGAGCATCCCCGCCGGCTGAATGCTTTCGTACCAGGTCTGGTCGGGGCGGCCCGGCTGGCGCGTGGTCTGCACGAAGGTCAGCGTATGGTAAATCCGGCCGCGCTGATGCATGAGAGCCAGGACTTCTCGGCCGTCGTGGGGAACCGCGGCAGCAACCTGCACGGCGAAGACCAGCGACGCGAATCCAAACATTTTCGCCCCTTTCGACGTCATGTTGTTCAGGCAAGCCCCGACAACCTTCACGAAGGCTCAGGAGGCAACGATGTTCACTGGCCAGATGGTGGTGTGGCCGGCATTGATTATGGCCCTCGCCGGATTCGCGCGGAATACCGCGCTGCCGAGGTCGTCACCCGGCCAGGCGGAGTCGACGCGCGCCGAGCTGGTGCGGATCGAGAACGAGATCGTGCAGGCCAACAACCGGTGCGACTACGGCTATTTCCGGCGGATCGAGGCGCCCGAGTTCATCTTCACTGATGGTAATGGTGGTGCAAGCGGCCGTGCCGAGGACCTGGCGGGTGAATCGTCCTGCCATCCATCGGCAAGCCAGCAAGTCATAGATGAAGTCAGAGTACTGGACTACGGGAGCGTCGCGGTGCTGAATGCCCGCAACACGACCACATTGGTCCGCAACGGCCTGACGGTGACAAGACATAGCCGGTTCACGGATGTCTTCGTCCGGCGGCATGGCGCATGGCAGCTGGTCAGCGGGCAGTCAACGCGGATCCCGGAGCCGGCACCCGCCAGGCCGTAAGAAGTGGATTACAACAATGATTCGTCCACGCGGCTGGAGGATCTGCGAACGCTCCTTGCAGAGACGATCACGCGCATCGGGCCGTGAATTGCGCCCGCGGCAAGTAGAGGAGATTCAAGCTGCCGGTTCGACGATCAATTTTGGAGCGACCGCGGCATCCGCCCCTGGCCAGGTCCACGCCTGCCAGACGATGACCACGGTGCAGACGGTTTCGATCGTTGCGAAGAACAGGTACTCCGGCAAAGCGGGCGGCCGGCCCCACCCGACCAGGGGCGGAATGAAGGTCAGGAAACCGTTGACCAGGGTCACGATGCTGCCGGCGATGATATTCGCCAGCCGGTTCGCCCGAGGTGGAAGCAGTCTGGAGGCGAGAATCATCGCCATGGGTATTTCCATCAATACCGCCGAACCCGCGAGGGCCAATTGCCCGAGGTGCGGAGTGTCCGCCGGTGGCAAGCCAGGAAGGGCAAACAAGGCAATAACATCCGCATACAGGTAGTTGAGCAACGCGAAGATCCACAATAGCGACAGACGCTCCCTGATGTCGTGCATATCAACCTCCGAGTACGTGAACGATGGTGCCCTTGGCCGAGAGTCGGCTCCCGTGTCGGGCCATCAGTCCGGCGAGGATCGCCGCGAACATGGCGGACCAGAGGATCGCATAGTGGCTCACATTGTCCGCAACGAGATGACGGTCGCGCATGCGAATGAGAGAATCCGCCATCGCGAAGCTGATCGTACCCGCGATGAGGTGCGCGGCGATAAGGTGCCGGCGAGTTTCTCGCATGATCGCGGCCAGAACTACGCCGAAGGTCGCCGCCATCAGCATCGCCGACTGCGTTGCCCCATACCGAGGCAAGTCGACGATGCCGGAGCGTAGATACCAGACAGATCCCACCGTGTTGAACACCGAACACGCGGCCCACCAATAGGCGGCGACTCTTGCGCGCAACGCGAGTGCGATGACCATGCCGAGCACTCCGCCGCAGATGGCGATTGAGCCGAAGACGAACGGATGTTCCTGGCATCCTCCAGGTTGATTTCCGAAGAAGAGCTGACAGCGAAGGAAGTGAGTCGCGACATACGTCGCTGCGACGATCACTGCACACCAGCCCGCGATGGCCGCGATATTGAGGGCGCCGGGAACGATGAGTGCGCGCATGGTTTGACGGCGCTGGTTGATGGTCCACACGAGTGGCACTCCGCCCAACGCCCAGCGTAGTCGTTGCCAGCCGTCGTCGGCGTATTCCGATTCTGCTGTTAGCGCGTCGAGCCACTCGTGCGACCCTGGCTCAACTCGTCGGTGCAGCCAGCTGAGCAGTTGACGCGCCAGGACATCGGCGAGCCGTCCGGGGAACCCGTGGATCTGCACTACCGGCTCCCCGGCACGAAGGCGAGGCGACGAGTCATTCTCAGCGGTGCCGCCTCAGCGAGCTTCGTGCGCGCCGACTTCGCGCCTTCTCCTGTCAGGCGATAGGTATGGCGTGGCGGACGGCCGGGTTGTTCTGGTTCGGTCCAGCGAGTCTCGAGCCAGCCCTGCTCCGCGAGACGCAGGAGAATCGGATAGAGCGTTCCAGACTTGAGACCGGTGACCTGGCTGAGCGCATAGCCGTAGTGCCATGAGCGCGGCGACTCGAGCAAGAGTGCAAGAACGCTGAGGGTCTGGGGCGATGTGTTTGGCAGCCGAGGCACGACATACTCTACATATGTTGTTATTCCGGGGCAAGGGTCCAAGAGCCGCTCTCGCGAAGCCCTACTTGAGCACCTCTATGGGGGATACGCGCGTGGCGCGTCTCGCGGGAATGAAACAGGCGGCCATCGTGACGATCCCCAGCAGCACCGGCACAACCACAAACGTCCTCGGGTCGCTCGCCGACACACCGAACAGGAGGCTCGATATCAGCCGCGTCACGACGATCGACGCACCCAGCCCGACGATAGTTCCCGTGGCGGTGAGAATGAGGCCGGGGCGGAATGCGAGACCGAAGATATCCCGCGGCTTCGCACCCAGTGCGAGCCGAATGCCGAATTCCTGGGCGCGTTGGCTGACCACGAACGCCATTACACCGTAAATCCCCAGCGCGGCCAGCAGGAGCGCCGACACCGCAAAGACCGACATCAAGAACAGTGAGAACTTGCGCCGCGCCATCGAAGCCGACATCAGCTCCGCCATGGTCCTGATGTTGAACACCGGAAGTTCTGGATTGATACTGTGTACGGTCTGCGTCAGGGCCTCTTTCGTCGACTTCACGTCGACGTCGGAACGTGCGCGGAGAAATACGGCGGGCCGTATGCTGGGATGTTGAAGAATGGACTCGTACACGCGCGGCGCCGGCGCCACGTCCAATCCGTCATTGCGCACATCCCCTACGACGCCGATGACTTCGGCTTCCTTTTCCAGGCCATCCCGGCCGACCCGCCAGACATACCGCAACCGCCGGCCAACGACGTCTCGTTGCGGTGAAAATCTGCGAGCGAACGCTTCATTGACCACCACGACCCTCCCGGAAGAATCCGCGTCGTGATCGGTGAAGACCCGGCCCTGCTTCAGCGGCGTCTTGAGCACGGCGAAATAGCCTGCGCTCACGGCTCCAAACTCCGCCGCATGATCCTTCCCCTGCGTCGACGCTTCGTCGGGCAATGAAAACGGGAGGGGGCTGTCCACGTTGCCCAGGAGCGGGATATCGCTCGACGTACCGACCGCGGATTGCTCGATGCCGGGGAGCAGTGCGATCCGGGCAAGCAGTTCCCTGGCAAGCCCGGCGCGCTGCGCTGGCGTCAGGTATTGATTCGCCTCGGGATTGCTCGGAACGGGAACCCAGATCTGGCCCGCGACAAGCCTCTCCGGATCGAGCCCGGGATCCTGACTCAGCGCGGCCGAGAAACTGCGGACCAGCAACCCGGCGCCAATCAGCAACACCGTGGCCAGCGCGACCTCCAGGACGACCAACGCCGCGCGCAATCGATGTTGGCGCGCGCTCTGCTCACCGCCCGTGCGTCCGCCGTCCCTCAAGTCGCGGTTGGGATCGACCGCCGATGCCTGGAGCGCCGGCATCAATCCAACCAACACTCCGGTCGTGAGCGAAAGCACCAGCGCGAACGCGACGATTCGCCAATCCGCATGTACTTCGGCGAGGCGAGGCACGTCGGCGGGCATCAGCGTAAGAAGCGATCGTTGTGCGATCAGGAGCACCGCAAGCGCCGCCGCGCCGCCGGCAATCGATACGAGCACGCTCTCGGTCAGCACCTGTCGAACGAGCTGGCCGCGCGACGCGCCCAGCGCCTGGCGGATTGCGAACTCGCGCATTCGTGCCGATGCCCGCGCGATCAACAAGCCTGCAATGTTCACGCACACGATCAGGAGGACGACACTCACGGCGGCGAGCAGGATCACGAGCGTCGGCCGCACATTGCCCGTCAGGCTGGTCTGGGCTCGCTCGAGGCGAAGCGACCACCCCAGCCGCCTGGGATAATCCGTGGGGTAGGTCTGCCGCAACGCGCTCGCCAGCGCATCGAGTCGCCCCTGTGCCTGTTCGAGCGTCACGCCCGGTTTCAAGCGACCCAACGCTCCAGGGACAAACCGCAAGTTGCGCAGCGGCGGCGAGGGGTAAGGAGGGACGGTGAATCCGCATGCCGACCAGATGTCGACGTCGCGGCCCAGCGTATTGCCGGGGTGCCGAAACCCGTGCGGCATGACGCCGATGACCGTGTACGGGTCTTCATCGATGCGAACCCGCCGTCCGATGACATGTGGATCCGATCCGAAGCGGCGCTTCCAGAGGCCGTCGCTGATGACGACGCCATCGAGGCAGCCCGGCTCCCAGTCGGCCTGTGTATATGTCCGTCCGAGCGCCGGCGTCGCGCCGAGGAGCTCGAAGTAGCTCGGGCTCGTGCCGAGAAACTCGATCCGCTCCACTCCGTCGCCGCCTGACAAGGCCTGGCTGGCGGGAAAAATCACGCTGATCTGTTCGAATACTCCGGAACGCTGCAAATCGTACAGTTCGGGCACTGACATTCCAACGTTCCTGGCTCCGGCGCCGCCCAGATCATCGAACACGCGCACGATGCGGCCGGGATCGCGGAAGGGCAGCGGCTGCAGCAGCACGGCGTTCACGACGGTAAAGATCGCGAGATTCGCTCCGATGCCGAGCGCCAGGGTCAGCACGCTGATCGTCACGACCGCGGGGCTGTTCTTCAGCATCCGCAGCGCGTAACGCAGGTCCTGCAGCAGCCCATCCATACTCGTCCTCCATCCGGCGGCGTCGACGGCGTGGCGGGGAACGGCCATGGCCGGTTCCCATGGACGAATGTGTACGTCGGGATGGGTAGTGCGTCAAATGCATCTTCTGCACAATCATATTGCTACACACGCACGATACCCTGGCGCGGTGAGTTGGCCGCGATCACTGAACATCGCGCTCGGCGAAGTGGCCTCGAAGCTCCTCCTGGAGAAATGTCGCCGCGGCTTCGAGCCGGCCCAGATGGCTGGCCTGCATGAACACGATCGAGGCCTCGATGCTGATGCCCCACCGCGTGATTCGCTCCAGCCGCCGGCGCTTCGGATGCGAAGCGAGGAATCGCGCGGGGATGAGCCCGAGGCCGATCCCGCTCGCCACGAGAGACAATTGCATGTCGATATTGTTGATCTCGGAGGCGACGGCGAACGGAGCGCCGAGCTCGCGCAACCTGGCCTCGAGTGACCGACGAATGAAGCACCCCGGTGGATTGAGCACCCAGCGTGCCTCGAGATCGCGATCCTTCGACGTGCTGCTCCGCCGTGCGGGAGGTTGCGGCCCTCTCGCCCTCACCAACACCAGACGTTCGGTAGCCAGAACACTGCTGGCCACAGCGCCGGGCGCCGTGTCGTCGGCCGGCAGGAACGCCAGTGCCACATCGAGTGCGCCGGTCCGCACCTGCTCGATGAGCTGCTGCCTGAGATCGGTGCTCAGCACCGGCTGAAGACGGGTGAAGCGACTCGTCAAGCGCTGGATCGACGCGACGAGGCTCGGTTGCGCGAGCGCATGTGAGAGTCCGATGCGGAAGATTCCGCTTGGCTCGGCGTCCTTCGACCCGGTCGCCTTGAGATCGTCCATGATGCGCAGCATGTGTCGCCCGCCGTCGAGCACCGCGCGGCCTTCGCGCGTAATCCGCCCCGGTTTCACGCGACGATCGAGCAGGGG
>DASXPG010000176.1:0-2917 GCA_036493755.1 Gemmatimonadales bacterium
TTGCAAAGCCGGCTCGGCACTCTGGCCACTGATCACCGGTGCAATGTTGGCGTGAAATGCTGCAAGCAGAAATGGATACAGCAACGCCGCCAGAGGTGGCATCAGCAGCGCAAGGTGCGCCCCAAACTTCCCGTGCTCGACGACATCGGCAGGATAGCGGCTGAAAAGCTGCTGGGACATGAGGACCTCCAGCGGGTGAGGCACAGCGGGTACTATCCGAGCCCAGAACCGGTGGTGGTGGAACTTGAGCGGAAATAGGAACCTCCATTCACCCCTTTTGCGCGAGCGCCTGCAGCACACTAGCCGGGCCGCGGTCGGGCGCCGGTGGCGGCAAAGATCGCATTGCCGATTGCCGGCGCGCGCGCCCGTTCGTTAGTCCGAGCCATTGGCCTTGCGCTGTGGCGGCCCGGCTTCCTCTTCGCGGCACGCGGACATCCACCGGGGCCTTCCAGGGTTGGTCAGGGCGTGAGGACGATGGCTCCGCCGACGTGGCCGCCAGTTGCCTGGGCGAGTGCCCGGGCGGCGTCGGCGAGGCGGTAGCTGGCGGCGATCGGAATCTCCAGCTGCCGGTCCGCGAGGCGCTGCGCGAGTTTGCGCAGCTGGTTTCCGTCCGCGCGGACGTAGATGCTGGAGACCGTGATGCCGCGCTGCTGGCTGGGCGGGTCAGGGGTGATGGTCGCCAGTCGCCCGCCGTCGGCCACCGCTAGGATCGCGCTGGCCGCACCGCCGCGTGCCGCGTTGACCGCGGCGGCCACTCCGTGGTGTCCCGTTACCGCGCGGACCTGTTCGGGCCATTCTTGATCGTGGTAGTCGATGACCTGGCGCGCCCCCAACGCGCTTACCCGCTGCTGGCTTGCGGGGCCTGCCGTCGCGATGACCTGGGCGCCGCGTAACGCGCCGAGGGCGACCAGCAGGCCGCCGGTGACTCCGCCGGCTCCGTGGACCAGGAGCTGCTCACCGGCGCGGATGTTCAGCGCGTCGCCGAGAACTTGTTCGGCGGTGAGCGCGGGTACCGGGAAGGCGGCCGCTACCTCCCAGCTGGCACTGGGCGGCTTGCGGGCGAGCAGCCCAGCCGGGGCGATCAGCCGGGGCGCCCAGGTCCCCTGGTCTCGCAGTGGCACCGGATGCGTCATCACCGCGTCCCCAGGCGCCCAGTCGCCGACCGCTTGGCCCACGGCCAGCACTATGCCGGCTGCCTCAACGCCCAGCGCCATCGGCGGCTTGGCACCCACGTCCCAGCCGCCGGTACGGACGAACTCATCCCAGTTGCCCACGCCGGCTGCCCTCACCTCGAGCAGCACCTCGTCCCCTGCCAGCGACCGCGGCTCGCCCACGTCGATCATCTCAACCCGGGCACTCACCCGGCGAATCCCAGCTACCTGCATCTTCCGCCTCCAAGGCTCGCCCGCCGCGCACATGCGCGTAAGCATCCGTTAGCTACTTTGCTCGCGAGGCAGGCGCGCGAGGTGATGGCTTGCTCCGCGATACGAACCGGGTCCGCGCCGACGAGTTGTCCAGCTTGCTTCCACGCGGGCCCGCCGGCGTAAACGGAGTCGACGTTCGATGTATCCATGCCGTAGACAACCGCAGCGACGGGGTCGTTCACCGGCATGACGTCGCCGATCCATCGTTCACCGATGAGCTCAAAAACGGCTTCATCGACCAGCTATACGCCGCTTAGCGACCGCTATCGTTAAGGGTTTTCGGACGCCTGCCTCCGTGCATCCCCTCGCGCCCGTGACTGGCAGGCGTCCGAAAACCCTTAACGATCGAGGACTTCGACGGCTTCGGCCGGGTCGGGCGCGTACATGACCTCTCCGGATTGGGATGACAAGCGAGTGTATCGCCTGCGCACGCCCTCCGTCCTGTTATAATTCTTCGCCCAGGAGGAGCAAGGCGTTCGACCCCGCGGCGTCCCCCATCGCCTCGCAGGGAGCCTGAGCGAGTCCAGCCAGGCAGTTGCTTTGACAGAGGCTCCGCTCGCTGCCACACCAGTTGTCATGGGCGACGACGTCCCGCCCCAAGAGCCGGTAACATGGGCGCGATGGTATCGGTCCTCTAAAAAAAATCGTCGGCATGCCGCTCATTCAAGTTCCTATGGTGAATCTGATCGAGTTGATCGCAGGGCAGACCGGGTGATCCGATGCTCGAACCAATCATGCGCGCACTGACAATGGCGCTGGCCATGGGATGGGAAATCCTCTGGCCACTGATCCTTGGCTTCGCTCTCTCCGCCGTCGTGCAGGCCGCCGTCTCGCATCAGCAGATGAGCCAGCTTCTGCCGGATGATCGGCCGCGCTCGATCGCGACAGCTCTCGCGCTCGGAGCCGCCTCGTCGTCATGCTCCTACGCGGCCGTGGCGCTTGCTCGTTCGATCTTCCGCAAGGGCGCGCACTTCATGGCCGCCATGGCGTTCGAAATGGCTTCCACCAATCTCGTCTTCGAGCTCAGCATCATCATGTTGGCTCTGCTGCGCTGGCAGTTGACGCTGGCTGAATTCGTGGGCGCACCGCTGATGGTCGTCCTCCTGGTGGTTCTTTTTCGGACGTTTCTGACCCAAGACCTTCTCGAAAAAGCCAAGATCCAAGCGGGTAAGGGCGTTGCCGGCCGCATGGAAGGCCATGCCGAAATGGACATGTCCGTCATCGAGGGTGGCTCGCTTGGCAGCGGATGACCTCCGACCGAGGGCTCACTGCGATCAGCCACTATTTCGCGATGGATTGGGCCGCCGTCTGGCTCGACATCGCCGGCGGCCTCTTGATCGCGGGCGCGCTCGCGGCCTGGGTGCCTAACACGTTCTGGCAATCCTTCTTCCTGGCCGGCCATCCAATTCTTGCCACGCTATGGGGACCGCTCATCGGCCCGCTGGCGGCGGTGACCTCCTTCGTCTGCTCGGTCGGCAACATTCCGCTGGCGG
>DASXPG010000177.1:0-8409 GCA_036493755.1 Gemmatimonadales bacterium
GGGAGAGTTCGCCGATGCCGTCGAGGCGCTGGACAAGGCCGGCGCGCACCACGACGAGGATCCGATGGGCCACGCGCGTCACATCAAGACGAAAGTGCGTCCGGCGATGGCCGCGGTGCGGACGCTGGCCGACGCGTTGGAGCAGGTGATCGCGGACGATTTGTGGCCGATGCCAACCTATCGCGATCTGCTTTTCCTGAAGTAGGCTAGTCTTCGACGAACTGGGCGCGTACGCCGGGGATGATTCCGGCGGCGCGCCCTTCGTCCAGCAGTTTCTGCACCGCCGCCCGGCCGGTCACGCCGTAGTCCACCGTGAAATCGTTGACGTACATCCCGACGAAGGTGTCGATGCGCTCGTCGCTGAGTCCGCGGGCGTACTGCTTCGCGTGCGCCAGCGCCGGCGCGCGGTGCTTGAGACCGTAGACGATGCTGCGCCGCAGGTCGCGCGACACGTCGCGAATCAGCGCCTCGCCCAGGCTCTTGCGCACGACATTCCCGCCCAGCGGCAGCGGCAGCGACGTCTTTCCCTTCCACCAGGCGCCGAAATCGAGCCACAGCTCGAGTCCGCGGTCGGCATAGGTGAGCTGGCCCTCGTGGATCAGCAACCCGACGTCCGACTTCCCCTCGAGCACGTGATCCTCGATCTGATCGAACGGCACCAGCACCGTCTTCACATCCTTGCGCAGCAGGTGCAGCGTGAGGTTCGCCGTGGTGCGTTCGCCGGGAATCGCGATCGTCTTCCCCGCCAATCCCGCCGCGACATCCGCCGGCTTCGGCGCGCGCGACACCAGGCGTGGCCCGTAGCCATCGCCCATCGAACACCCGTGGCCCAGGAGCGCGTAGGTCTCGTGCAGATACGCGTAGGCGTGGAATGAGACGGCGGTGACGTCGAGCTCGCCGTTAGCGGCGCGGCGGTTGAGCGACTCGATGTCCTGCAGCTCGTGGATGTAGACCCGGCCCTGGGTGTCGACCTTGCCGGCGGCCAGGGCGTAAAACATGAAGGCGTCGTCGGAGTCGGGACTGTGCGCCAGCCGGATGGTGGGCATGCCTAACGACCGGCGCGCTGCGCCGCGGTATGCGCCTCCACAAGGAGGGCGTCGTGCTGCTGGTACTCGGGCAGGTTCTTGCGCCGCTCGCTGTCGTAGTTGCCCAGAAAAATGCGGTAGGCGGCGGCGGCCTCGGCGCGATTGCCCCGGGCCTCGGCGGCGCGGGCCTTGAGCAGCGGGCCGAAGAGGTTGGTCCCCGCCAAGCGGGCGATCGAGTCGCCCTGCGCCGCGGCGCCGGCGTTGTTCCCCAGCGCGAGGTCGATGAGGCCGACGTGCAGCCGGGCGTCGGCATCGAGAGGACTGACGTTGGAGTAGGCGTTGAGCGCCATCGGGGCGAAGAACTGGACCTGGGCGGTGTCACCGGCCGATGCGGCACGGGCGATGCGCTCGTAGAGGCGGTCGGCCGCTTCCCGCGGCGACATGTTGGAGATGTCGGGTGGTGCGCCACGCGATGCCACCGGGGTCGCACTGGCTGCCGAGAGGGCGGCGTCGGGAACCGCTTCACCGGGGCGATGGAGCGCGACCAGCACCACAGCGGTCTGGAGTGCGATGACGCAGACCCCGGCGATGAACCAGGGGAGTACCGGATTCGGGCCCGCCAGGCGAACTCCGGCAGTGGACGCGACGGCGGCGCGCGGCATCGGGGCACCGCATTCGCCGCAGAACTTGGCACGCGATGGATTGACCGAGGCGCAAACGGGGCATTTCTGGGTGGCGTCGCTCATGGTGCAAAGGTAATCTTTCGCCAGACATGTCGCCCATTTCCCCGGCCCGCCGGCAGGCGGGAGAGACCATCGCGCAGCATGCGGCGGCGATCGCCGAAGCCTGGCGCGACGCAGTGCGGGCCGACCTGACCATCGCCGGCGACGAGAACCTTCCCGATCTGCTGCTCACCAACCAGGTGCCGGCGCTCGTCGCCGACATCGCGGCGGCGCTGACTGGCGATGAAGCGACGGCGTCCGACCTGTCCATCGGCCGCCGGCGGCGCGGTCTGCGTTTCGGCAAGCTGCGTGGTCTCGCTCGTTATGATGCCGCCGAGCTGTACCGGGAATTCAAGCATCTGCGTCACGCGATCTGGCGGCTGCTGCGGCAGGAATCGGGTTCGGCGCGCGGCGACGTCTTCGAGGTCATGCTGGCGATCGACCAGTACCTCGATGAGGTGATCGGCGCGAGTCTGCGCGGCTTCTTCGAGACTACCGACCGGATGAGCGGCGAGGAGCTCCGCCTCTCGGGCGAGACGCCCCGCCCGAGCGGCGCGGGATCCTGATGGACAACCGGCCGACATTCGCCTGGAGCCAGAACGCGATCCACATGGGCCAGCTCAAGCGCGCCGAGACCCAGTGGGATGTATACCTCGAAGTCGCCGGGGACGGCGTGGACAAGAAGCTGCGGCGCGGCAGAGTGCACTTCGTCGCCGGCGAGCGGCACCGCGAGTCGGCCTGGATTTTTCTCGAGTACTCCGATCGCGACGTCACCGACCGGTTCAACGACTTTTCCGCGATGGAATTGTGGAGCCTGCTGGAATCGCTGGGTCCCCCCGGATCGAGCTGAGCGGCCTCGGCCTACCGGATCGATACCTCCCGGAGTGACATTTCGATCAACTTGTAATTCAGGAGCAGGTCATGCCTACAAGACGAGCAAGCGCTGCCTGGGAAGGCGGCTTGAAGGGCGGCAAGGGAACGATCAAGACCGAATCCGGCGCCGCCGCCGGTGCCTATGGATTCGGATCACGCTTCGAAAACGCGCCCGGCACGAACCCCGAAGAGCTCCTGGCCGCAGCCTACGCGAGCTGCTTCGCCATGGCCCTCTCGGGCGCACTCGAGCGAGCCGGCAAGACGGCGAAGAACGTGAAGGTCGACGCCGGCGCGACAGTGGAGAAAGTCGGCGAGGGCTTCAAGGTGACGAAGATGCAGGTCACCGCGCAGGTCTCCGCGCCGGGCATCAGCCAGGACGAGTTCCAGAAGATCGCCATGGCCACGAAGGATGGCTGTCCGATCGCCGGCGCATTGAAGGGCAACGTCGAAATCACGCTGGATGCAAAGCTTGCCTAGGTGATTCGCGCCGTCCTCTTCGATCTCGACGGTACGATCTACGAAGATGGAGTAGCGCTTCCCGGTGCCCCTGAGGCGGTCAGCGCCTTGCGGGCCCGGGGACTCCAGGTCGGTTTCGTCACCAACACCACCAGCCGCTCCCGGCGCCATCTCACCGAACGCCTCAACGGAATGCAGATCCCGGCCGAGCCGGCGCAGGTTCTTACCGCGCTGCACGCCGGCGCCGAGCATCTCAAGGCCGAAGGATTCCGCCGCGTCGCGCCGCTGGTTCCGCCGCTCGCGCTCGAAGATCTCGCCGAATTCGAGATCGTCACCGAGAAACCGCAGGCGGTCATCGTCGGCGACCTGGACGACCGCTGGAACTTCGAGATCCTCAACACCGCCTTCAACCAGCTGATGGACGGCGCCGAGCTGGTGGCCTTCTCCGCCGACCGCTACTGGCAGAAGCCCGATGGGCTGGTTCTCGACTGCGGACCGTTCGTGAAGGCGCTCGAATACGCCTCGGGGAAGACGGCGCACATCTGCGGCAAGCCCTCGCCCGATTTCTACCAGGCCGCGCTTGATTCGTTAGGCGGCTGGGCTGCCGGGACACCCGAAGAGGTGCTCATGGTCGGCGACGATATCTGGGGCGACATCCAGGGAGCCCAGGATGCCGGACTCCGGGCCTGCCTGGTGAAGACGGGGAAGTACCGCGACGAGGTCTTCTCGCGCAGCGGCGTGCGTCCCGATCATACCATCGAGGGCATAGCCGGGATCGTGAGCCTGTTGGCCTGAGCCGGCTCTCCTATTGGATGCCTACAGGAGCGTGGCTCCCTCGTGCTGGAGCAGCCATTCCTTGTTGCTCGTCCCGCCGCCGTAACCGCCCAGCGACCCGTCGGAGCGCAGCACCCGGTGGCAGGGGACGATGATCGCCACGGGGTTGTGGTGCAGGGCATTGCCGGCGGCCCGGCTGGCCCGCGCGTTGCCTGCCTTCGCGGCAACCTGGCTGTAGCTGAGCCAGCGGCCGGCCGGAATACGAGCCGTCTCGCGCAGCACCTTCCGCGCGAACTCGGGCAGCGACGAGAGATCCACCCGCACGTCGTCGAAGGAGAGATGCTTCCCCTCGAAGTAGCGCTCGAGCGCGCGCAGCGCCGGATCCAGCGCGTCGGAGCGCAGCACGGGGCCGCTAAAGGCGCCGAGCAGCCGCTCGAGGAAGCGATCCTCGTCCTTCGTGTATTCGAGGCGGCAGAGCCCGGCCTCGCCCGCGGCGAGCCCCAGCGTGCCGACCGGCGTGTCGGCCATCATCGCGTAGCGCACCGGCTTCCCCTTCCGTCCGGTCAGCTCGCCGAACGCCTGAACAACGATGCGCTCGACCGCCTGGTCTTCCACGGCATTCTTCTTCACGGCAATCCTCCCAGGCGCAATTTCTTCGTCGCCTGATAGACATTGGCACGCGCGGCGGCCTCGGTGCAGCCCATCCGCTCGGCGATTTCGTCGTATTCCAGCTCATCGGCGATGCGCAGCGTGAGCGCGACTCGCTGCCGCTCGGGCAGATCGGCGACCCTTTGCCAGAGAGCCAGGCGCGATTCGGCGCCGTCGGTATTGGCGTGCCCGCCCTCATCCGCGTCACGCTCACGGGCGTGTAGTTCCATCGCCCGGCGTTCACGGGCCTTGTCCCGCAGGTAGTTGAGCGCGGCATTTGTCGCGATACGGTAAAGCCAGGCCCGCTCATTCGCGCCGGGGCCAAGCCGCGTCAGGGCGCGGTGCGCCCGCAGCAGCGTGTCCTGGAGCAGGTCCTGCGCGACGTCGTCGTCCCGCACCATCCGCCTCAGGTGCCGGGCCAGCTCGATGCCGTGAGCGCCCAGCAGCTCGGCGACGCGGTTCGTGTTGGTCACGATTGGTATGACACCAGGGAAGGGGGTGCGTGAAATGGCATCCCGGGTAAACTGCGCGCCATACCCCTTGGTTGCCATCCGCCCAGCCGATAGGATTGGATGATGACCCCGCTGCTCGTCGTCGCGATGCTGATGCAGGCGCCGGCACCCGACACGTCGCTCTTTCCGGCGCACGAGGCGATGGTGCGGCTGTATACCAACTGCGATGAGCCGCGCTGGCCCTGGGGAACGGCGGAGCGCTTCGTTCCCAAGTGCGATTCGGAATTGATCAACGGCGTGGCGCTGCGCCGCGTGCTCGAATCGCGGTGGCGCGATTGGTTCGCGCTCAAGGGCGGCGACACCATCCGTCCGACGCCGCAGGACAGCTGGGTGTTTCCGCTCGCCGAGCGCGGCCGGCTGCTCGACAACTTCAACAACCCGCGGGCCGACGGGCCGCACGAGGCGCTCGACATCTTCGTCCCGCGCGAAGGCGGCCTGGTGCGGACGCCGGTCTCGGGCGTGGTCGTCGCGATGGGCGATACCTGGCAGGGCGGCTGGGCCCGCGCCAAAGGCGGCTTTCACTACGAGGGCGGCGGCCTGTCACGGCGGGCCGGCAACGGGGTGATGATCTTCGATCCATCGAGCGGCGGCTACGTCTATTTCGCCCACATGATGCCCGGCATCCTGGTGCATACCGGCGATGTCGTTCCCGCCGGCGAGGCTCTGGGACATGTGGGTCATACCGGAAACGCCGCGCAGCCCGGACATGGCCGGCACCTGCACTTCGCCTTCAAGGAGCCGGGAACGGCGTGCAATGTGGAGGGAGTGCTGGTTCCTATCGATCCGTATCGGACGTTGCGAAGCGCGCGGGCCCGGCTGCCGCGAGCCCCAGGTGCTCCCGGGCACCGTTGAGCGCATCGCCGATGTTGGCGAAAATGTTTCCCTTCCCGATCTCATCCAGCAGGAACGAGCGTTCCATCGCGATCATCGGTTGTGCGTGAACGTCGGAGAGCAGCAGCAGCGTTCCCTGCGCTGCCGAGCGGCGGTGCAGCTCGCGCAGCGCCCGCATCGCCGTTGAATCGATGGCCGGGACGTTACGCATCCGGATGATCAGAACCTTCGGAGGGTCGGCCACGATTCCGACCGTCTCCTTGAACGTTTCGGCGGCCCCGAAGAAAAAGGGTCCGTTGATTTCGTAGACCTGCACGTCCGCCGGGATCTGCCGCCGAAAGGCGGCATTGGCGTCACCGTCGTCGGACTCATCCCCAAGCGCTCCTGTGATGACGCTGACGTTGGTGACCTCGGCCATGCGCTTCATGAACAGGAATGCCGCGAGCACCATTCCGACCTCGATGGCCACGGTCAGATCGACCATCACGGTGAGGCCAAAGGTCGCGAGCATTACGAGCACGTCGCTGCGCGGCGCGCCGCGCGCCTCGGCGATGAAAGTGCGCCACTCGCTCATGTGCCAGGCCACCACGACGAGGATCGCGGCCAGCACCGCCATCGGGATGAAGCCGACCCAGCGTCCAAAGAAGAGCACGATGAGCAGCAGGGTTACCGCGTGGACCAGCCCGGCGACCGGCGTGCGTCCGCCGTTTTTCACGTTCGTCGCGGTTCGCGCGATGGCGCCGGTCGCCGGGATGCCACCGAAGAGCGGTGAGATGAAATTCGCCACGCCCTGGGCGACCAGCTCCGCGTTGGAGCGGTGGCGGCTGCCGATCATGCCGTCCGCGACGACCGCCGAGAGCAGCGACTCGATTGCCGCAAGCAGGGCGATGGCGATGGCGGGCTGAATGAGCGCGCGCAGATCGGTCCACTGAAGCGTCGTCGCGTGGAAGGGCAGCGCGGGCATCGGAAGGGCGGCGTGGATGACGCCGAATCGAGTGCCGATGGTTTCGACGTCGAGACCGATCGCGCGCACGACCATCGAGACCAGCAGCAGAGCGGCGAAGGGTCCGGGGATCCGCCGGCTGATCCGCGGCCAGACCGCCATGATCGCGAGCGTCAGGAGGGCGACGGCCGCGGCGCTGGGATTCATGGAGCCGATGTGCGCCCAGTAGACACGCAGTTTGTCGACGAAATCGGCCGGCACCGGGCCCATCCGCAGGCCGAGGAGATCCTTGATCTGGCTGGTGAAGATGATGAGCGCGATGCCGGTGGTGAAACCGATGGTTACGGGGAAGGGGATGAACTTGATCGTCCTGCCCATCCGCGCCGCGCCGAGTACGACGAGAATCACACCGGCCATCATCGTCGCGAGAGCGAGGCCATCGTAGCCGTAGCGCTGGACGATACTGTAGACGATGACCACGAAGGCGCCGGTGGGACCACCGATCTGGACCCTCGATCCGCCCAGCAGGGAAATCAGAAAGCCCGCGACGATGGCGGTGTAGAGGCCCTGTTCCGGGGTCACCCCGCTCGCGATGGCGAAGGCAATGGCCAGCGGCAGCGCCACGATACCGACGATGACGCCAGCCGTCAGATCGCGAAGGAATTGCTCGCGGTCATAGGTCTTGAGTGTGGTGACGAGCTTGGGGAGGAGCACAACGGCGATAATCTAAAAGCCGCCGTATGAAGAAAGCCTGAAGGCCGAGGCCGGAAGCCTCGGCCTCCAGGCCCGTCGCGTATCAGTGTCGCATGGAGCTGATGGTGATCTTGTAGCCGTCGGGATCGGTAACGCCGAAGTCCCGCTCTCCCCAAGGCTGATCTTCCGGTTCGTGATCGAGCGTGCCGCCGCGAGCCTTGATCTCTTTGGCCAGCAGATCGATGTCCTGCGCGGTGCGGCAGTAGATCCGCACGCCGACGCCATAGACCCGATCCTTTCCCTTCTTGAAGTCGTCCTGTCCGATCATCAGGCTCAGGTCGCCCGCCCGCAGCTCGGCGCCGAGGAATACGCCGTTGTTCTCCCAGCGATCCTTGACCACGAAGCCGAGGACGTTGGTGTACCAGGCCAGAGAGCGGTTGGCGTCGTTGACGGTGAAGCTGGGCGCCAACTGCCTGAGTCGCAGCGTCTCCGGCTGCCTGCGCCTCACCTTGCTCCTGGATGCCGGCCGCTTCGCCGTCTTCTTCACGGCCTTCTTGGCCGCCTTCTTCTTTTTCGCCGCCATGGCCTGCTCCGGTTGGGATTCGGGACCCCTAGCCTAGCACCCCGGCTCCCGGTCCGGAAGTCGCAACCTCCCAGCGGGCTTCCCGCCGGAGGGAGACAGGAAACCCAAGCCGCTCAGCGGGGTTGTAAAAAAATCGGGGAAACTCTCCTCGATTCACATGTCGGTCATTTCGCAAATGGCGTTATTCAAGGGAGCCTCATATGGCCAACAACAAGAGCAAGAGCCGGAGTTCGTCGCGCAGCCAGTCGAGCCGCAAGCAGCAGTCGGATTCGCGCGGTGCGCAGACCGAATCGCGCGAACGTTGGGGCGCCGAGTCCGGCATGGGCAGCTATGAGAGCCGCGCGCAGCA
>DASXPG010000178.1:0-7861 GCA_036493755.1 Gemmatimonadales bacterium
CGGCGCGCCGCCCACCTGGTCAGCTCCAGCCGGCTCGCCGCGACCACGGCGACGCTGGTCGTGGCGCCGATGGCGGCGAGCAACAGCCCGGCGAGCACCAGCAGGAGGCTCATTCGGCCTTCACCGGCGCTTCGGCGGGAGCCGTCAATCGCTCGAAGCGCAGCTTGACGATGCCCCGCTTCACGACCTTCTCGACGGTCACATGGAATCCGTTCAGCTCGACCGACTCGCCCGCCAGCGGCACGTGGCCGAGCGCGGCGTAGACGTAGCCGCCGGCGGTGGTGACCTCCTGGTGCTCGAGCGGGACCTGCAACGCGGCGGCGAGCTCGTCGAGTCCGGCGCGGCCGGCGACTTCGAAGATGCCGGGGCCCGTCTCGACCACCGCCGGACCTTCGGCTTCATCGTATTCGTCCGATATCTCGCCGACGATTTCCTCGAGCACATCCTCGAGGGTCACGATCCCCGCGGTGCCGCCGAATTCGTCGACCACAATCGCCAGATGACTCGGCCCGCGCTGAAAATCGCGCAGCTGCCGGTCGAGGGTCTTCACCTCGGGAACGATTTCGACGGGACGTACCAGCCCCTGCCAGTTGAGCCGCCCGCCGGGGCCGAAACGGCCGGGCAGCAGGTCCTTGGCGTAGAGCACACCGACGACGTGGTCGAGATCGCCGTCGTACACCGGCAGCCGGGCGAACTCCGCCGCCGCGGCCTGCGCGATGACGTCGGCGAACTCGGCGTGCAGCTCGATGCCGATGATGTCGATGCGCGGCGTCATCACTTCACTCACCATCGTGTCGGTGAGGGCGAAGACGCCGAGGAGCATGTCGCGCTGCGCCGGCTCGGGAGCGCGCTGGCCCGGTTCGGCGACGCCGAACATGCGGGAAAAGGCGCGGTCGAGGATGCCGGCGACGACGAAGAGCGGCGCGGGAAGCGAAAGCGTCGCGCCCGTCAGCCGCACCGCCGCGGGACCCACGACCCCGCCCTTCCAGAGTCCAATGACGCGGGGCAGCAGGTCGGCGACGACGACGACGCCGATGACGAGCCCGGCGAGCCAGCCAATGGCGATCAGCGGGCTTTCGTCCCACCAGCGCAACGCACCCGAGAGGGCGAAGGCCGCGAGCGTGATGAGACAGATGCGCCCGATCGCGAGGCCGCGGCGCAGCCGCTCCGGCTTTTCCGCATAGAGCGGCGGAAGGCCCCGCGCCGCAAGCCCGGGATTGGCGGCCAGCGCCCCTTCGGCCAGCGCGAGCAGCGCTGCCCAGAGCGCCGCGAGCAGGGCGAAAAGGACCGGCACGCCGTTGGGACTCAACGCAGCGCTTTCAGGTGCCGCTCCTGGCGCCGCCACATCGCCGAATCGGTGCGGTCCGCGCCGTCAGGATGGTCGTAGCCCAGGACATGCAGCACGCCGTGGACGACGAGGCGGCGAAGCTCGTCTCTTGGCTTGGTGCCGAACGCGCTGGCCTGCCGGCGCGCGACCGCCGGGCAGATGTAAACGTCGCCGATCACGCCGGAGACTGGAGGCTGGAGTGTGGCGGGAGCCGTGAGCGCAAAGGCAATGACGTCGGTTGCCCGATCGTGGCCCAGATATGTCCGATTGAGCGTGCGGATGCGTGCGGGTCCCACGAAGGTGACCGAAAGCGACACGACGCGGGCCCGCTCGCCGCGCAGGACGCCGGTGATGAGCCTCGAGACGCTGGCTGCGGACATGGGAATCGAGGCCCGCGCAGTCACCACTACCTCCGCGGTCAACCCGCGGCGTCCTCCTGGTACGCCCTGATGATGTCCTTCACGAGCCGATGCCGCACGACGTCGACATCCTCGAGATAGCAGAATCCGATGCCATCGATCCCCGGCAGCACCCGCTCGACCTGGAGAATTCCCGATTCTTCGCGCACCGGCAGATCGATCTGGGTCTTGTCGGCGGTGACGACGGCGCGCGAATTCACCCCCAGCCGGGTGAGGAACATCTTCATCTGCATTCCGGTGGTGTTCTGCGCCTCGTCGAGGATCACGAAGGCATCCTGCAGCGTGCGGCCGCGCATGTACGCCAGCGGCGCGATCTCGATCACCCGTGACTCGAGGGCGCGCTGCACCTTGTCGTGGGTCATCATGTCTTCGAGGGCGTCGTAGAGCGGGCGGAGGTACGGATCCACCTTGGCCTGCAGATCGCCGGGAAGGAAGCCGAGGCGCTCGCCGGCCTCGACCGCCGGACGGGCGAGGATGATGCGCTTCACCTTTTTCTTCTGCAGCATGTCGACCGCGACGGCGACCGCCATGTACGTCTTGCCGGTGCCGGCGGGTCCGATGCAGACCACGATTTCGTTCTCGTACATGGTCTGCAGATAGGACCGCTGGCCCGCGGTCTTTCCCGTCACCACCCGGCGCAGGCCGGGGAGCATGATCTTCTGCTGATCGCCGGCGACCGCGCTCGGCAAGCGGCCGCGCCCGGCGTCGTCCACCAAGCGCCGTACCTCCTCGACGCCGATCTCTTCGCCCAGGCGGGCCGCTTCGATCAGCAGCTGCACGATCGGCGTTCCCCGCTCTACCGCCTCGAGTGGTCCGGCGATGATGAGCTGCTCGCCACGCATCGACAGCCGCACACCCAGCAGGCGCGCCAGCTCGTGGATGTTGGCGTCGTTGACGCCGGCGAGGGTGAGGGGATCGGCGCCCTCGGTATCGAGCCGGTGGATGATTTCTTCGCCAGCGGTCACGTGTGGACCTCCGTCTTGATCTCGATTTTCAGCAATGCAAGGTCCTCGTCGGGAACCGGCGCCGGCGCGCCCTCGAAGAGCGCTCGCGCGGCCGCGGTCTTGGGATAGGCGATGACGTCGCGCAACGACTCCGCGCCGGCGAGCAGCATCGCGATCCGGTCGAAGCCGATGCCGATGCCCCCGTGCGGCGGCGCTCCGGCGCGCAGCCCTTCGAGCAGGAATCCGAAACGCCGCTGGGCCTCGGCTTCCCCGATCCCCAGGCGATCGAACACCCGTTGCTGGAGAGCCGGATCCACGATGCGAATGCTGCCGCTGCCCAGCTCGACGCCGTTGTAGACGACGTCGTAGTGCGTCGAGCGCGCCCGGTCGGGGTCGCTCTCGAGCAGCGCCAGGTCGTCCGTGTGGGGCGCGGTGAAGGCGTGATGCATCGGCGCCCGCACCCCCGTCGCGGGGTCCTTCTCGAACATCGGGAAGGCCTCGATCCAGGTGAAATGATGCTGGGTGCGCGGACCGTGGTGCGTGGGCAGGCGCTTCGCCAGTTCGAGCCGCACGCGGCCGAGGGCCGCGCAGACCGTGACCTCGGGTCCCGAGCAGCCGACCACCGCATCGCCGTCGGCGAGGCCTAACGAGTTCATCACCGCCTCGCCCAGGGCCTTGGCGCCGGGGCCGGTAACCGCGCCGCCGGCCTTCTTCGCCCACAGCAGTCCGGTGGCGCGCATGGTTTTCGCTTCCTCGGTGAGCTGGTCGAAGTCCTTGCGCGACAACGCCGCGCCGCCCGTGACCGGGATGACCCGCACCACCTCGCCGCGCTCCACCGCGGTCCGCAGGAAATCGCCGCTCCCCTCGCCGATCGCCGCCGAGACGTCGCGGATCTCCAGCCCGAAGCGCAGATCGGGCTTGTCCGATCCGAAGCGGGTCATGGCGTCGCGATAGGACATCCGCGGAAACGGCGCCTGGACGCTGTGGCCGGCTTCGGCCCAGAGCGCGACCATCACGGCTTCGACGTGCGCATACACATCTTCCGGCCCGACGAAGCTCGCCTCGAGGTCGATCTGGGTGAATTCGGGCTGCCGGTCGGCGCGCAGATCCTCGTCGCGGAAACTCCGCGCCAGCTGGAAGTAGCGGTCGAAGCCCGACACCATCAGCAGCTGCTTGTAGATCTGCGGCGACTGGGGCAGCGCGTAGAACTCCCCCGGATGCACCCGCGAGGGCACGATGTAGTCGCGCGCGCCTTCGGGCGTGGGCTTGGTGAGGATCGGCGTCTCGACCTCGATGAAGCCCCGCGCCGTCAGCTCCCGGCGGCTGCGCTGGAGCAGCCGGTGGCGCAGCTCGAGATTGGCGAACAGCTCGGGGCGCCGCAGGTCGAGATGCCGGTGGCGCAGCCGCAGGTCCTCGGAGGCGAGCGTCTCGCCCCTGCCTAACGCGACCGGGATGGCCGGTGTCTGGGCCGGTCCCACGATCTCGACCGCACTGGCCCGCACCTCGATCTCGCCCGTCGCCATCTCCGGGTTGGCCTGCCCCGCAGGACGCGCCGCCACCGTGCCGCGGATCAGGACGACCGTCTCCGCGGTCAGCGACGCGGCCCGGCGATAGGCCTCGCCCGACTCCGGGGGGAAGGCGACCTGGACCAGGCCGGCCCGGTCGCGCAGGTCGATGAAGACCAGGCCGCCGAGGTCGCGGCGGCGGTGAACCCAGCCGCCCAGGCGTACTTCCTGGCCCTGGTGGGCCGCGCGGAGCTCGCCGGCCAGGTGGGTCCGCATCGTCGTGGCATTCATCGCATCAGAAACGCTGCCCACCGCGTCCTCGCCAGAAAGGTTCCCACCAGGAGCCCGCAGCCCCCGCCTGACGCATCCATCACCCAGTCACCGAATTCGCAATCGCGGCTCGGAATGAAGAGCTGGTGCAGCTCGTCGAGCGCTCCCAGCAGCAGGATCGCGCCCCAGACCACGAACAGCGCGCGGGCCGGCCAGCCCGAGGCCCGGGCCACCCGGGTCAGCAGCACCGCGAGACCGAAGTACATGCAGAAATGCGCCGTCCAGTCGAGGCGGAAAAAGGTGTGCATCTCGGGAAAGGAATTCCCGGGGAGCGTGGTGAGGGTCAGCTGGAACACCAGCCAGACACCGACCGCGATCCAGGCACGCCGCAAGGTGATCGGCGCCCGCGCCGACCCGTCGTTCATGATCTCCGCCATCGTCAGCTCCGTCATATCGGCTCCGCTTCCCGCACCACCGCCGCGAAATCATCCGCATTGGCCGCCTTCAGCAGCCGCTCGCGCAGGTAATCCCGCCGCATCAGCCGGGCGATGCGCGACAGCACGCGGACCTGGTCACCCGCCGCCGACTCGGGCGCCACGACAAGAAAAAGCAGCCGGACCGGCTGGCCATCGACGGCACCGTAGTCGAGGGGCTGCGCGGTGCGCCCCGCCACGATACAGAGGCCATCGACCGTCGGCGTGCGGGCGTGGGGGATCGCGACCCCGTAACCGAAGCCGGTTGACTGCATCTCTTCGCGCTCATGGACCGCGCGCAGGATGTCGGCCGGCTCGCCCCCCGACGTGTTCGCCTGGAGGGCTACCAGTTCGCGCAGCACGCTCAGCTTGTCCCGGGAATCGAGGGGGACCTTGATGTGATCGGCGGTGAGGAGCTGGCCCAGCAGCACTGTCGCGGAAGTTACTGTGGCGCCATCACTTGAGCAAGGAACGCGGCGGGGGTAAGCTTCGCGGATGCGCACCCTGCCGGCCCTTCTCCTGATCGCCATGACGGCGGGTCAGGCGCGGGCGCAGGGATCGGTCGCCTCCGACCTGTGGCGGGTAGCCCAAAGTACGCTGCTGGTACCCGCTCCCCTTTCCGACGATGGCGCCGCCGCCTTCTGGACCCCGGTGGTCTTCCTTGACTCGGCCAGCCGGCTCCGACTCGGCCTCGAAGCGGTCCATTCGCCCGACGAAGTCGGCGTCACCGGCGGCATGGCCGCCCTCACCTGGCGCGCCTTTCGTCATAGCAGCATCAGCGTGACCTACGGCCGGCTGGGCGTCGCCGGCGTGGGCTACACCGAGACCAGCCCGGAGCTGCTGAGCTCCTCCCTGGCGATTTACAACGAGACCGCATCCATCGGCCTCGCCGGGCCGCTCGCCAGCGGATTGAGCGGCGGGGTTGCCTTGCGCTATCTCTCCGGCCGGCTCGCCTTCGCGAGCCATTCGCAGGCGGGCCTCGATTTCGGCGCGCAGTACACCCGCATCCCGCACCTGAGGCTGGGGGTGTCCACCCGCTTCTTCGACCCGACCTTCAGCCGCAGCGGCCGCGACGCCGCCACCTACTCGGCCGGCGCCGAGGTGCGGACGTCGCGCTTCGACGCCTGGGGCGCGCCGACCACCTTGGCGCTCCGCTACGGGCTCACCCGCGGGACCGACAACGACACCCAGCAGCTCATTTCCGGCGGCCTCTCGTTAGGCAGCGCGCTCACCCTGGATGCCGGCGCCTCGCGCGAAGAGACGGCGAGCGACGCGGTCTGGCGCAGCCTGCTGGGGATCGGCATCGCCGCGGGCCGCTACGTGGTCCGCATCGGGCGCGACGGCGGGGTGAACGCCTTCGGCGCCACGTACCGGTTCGGGCTCACCGCCTTGTTCAAATGAACGAATCGACCCGCCCCTCGATTCTCGGCGTGGCGCCTGACGGGGCTCGCGGACTGCTCGGCGAGTGGCTGCGCGATCGCGGCGAGCCCGCCTACCGGCTCAACCAGATCCTGCCGCGGCTCTGGCAGCGGCCGGTGCGTTCCTGGGCCGACGCCACGGAATTGCCGGCGGCGTTGCGCGAATCGCTCGATGCCGACTGGCCCCTCGAGCACCTTTCTCTGGGTATACGGCAGGAGTCGGCCGACGGCACGGTGAAATACCTGTGGCGGCTGGCCGACGGCGAAGCGATCGAATCGGTGATGATACCGGAGCGGGAGCGGCGCACCCTGTGCATCTCGTCGCAATCGGGATGCCCGCTGCGCTGCAGCTTCTGCGCTACCGGCACGATGGGACTGCACCGCAACCTCGACGCGTGGGAAATCGCCGGGCAGGTGCGCGAGATGCTGCTCCAGGACGATCCGTCGAAACCCACCAACATCGTCTTCATGGGGATGGGCGAGCCGCTCCTCAACTGGCCCGCGGTTTCCGCCGCGCTGACGATCCTCAACGATCCCAGGGGACTGGGGATCGGCGCCCGGCACATCACCATTTCCACGGTCGGCATTCTGCCGGGGATGGCCGAGCTGGCAAAGCGGCCCGAGCAATTCCGCCTGGCGATCTCGCTGCACGCGCCGACCAGCGAGACGCGCCTCGGCCTGATGCCGATCGAGAAGCGCTATCCGCTGGCCGAGGTGCTGGCGGCGGCGAAGCAGTTCAAGCGCCGCATCACCTTCGAGTACGTGCTGATCGAGGGAGTCAACGACAACGAGGAAAACGCGGCGGCACTGGCGAAGCTGGCGAAGGAGAGCAGCGCGCTGGTGAACGTCCTGCCGCTGCATCCGGGCGGGGCCGGCAACCTGACGCCCTCGCCGAAGCGGCGCCAGCACGGCTTTGTCGCGTCACTGAAGAAGCGCGGCGTCGAGGCGGTCCTGCGCAAGAGCCGCGGCCTCGATATCGACGCCGCCTGCGGGCAGCTACGGCTGGCGGATCAGCGCGGCGAAGTCCTTTCCCAGTCTGACGGTGATGTCGACGAGCCGCGCCGAGTCCGCGGCAAGGCGCACCCGGCCGGCGCCTAACGCCTGGCGCACCCGGACGGCGGCGGTCGAGTCGCCGCGCCGCACGATGATCTGGGTGCTGTCGAGAGTCTGCGCCGTGTCGGTACCGAAGTAGACCACGTCGAGCCCGGCGTCGCGCAGCTTGTGGGTCGCGACCCGTCCCAGTCCCGCCCCCGGCGAAGCATTGAGCACCTCCACCTGGACGCGCGGCGCACCATTGGCCAGCGGGCCCATGAGGTCCGGCTGCCCTGTTTCCTGGTGGCGCACCCGGTACCAGGTACCGATCCCCGCCAGCAACACCCCGACCATGACGGTTACAAGGACGACGATGCGTCCGCGACCAGCCGATTCCAGAAGTCCTGCGTCTCCTTTCGCATTTCCCGACCAGCATCCTTCAGAAATCCGATGCGCACCGCGGCGACCTCGAA
>DASXPG010000179.1:0-6478 GCA_036493755.1 Gemmatimonadales bacterium
GACAGCGACTCGGCGCGCGGTCCGATCAGCGCGGCGCGCACATCGCCTCTCAGCGTTCGCTGGGAAACCAGCGCGATGCAGCCATCGGCCGGGAGGGTCAGCGAGCCGCCGGGGCGCAGGTCGGCCGGCAGCGTCGTTCCCCAATAATGGGCGACGTGCAGGGCGATCTGGGGCGCGGTATCGAATTCGATCAGCGGCATCCTCTGGCGCCGGGACGGAAGGTTGTGAGAACTTAGCGCGCGAATGGATCACCTGCGCGCCCTCCGCATCCTCGGCATCCCGCCGGGCTCATCCGCCGACGACATCAAGATGGCGTGGCGCGATCTCGCCAAGGTCTGGCACCCCGATCGCTTCGCCCACGACGAGCGTCTCCAGGCGAAGGCCGGCGACAACCTCAGCCGCATCAACCAGGCCTACGAAGCGCTCGCCGACTATGACGCGCGCGCCATTCCCACGATGGCGTCAAGAATGCGGCAGTCGGTCGCGATCATCCTCGGCATGGGCGAGCTCGGCGAGCCACCGCCGGTTCTCACCCAGCCCGCTGCGCCGTCGCCGCCGTCCCAGCCGCCCATGGTTCCGCGCGCGCCCATCGGGTTGCGCCATAGCCTGCGCGTGCTCGGGCTTGGTAGTCCGCGTGAGACCGGCGAAGTCGGGACTCGCCACAAGGCCCAGACGCCCAGGAGACTGATCCTGCTCCTTCTGGGACTGGTGCTGATCCTGCTCGTCTATCTCACTCGCTGACTGTCCGCTGGGGCAGTGACCCAGACAGCGGCCTCATCAGACCGCAGCACTTGAACCAATCCGATCCTCCTGGCAAATAGCCCAGCTCGTGGTGCGTCGGGTGAGTACGGACTCGCGTATCCGATGAGCGCAGACGGATGCGCTCGCAGCGCATCGCCGAAGCCAGCCATGATCGCCGGCGTGGTGGAGTCGGGGATGACGCGCGACGGCCGGTGATCGAGGGAGTACGTCGCCGAGGCGTTATCGGAATACAGCGCGTAGCGTCGTCCGTCGGTCCGGAGCCACTGCGCCACTTCGCTCGACTGCCAATCGGCGCTGGCGTAACCCCAGCCATCCACGAGCAGATCGTTCACCAATGGTTGGTCCAGCCTCATCGAGCCGAGAAGCCATGCGACGAAGAGTGACGCTACCAGCGCTCGCATGCGCCCGCTCCACATTGCCCACAGATCGCCGCATGCCGAAGCCGTGACAACGACGGCGAATAGAAGAAGCGGCGACAGCAGCCGGTCGTCGAAGATGATTGCGTCGTCGGCAACGAGCCGGGAAAAGAGCATCATCCCCACAAAACCGGCCGCGAGAATTAGCGCCGCGCGACGGATGCGTTGACTGGGTGAGACAGGTGCTGCGCGCCGGACGCCTACGATTGCGGCGCCGACAAGGCCGAGGACGATCAGCGCAAACAGCAGCCGAGGCAGCGGTTCATCGACCCATGGGGCGAGCCACGTCTGCACCGTGACCGAGCCCTGGGCGAGCGTTTTCAGGAATCCGGGCTTGAGTCCGTATTCTCTCGCGCCGCCGGCCCAGTGATTCCACGCCAGAAAGACCCCGAGCGGCGGCAGCGACACACCCATGGCGCGCTTCAGCCGGCTGGGCATCGGGCCATCGCGCAGAAACATCGAGAGCGCCGCGGCGCCGGCGAGAAACAACCCGACGTAGCGCACCATCACTCCCGCCGAGCAGAGCGCAGCGACGAGCCAGACCGGAGGAGATTCCAGCGCAAGCACGCCGAGCAGCGCGACGAGAATGGCGAGGAAGGGCGGCTCGCTCAGCACGATCGAGTAATCGGCGATGAAAACCGGCGCCGCAACGAAGGCCAGCGCGCCCGCGATGCCGGTCATCGCTCCTTGGGCTCGGCCGAGGATCAGCGCGATGCCGCCCACGACGACGAACGCCGCCACGATTTCGACCCATCGGCCGCCCGATTCCGCGGGCCGATTCGGGAACGAAGCAACCGCGATCAGCGTGGAGAACCCAGGCGGATAGTCCCTCAGCCGGGAGGTACTGTCGTCGTCGGACCAGTCGGCAAAGGGGACGTAAGGCAGGTGGCCCGCGGCGATCGATCGGGCCGCGCCGAGATAGGACATTCCGTCGGGGGAGAGGCCGGGACCAGGGGCGCGGGTGAGCCAGCCGACCCAGCCGGCGGCCAGCATCCCGAGGATCAGCGCGACGACTCTCACTCGATGGCCAGGCACGGCAGTGATTCTACCGGTGGCGGCTGGTTGGCGCTTGTCCGGCTCTGCGGGGTAACCTATGGCGTGAACCCTCCCGCCCGCCGTGTACCATCGCTACGGTCCCCTGTCGCCCTGACGATCATCGCCGCCTTGCTGGCGATAGGCGCGCTGTTCCTGGCGCGCAGCTTCTTCATTCCCATCGCCCTGGCGCTCTGTTTTCACGCGCTGCTGCGCCCGATGGTACGGTGGCTCGAGCATACCCATCTGCCCACCCCGCTCGGCGCGGCGGTCGTAGTCATCGTGATCGTAGTGCTTGCGGTCGGGGCAGTGTGGGCCATCTCGATCCCGGCGCAGAACTGGGCCAGCAAGGCACCCACGGCGCTGACCAGCGCCCGGCGCAAGCTGGCCACGCTGCGACGGCCCTTTCAGCGCATCAGCGAAGCCGCCGAAGGCAAACAGGATGGACATCCCGCCGGCCAGCCGGCAGCGCCGCCGCCTTCTCCCGAGCCGGCTGGTCCCTCCTTGATGAGCCGTATTCTCGGGGCCACTACTTCGCTGATCGCGACGCTCGCCGAGGTGATACTACTCACCTACCTGATGCTCGCTACGGGCGATCTCTTCCTTCGCAAACTCGTCAGGGTGCTGCCAGAAACCGGCGATAAACGCACCGCGACCGAGGTGCTGCACGCCACCGAGAGCATCGTGGCGCGCTGGCTCCTCCTCGCCGCCACCATCAACGCCGGCCAGGGCATCGCCGTCGGCATCGCGGTCAAACTTCTGGGAATGCCCGACCCTCTGGTCTGGGGCCTGCTGACCTTCGTCCTCGAATTCGTGCCGTATCTCGGCGCGGCGACGATGATCACCCTGCTTGGAATCAGCGCCTTTACCGTCTTCCCCACGATCGGACATGCCCTGGTCATACCGGGGGTCTACCTGTTGATCACGACCTTGCAGAACAATCTCGTATCTCCGATTCTCTTCGGCGGGCGCCTCAAGCTCAATCCCGTTGCGGTACTTATCTGCGTGCTCTTCTGGTGGTTTCTCTGGGGAGTACCGGGCGCCTTCCTGGCCATCCCGATTACCGCCACGCTCAAAGTGCTGGGAGACGAGGTTCCCCGTCTTGCGCCATTGGCAGAATTTCTGGGAGACTGAAGTCATGATCGGACTCTTCAACCACATGCCGATGGAGCGCCGGTAACACTCGCGGCGACGCGCATCTATTTGCTGGCCGGCATCCTGGCGTTCGCGGGATGCCGGCCGGCGCACGCGGTTCGGGACAGCGACGCCGAAGCCGACGATCAACAGCCGGCGGGACCGCCGGCCTCGAGCACGGCGATGCCGCGCGGTGCCGAGAGTGTGGAGCAGCGTGCGCCCGGTGCGCGGCCTCCAGCACAGATCGTTGCCAGCTTCGATGGCATCGGCACCGATTTCGTGGGGCCGCAGGGGAATGCCTCGCTCCGCAATCCATCCGACAACAGCCTCGCCGTCGGACCCGACCACATCATCCAGATCGTCAACACCCGGATGGCGATCTTCAGCAAGAAAGGCCGGCGCTACGACACCACCGGCACGGCGCTCTACGGCCCGGTGCCGACCGACAATGTCTTTCGCGGTTTCGGCGGAGTGTGCGAAACCCACAATAACGGCGACGCCGTCGTGCGCTACGATCAACTCGCCGACCGCTGGCTCATCGTGATGCCGATCTTCAGCCGCATGCCGGTCACACCCGATGAGCCGGCCGCGCCGGTGTCGGGCGGCCCCGCGGTCGCCAGCCAGATCCGGCACGTCGGCCAGCCGGGCGCGGCCGAGTCGCTCTTCGTTCCGCCGCGGGCGCCGCCGACTCCGCCCGCACCACCCGGACCGCGGCCCAATCCGGCGACACGCGAGACGGGCTCCTACGCCATGTGTTATGCGGTGAGCACCACGACCGATCCGTTTGGGCCGTGGTATCGCTACGAGTTCATCCGGCCGCTCTTCCCCGATTATCCGCGGCCCGCGGTCTGGCCCGACGGCTACTACGTGCCGACCAGTACCGGCGACGAGGTGATCCAGAAACAGGCCTGCGTGGTGGATCGCAACCGGATGCTGCGCGGCGAAAATGCGACCGAGCAGTGCGTCATCATCGACGGCGTGAATTTCCTCAACAACGCCGACGTCGACGGCCGGTCACCACCGCCCGATGGTGCGCCCAACATCATGATGGCCGCCGGCGGCGCACAGCTGAATCGCATCATGGAAGACAGCGTGGTACTGGCGTGGACATTCCACGTGGACTGGAATGATCCGTCGCGAACGCGGGTGGACGGCCCGGCCCGGATTCCGGTCGCCCCGTATCACTATCTCTGCGATGGACAGCTCTCCAACTGCGTTCCGCAACCCGGCACCGACCGCCGGCTCGACGCGCAGGGCGACAAGATCATGAGTCGGCTGGTGTACCGCCGCATCGGGAAGCGCGCGTCGATCGTTGCGGTGCACTCGGTGAACACATCGGCCGGCGCGGGGGGCGTTCGCTGGTACGAATTCCGGCTCGACAAGCACCGAAATATCGGGCTCTGGCAGCAAGGCACACTGGCCCCCGACTCGGCATTCCGCTGGATGGCGAGCCCGGCGATGGACAGCCGCGGCGATATCGGGATCGGCTATTCGTACGGTGGATCGCCGCGCTTCGCCGGGCAGCGCTTCGCGGCGCGCCGTGACGGCGATCCCAGGGGGATGCTGACGCTGGCAGAGACGGTGCTCGCCGAAGGAGACGGGGTCCAGACGAACACCATGCGGTGGGAGGACTACGCGCAGACCGCCATGGACCCCAGCGACGACTGCACCATCTGGTACGTCGGCGATTATCTCAAGAAGGACGCGCCGAGCTATTCAACGCGGATAGGCGGCTTCCGGATCCCCGGCTGCCGCCCCATCCGCTGACCGCCTAACGACCACCCGACCCCGACGCGTTGACCGGGGCGTTCACGTTCTTCACCGTCACGTAGAAGTTCTCATCCACCACCAGCTGCGCCGCGTCGGGCGAATTGACCGCCAGCGCCTGCCACGCTTCGGTGGGATGCAACGTCACGGTGCCCTGCCCGGGAACCTGGATGCGCAACGGCATGGCGAATCCCGGAACGACGTTGGCCCAATGGTACGAGATTGAATTTCCCTCCGAGCGGTACTCGAACGAAGGAACCATCGTCGTCGTGAGGTACTCGGCGAAGATCTTGCTCAGGTCCATCCCCGCCTGCTGGCTGATGTAGTCCTCGACCATCTGGCTCGTCACCGTCTGGTGGCGGAAGGTGCTTTGCAACCCGCGCAGGATCCCGCGCCACTTGTCGTCATCATCGAGCAGCGTGCGGATGGTGTGCAGCATGTTGCCGCCCTTGGGATACATATCCCCCGAGCCCTGGGCATTCACGCCGCGTACCGGGATGACCGGTGTGTCGTTCCGGATACCGCGCCGAGCGCCGATCATGTACGCCGCGCCCGCCGTCTTGCCCATCTGGCATTCGCTGTAGATCCCTTCGGCGTAATTGGCGTAGCTCTCGTGGACCCACATGTCGGCGTGGTCCTGGCCCGAGATGCTGTTCCCCCACCACTCGTGGGCGCTCTCGTGCACGATGATGAAATCCCACTGGAGGCCGATTCCGGTTCCCGAGAGATCGCGGCCGAGATAGCCCTGGAGAAAATGGTTGCCATACGCGACCCCGCTCTGGTGCTCCATCCCGAGGTGCGGAGTCTCGATCAGCTTGTAGCCGTCGGCATACCAGGGATAGGGACCGAACCAGTGCTCGAAGCACTTCATCATCGATGTCGCCTGGCGGAACTGGCGCCGCGCCGCATCCACGTGGTAATCAAGGGGCCAGAAGTCCATCGTCAGCGTCCCGCCCTCGCCTATCAGCGAGTCGCTGAAGTGGGCGTAGTGGCCGGCGTTGATCTCGACATCGTAGTTGTTGATCGGCTCGGTGACGAACCACTCGAAGGTCGTGGTGCCGTCGCTGTTGTGCGTGGTGCCGCGGAGCCGGCCGTTGGAGACATCCATCAGCGGATCGGGAACGGTGATCGCGATGCGCTGGCTGTCTGGCTCATCGGCAAGGTAGTCCTTGTTGGGCCACCAGACGCTGGCGCCGAGTCCCTCATTGGCCGTCGCGACCCACTGGCGGCCGAGGCTGTCCATCGGGAAAGTGAAGCCGCCATCCCACGGCAGCCGGCGGCCGATGCGCGGCTTGCCGTGATACCAGACCCAGACCGACTTCGTTTCCCCGGCGCGCTGGCGCGCCGTCAGTGTGACGAAGAAGGCG